>JAEDGW010000030.1 GCA_016297325.1 Coprococcus sp. | reverse complement strand
AACCTCTTCGGCGACAACTTCTAAATACTACCACACCGAAGTGTGTGTGTCAACAGTTTTTTTCATTTTCTTTATCATCATATTCCAGTGAGTAAAGTTGAAAATTGCTATTGATCAGTGCCAGTCACAACCAGCAAGTGAAACTATACTAAATATTCCCCAATATGTCAACTATAAATTTCAAAAAAATATTCTCTTTATATGCATACGACAAAATAGCACTTTCATCTATCATCGCCATCATCTCATTTCCCCAGGAAAATGCTGACAAAAACGTAATAATAAGCATCAAAAGCCACACAATAAGTATTCCCTGAGCCAGTCCAAACACAATTCCACCTGCTCTGTCTATTCCTCCTACGACAGGTATCCCTGACAGAATATTTGAAATACCGAGTGCTATGAGCAGTAACAGAGCGATGATAAATACAGTAAGAATATATGCTATTCCATTCATTACCATATCTGTCAGATAATCTGTAACATAATCAAGATATTTCTCTGCATTGTCTGCAGCAGCCTGATTTTTTTTATCTCCACTACGTATATAATCCTTAACTATCTCCGGCAGATCCAGCTTCTCTATATAGTCTTCCTGCTCATACACGGACAGTTTATCCCCTATGTCGTCAAGGCCAAGATTTTTTTCTATTTTATCATGGACTATATTTCTGGCTTCTGTATGTTTGCATAAAAAATCATTCACATATGGATTACATATATTTGCGAGCACTATGGCACCAACTATCCCTACTGCACTGACCGCACTCTTTATGAGGCCGCGCCTGAAACCGACAAGCACACATATGAGCACTATGGCAACAGCCGAAAGGAGCATCAGATTCATATATACACTTCCTCCCTACATTCCTTTTAACTGTATAGTCTGTGTTTCATTCTCAAATATAACCACATACTCTTCTTTGTTGGAATCTGGAACCACATTTACAAGATTCTTTTTGAAGGAATACTGGAATTTTACACTGCCATTCAGTCTAAAAATAGAACAATCCATATCTCCCACAACTATTATCTCATCCTCTGTAGCATATATTTTTTCAAATGAATCGGCATAATCCATCTCTGATCTGAGTTTTCCCGAATCGTCATATACATACATTTTATATTTGGCTTTATTATCCTGTCCGGACAGTGCTATATAGCCCACATACGAAAAATTATAAAAGATTCCCTGCATCTCTCTGGACTCTAAATCTATCACACTCTTCTCATCTGGTTTTTCTTTCATTGAATATAGTCTTATATCCTTATTGCCAAAGCATGCAATATTGTCATTATCCGTAAACTTTACTATAGGATATATTGCATTATCAATAGTATAACTTCCCATCATTCTGTCAGCATTCTCATTCTGTCCAACAGATCCAAAGTTGTACATAGCTATCACAGACTGCACCTGTGTTCCCTGAACCTTCATGTAACTTGTGACAAGCTTCTGACCGTCATTCGACAGATCTATATCCATAGGATATCCACTCTTTTCTATGGATGTCTTGAGTTCATATATGACACTGCTGTCCTTGTCATATCCATTTATATAATTACCGTCTTCTCCCACAAGGACAAGACTATACACTCCCTGCTCTGCTATATCCACATTTGATATATCATATGCCAGAGTCTGTCTGCTGACTTCACCGTCAATATTGAATACATACACATCTTTTCCGTTCATATCTGCCACAACTGCATAATCTCCGCACACCTCAGCATGTGGCATCTTCATTGCATAGCTGACATCCCATTTCACAACACCTTTTTCATCTATATACGCAGCTCCATCTTTTGTTACCTTGAGCACATTTCCCGCAAAAACAAGATAGTCTGCTATGTTGTCTCCAGACGTCTCTGTGGAAGATATAACTTTATACTGAGTATATGTCTTTATGGCATTATATCTCATAAGCGCAGTCACAATCCCCACTACGATCACCGCCAGCGCAGCCACCATGATAAGCTTTCCTTTCCTGCCCATGGCGCGTCTGACTTCTATAATATTACTTTCAGTCTTATCTGGCTCTATGTCGTCACCGCCCCCTGTGTTCTCATCATCCATATCATCATCAGGGGCTGTCTCTGTCTGATCCAGCTCAACACCATTCTCATTTACTCTCCCTGTATCTTTTATATCTTTTGCTTCTTTTTTCTTCGCATCTTTCTTGCTGAATAATTTCATAATTTTTCCTCTGTTTCTTTTAACATCAGCTCATTTTAAGTTACCTTATCGCTGTTCATGTCTATGTAAAAAACACGCTCATTATAGCATTTTTAATCTGCATTTGGAATAACCAATTTCTGTCCCTCATAGATTGGGTCGTCTATGCCAAGTCCGTTTGCCGCCGCGATCTCTTCCACATTTTCCACATCGCCATATAGTTTTATTGCTATGCTGACAAGTGTATCTCCAGCCTGTACAACATATATGTCTTCCCCGGCATCCGCCAGTTCTGTCTGAGCCTGGTCATATGTATCATCGATCTGTCCTGTCTCTGCCGCATCCTTTCCCGCATCATCTGCCCCCATCTCATCTGTCATTACTTCTGACAAGTTATTTTCATCTGCGTGATCCGCAGCCGTCTCAGTGATATCGCCATCTGCTGTAAGTGTATTATCTGAAGATTGCGTTGACGGCTTTTTTTCTGCAGACAGTGCTTCTGATGCGCCATCCGCACCATTTGCAGCATCATTTTTCACATCGGTCTCCACAGAACCAGATGTGTGTCCACTGTTCATGAACACCTGGACTTCCCCTTGTCCTTCACCGCCGCTTATCTTATCGCCGATCCTATCCACTGTTTCGGGAGAGATATACCACAATGCTCCCGCTGCCAGTGCACACACAACAGCAAAGCACGCCACAGTCTCACCCACCCTGGATTTCCTGACAACCGTCTCTTTCTTCTTGTCCTTCTGCCTGAAATTTTCCACCACGGTTTTATCCTTAAGCAATACATTGTCCTGGGCCGGTTCGGAAGAGCTGCTCTTTCTGCTTATTATGTAATTCTGCATTTTCTCATTTCTCACATAATAGATATAGTATCCTTTTTCCCGCATCCAGTTGCCATGCTGGTAATAGTAAAATGCCTCATCACATTCAAGAGAGTCCATAAGGAACAAAAGCTTATCTTCTCCAGGGAAATTATCTCTGTGCAGTTTTTTCATCTGATCATTTATAAGCGCGGAAAATCCCATTCTGGACAAAAACCATCCCACTATTGCCAGATCATCAAAATATTTGTTTATCTCCGAATATATACTGCTCCACACACTGTCTCCAAAGTGTATCATGGATATATCAAATTCAAGGTTCTGGGCATCCACTGCCCCGCTCACAAATATAACCTTGCCCTGCTCATCATCATACACCTTGCCAAGGAGGATCGCTCCACGGCAGTTCATATTGCCCGGTGAGGCTATCTTTCTCAGGTATGTCATTACATAATCTTCAACATATATTTTGTAATTTCCCGGCGCATTCCCCACCTGTCTGATATTCTTAGGCAATTCGTATCTGCCTCTTCCCGCGGATGCTGTCCCTGCGCTTTCATTAGTCTCATCGTATATAATCTCTATCATCGAAGTCCACCCTCCTGTTAAACTTTGTAGACTGAATGATAGCATCATGCGCAAATGTTTTCTTAGAAAAAGCTGTCACATTCTGCTCTGCATCGCACCCTATTTTTCTGGCATTTACTACATATATCCTCATTTGTATTTAAGAATATGATCCCCCATGTGTAAACTTTGCAAAATTTGGAAATACTCTATACTATAAACGATCACTCAGGAGTTATAGTATGAATATATCGAGAAAAAAAGCCTGTCGAACTGAATATTTTGACCCTGCAAGACCTGATGCAAGCAGACTTATTTCCTCAAAGATATCGAATCTCATTCACCATGATAAGCACAACATTAACGATATCGTCGTGCTATGCATAGGAACGGACCGTGCAACAGGCGATGCACTCGGTCCCATAACAGGGAGCATACTTTCCGAGACCTGTGACAACTGCAATGTGTACGGTACTCTGAAAAAACCTGTCCACGCACTGAACCTGCGGGAAAATATCCGCAACATCTACGCCACTCACGAATCCCCCACCGTGATAGCCATAGATGCCTCCCTGGGGCATTCCTCTGATGTCGGTCTTATAACCCTCTCAAACACTCCGCTCTATCCGGGTATCGGTGTAAATAAAAAACTCCCGGCAATTGGAGATATCTCCATCACCGGGATCGTAAATCTTTCTGGGAAGCCTGGCCTCAGTCTTCTGCAAAGCACCAGACTGTACACTGTGAGCACCATGGCAACATGCATCGCCAGAGCACTGGTAAATGTTATAGGCTGATATATACATGTAGATCAACTTGCAGATATACTAACTCTCTCCTTTGTATACTTCTATGGCGCCGGATACTGTGCTGGCTGTGCCCTCCTCCATAATAGCTATGAGATCAGTAAGCTTCTCCTCTGTACAGAGATCTCTGCCGAGGAATGTGACATAACTGTCTGTCAGATGGCTCTGCATATCAGCAAGACTGCTCTCCATAGAATTGATCTTCTCCTCAAGAGCTTTCAGTTCTTCCTTGAGTGAATCTATCTTTGGCTGTCTTCTTCCTGTTATCTCATCTGTGATAACCTGTTTTGTATCATTCTCAAACACCTTTATAGCTTCAAGTTTCCTGTTGCTGATCTCTTCTCTTTCAGCCTCAAGCTCACTGAGTTTCTCATCGTATTTGCCGAGATTGTATACGCTCTCATCCTTATCTCTTGTTATGGAATTCCTGATCACATTGATCTGTCTGTTGTTCGCCTTGATCTTATTCCTAAGTGCTCTGCCCTCTTTCACGACATCAAGATGCTTTACCTTTGTGGCATTGAAAACTATAAAATAAATGATGAATTCAAATATGATAATAGCCATGCTTATGACAATATACGCCATGGTGTGAACACCAGTCTTAAACACCGTATACGAAAGTACCGCCGACACAAGTGCAGGTATACCTCCACAGAACAGAAGTATGAGCAGAAGCAGCCTGAATATCTCTCCGGCTCCACTTGGTGCAAACATACAATAAAAGAATCCTGTGTTGCAGAAACCCGATACATGATTCTGCTTAAAGAGTTCCTTGGACTGGAGTTTCAACTGTCTGTTGCTCTCATTGAGAGACGCAGTCTCGCTCTCTATCCTGTTGCCCATGCGCTCACTCTTCTTCTTGTCTTTCTTAGACTGAAGCTGTCTTATCTTCGCTCCATTCGCTGATAGCTGTTCATCATATCCGTCTTCTATCTCATTCTTTCTATTCTTTAAGGTAGAACTGATCTCATCCGCCAGCCCCTTCTCTTCCTGAGAGATGCTGCGGGAAGTCTTCTTCTGTGCGCTTCTCGCCTGATCCAGATTGTCCTGCATATCATCAATCGCAACAACCAGTTCCTTTGCCTTTATAAGATATTCCTGATTTTCCTGGAAAACATTGTCCGATCCCATACAGACCTCCTTTAGTTTTTTTGCATACTACCTTTATAATAACAAATGGTCTATTATTTAACAACAGAATTTTACAAATTCAGACTTATTACAGCACTTCTGTCTTATATTCAGAAAATGCTTCCGGCACAATACCTTTTTACTGTCGTGGTCACTCTATTTTCACAGTTTATTAATTGAAACTGACGCAAATATATTCTATAATCTAGTTATATGTTGTGGGGTGTTTAGATCATTTATGCATGTCATAAGAATGACTGCAACAAATAATACTGACTGATTGTACAAGGAGAGGTTACATGAATATTTTATTTTTTCTCACACCTAAAAGTGAGGTTGCATACATTGAGGATACTTTTTCCCTGAGACAGATACTTGAGAAGATGGAGATACACCGATACTCCGCAATCCCGATCTTATCAAACACAGGTGAATATGTGGGAACTATAACAGAGGGTGACATTTTATGGTACTGTAAACGCAATTCGATGAGCGCACTTAAGACAGCGGAGAACATATTCCTGGCTGACATTCCAAAGAAATTCGAATATGCTTCAGTATCGATCAATTCAAACATGGAGGATCTGATCGCAAGAGCCATGGCTCAGAACTTTGTACCTGTGGTAGATGACCAGAACAAGTTTATCGGAATAGTCACAAGAAAAGACATCATCGGATACTGCTACAAGAAATTAAAGTAGGGGCTGCAAAAGCAACCCCTTATTTTTTTGCCGCAGACTTTCTGCAGCGTATATATTAGATCTCTCCTGTTCTGTTCACTGCACTTACAAGAGCATGTACTGATGCATCTATGATATCATCCTTTATTCCAGCTCCCCATGTAACAGTTCCATCCTTCTTCTCTATTCCAACGTATGCAACCGCCTGGGAGTTTGATCCAGACTGAAGAGAATGCTCCTCATAGCATACAACCTTAAACTGAATGTCAAAGTGCTTCTTGATTGCATTGCTGACAGCGTCAAGACGTCCATTTCCTTTGCCATGGTATACTTTCTTTTCACCATTCTTGAGTATGGTTATCTCTGTTGATATTCCATCACCCTGTACAAAATGATTCTCAAGCATCTTGATAGGTCCATCAATGTTGACATATGTATTCTGGAATATGTCGAGCACTTCCTTAGGACTGAGCTCCTTGTGTTCCTTATCAGATACATCCTTAACAGTATAGCCAAGATCCTCTCTGAATTTGGCTGGAAGGTCGAATCCATATTTTGTCTGAAGGATGAATCCAATTCCACCCTTTCCTGACTGGCTGTTTATTCTGATGACATCTCCGTCATACTTTCTTCCTATATCCTCAGGATTAAGCGGCAGATATGGACAGGTCCACATTCCGTCACCCTGCTCTTTTCTAAACTTCATACCCTTTGCTATAGCATCCTGATGTGAACCTGAGAATGCTGCAAATACAAGCTTACCTGTGTATGGAGAACGCTCATAAACCTTCATTCCGGTTACTCTCTCATACATCTCAGTAAGGCTTGGGATATCGCTGAGATCGATTTCAGGATCAACACCGTGTGTAAACATATTCATACAGAGAGTTATGACATCCACGTTTCCTGTTCTCTCACCATTACCAAATAAAGTTCCCTCTATTCTGTCTGCACCGGCGAGAATTCCGAGCTCCGCATCAGCCACACCACAACCTCTGTCGTTGTGTGGATGAAGTGACAGGATCACGTTCTCCCTGTCATGAAGATTCTTGCTCATGTACTCGATCTGGCTTGCATATACATGTGGAAGTGACATCTCAACCGTTGCCGGAAGGTTGATGATGACCTTTCTGTCCGGAGTAGGCTTCCACACATCTATAACTGCGTTGCACACCTCAAGTGCATAATCAACCTCAGTTCCTGTGAAGCTCTCAGGTGAATACTCAAAACGGTATGGCACACCGTACTCATCTGCCATCTTGTTGAGGAGCTCTGCACCGTCAACGGCGATCTTAAGTATCTCCTCTTTTGACTTTCTGAATACCTGCTGTCTCTGGGCAAATGATGTTGAATTGTACAGATGCACAATGACATTCTTTGCTCCCTCTATTGCCTTGAACGTCTTCTCTATAATATGTGGTCTTGCCTGTGTAAGCACCTGTATCGTCACATCATCCGGTATGAGATCCTGCTCTATAAGAGTTCTACAGAATTCATACTCTGTCTCAGATGCAGCAGGGAATCCTATCTCAATCTCCTTAAATCCAATCTTTACAAGTGCTTTGAAAAATTCAAGCTTTTCGTCAAGACTCATAGGCACTATGAGTGCCTGATTGCCATCTCTCAGATCAACGCTGCACCATATAGGCGCCTTGTCGATATACTCTTTGTTCACCCAGTCTGTGGACTGTACCGGTGGCATATAGTAACCACGCTTGTAATTCTGATAATTCTTCATTGATAAATCCTCCTGATTCTAAAATATTTACATAAAACTACTTAAAGGATTCTGTAACGCTCCCTGATATCGTCATGTGAACATTGCATAAAAAAAACTCACATCTCCCAACTATATAGAGACGTAAGTTACGCGGTACCACTCTATTTCATACTGATAGTATGCTCTCGTTACAGATACAGATGTAAATCTTATATCCTCCTGCTATAACGGTCAGGCTCCGTCCCATCCTACTTATAAAGTTTTCAGCGGGCTGCTCCAAGGCGAGTTCAAATCCTATCGACCACTGCCTCGCACCGTCCGGCAGTTCTCTGAATATCTCCAGAACTCTACTACTCCTCTTCATCGCATTATCTAGGTTGACTCTACCACATCAATGAGCAGAATGTCAACCCCTATCTATATCATATTGCACAGCACATCACCATACAATAAATCTCTTATTCTTAAGTGAGCTTCCACCGGAAGTGAGCATCAGTATTCCGACCACAAGACCAGTCACTATAGTTATAACTCCAAGTGCAATATTCAATGCTCCCACTTTCTTCATAGTTGTATATGCTTTCTCCATATCTATATGCTCCTTTCAGGCTTATATTCCATGTAAACGGCATACAACAGCAATATGCGTTATAAGCCACTAGATAATATGATTATATCATGCCAAAATATTTCTTACAACTTAAAAGTTAAAGTTCTGTGCCTCTTTCATACCCATTTTTCGTCATTTTACTTTATCTGCCACCTGTGCTAGAATGACATTGTTTTATATCGGTCTATCGCCGGTTTTTCATGCAGATTCCGGCATTTATAAAGGAGAATGAAAATCATGCCACCTATCACAAACGACTGGGCAGAACAATTAAAGCCTGAATACAAAAAAGATTATTATAAAAAACTTTTTGACTTTGTGGGCAACGCCTACAACACCCAGACTGTATACCCTCCAGCTGACGACATATTTAACGCATTTCACAAGACACCTCTGTCACATGTAAAATGTGTCATCATCGGACAGGATCCATATCACGAACCAGGACAGGCGCACGGACTGAGCTTCAGTGTAAAACCGGGAGTTGCCATCCCGCCATCACTTGTAAATATATATAAGGAATTACACGATGATCTGGGCTGCTATATACCCAACAACGGCTATCTTGAAAAATGGGCAGACCAGG
This sequence comes from Coprococcus sp., assembly GCA_016297325.1. Taxonomy (GTDB): domain Bacteria; phylum Bacillota; class Clostridia; order Lachnospirales; family Lachnospiraceae; genus Coprococcus. The sequence goes on along the minus strand of JAEDGW010000030.1, from coordinate 14,921 downwards.
GTGTACTCATGCTGAATGCCGTTCTGACTGTGCAGGCACACAGAGCCGGCTCCCATCAGGGCAGAGGCTGGGAACAGTTCACCGACGCTGCGATCAGGATCCTCAATGAACAGAACCGCCCTATCGTATTTATATTGTGGGGATCATATGCTCAGAAAAAGGCCGCATTTCTGAACAATCCAAACCACCTGATACTGAAATCAGCACACCCAAGCCCACTGTCAGTATACAGAGGATTCTGGGGAAGCAGACCTTTCAGCAAAACAAATGAATTTCTGAAGTCACACGGGGTCGAACCTATCGACTGGCAGATTGAGAACATATAATAAAAGGCGATGTTTTGGAGGTAAGCGCATACCATGGAGATCTATATTGTAAGACACGGCGAAACCGTGTGGAATGAAAAGAAACTGCTTCAGGGCAGAACTGATATCGAACTGAATGAAAACGGAAGAAAACTTGCCCGGATAACAGGCGAGAATCTGGCAGACACACATTTTGATGTCGTTTATTCCAGCCCCCTTAAAAGGGCTTATGAGACTGCACAGCTTATAGTCGGGGATAGAGACATTCCAATAATAAAAAACGACCTGATAAAGGAGATGTGTTTCGGAGACTGGGAAGGTCAGAATATGTCCGAACTTCTCAAAGACGGAGGTCAGGATTTCAAATACTTCTTCAAGCAGCCACAGCTTTACAAACCGACAAGCCACGGCGAATCATTTGAAGAACTGTGCAGGCGGGCTGCAAAATTCATGACTGAATATATTGAGCCTCTGGAAAACAAATACTCCAGAGTGATGATAGTCGCCCACGGCGCCATAAACAAAGCCATGATGATGCATGTGAAGAAACACGATATGGCTGACTTCTGGACAGGCGGGCTCCAGCAGAACTGCAACGTTATAATATTAAATCTTTCGGATGGACATTACGACATCATAGACGAAACCAGAATATTCTATTAAATAAAGCACTCTGTCAATGTGCCATAAAAGTCATCAGTGCCTGAGATTCAGCACAGTCTGAACCTCAAGTATCTGGTCTTCTATCATATCTGCCAGCTTATATATCTCGGCATTATATCTACCGTCAATATGCTTCATGGTTTCAGGAAGCGGATTGAGTATATCGGTATAGGACTGGTTCACTTTCTTCTGTATCCACCTCTTATCCGGCATATACACGATCGTCCTGAGATTGTGAAGTCTGTCAGCCAGCTTGACAAGTACCGTTCTGTACGACGCATGGGTAAAGAGTCTTCTTGAATATACAGAAAACGGCTCTCCATCAACACGTGTCAGAAGATCTACTTCTCTCCTGATACCCTCGCCAAATCCAGCCTCTATGTCATCAAGAGTACACGCCGTATCCTCCACTGTATCGTGGAGCAGCGCAATGATCAGAACTTCCTCGTCATCAATATGACACTCATCCTTCAATATCCCATATACGCCTAGTATATGTTCTTCATAATAAGAGACCTGTCCATCATGTCCACGGCGCATCTGCCCGGCATGATAGTGTTTTGCCATGTCCATAGCCTTGTGAATTCTGTCTGTCATCTTTTATCCCTTTCAGTCGTTCCCAAACTGCTAAAAGTATAACATAGCAGCCTTGAATAATCCATGTATTTTTTATATACTTAACAAATGTGCACGGCAAAAACCGCACTAAATTTTTACAAGGAGTTACAAAATGGATATTATTAAAAAGATCGCACAGGAAGTAGGCTGCCGCAGCAATCAGGTAGAGGCAGCGGTAAAGCTCATAGACGAGGGCAACACCATTCCTTTTATTGCACGTTATAGAAAAGAAGCCACCGGTTCGCTCAACGACGAACAGCTCAGGCTTCTCCACGAAAGACTTACATACCTGAGAAATCTTGAAGACAAAAAAGCTCAGGTTATAGCCAGCATAGACGAGCAGGGCAAGCTCACCGCGGAACTGAAAAAAGAGATCGAAGCAGCTGAGACAATGGTTCTGGTCGACGACCTGTACAGACCTTACAGACCTAAGAGAAAAACCAGGGCAACCATCGCACAGGCAAAGGGACTTGAAGGGCTCGCAAACATCATCTCTCTTCAGATGCCGGGCAGTGATATTGCAAAGGAAGCAGAAAAATATATATCAGATGAAAAAGGCGTGGCATCTGCAGACGAAGCCATATCAGGTGCAATGGACATAATAGCCGAGAACATTTCAGACACCGCAGATTACAGAACCGCCATCAGAGAACTCACTCTCAAAAAGGGAACCGTGATAACTGCGGCAAAGGATCAGGAAGCAGAGTCCGTATATGAGATGTATTACGATTTCTCAGCACCTGTATCCAAGATGACCGGCTACAGGACTCTCGCCATAAACAGAGGTGAGAAGGAAAAATTTATCACAGTTAAGATAGATGCACCTGTGGACGAGATAATCTCCTATCTCGAAAAAAAGACAATCACCGGAAATAATCCTGAGGCATCAAAAATACTCTCAGATACCATAGCCGACAGTTACTCAAGACTGATAGCTCCCGCCATAGAGAGGGAGATCCGCAGTTACCTGACGGAAAACGCCGAGGACGGAGCCATCAAAGTATTTGCATCAAATCTCCAGCAGCTCCTCATGCAGCCTCCGATCGCCGGACAGACCGTTCTCGGATGGGATCCGGCATTCAGAACAGGCTGTAAACTTGCAGTCGTAGATCCTACAGGAAAGGTACTCGATACAGTGGTCATCTTCCCTACTGCCCCACAAAAGAAGGTTGCTGAGGCAAAGAAAACTGTTAAGGCACTCATAAAGAAGTACGGCATCACCCTTATCTCAGTTGGAAACGGCACAGCATCGAGAGAATCTGAGATGGTCATAGCCGAGCTGATAAGCGAACTTGACACACCTGTACAGTATGTCATCACAAACGAAGCCGGAGCATCAGTGTACTCCGCAAGTAAACTTGCAACAGAGGAATTTCCTAATTTTGACGTGGGTCAGCGAAGCGCTGCATCCATCGCAAGAAGAGTTCAGGATCCTCTTGCAGAGCTTGTTAAGATAGATCCAAAGGCCATCGGTGTCGGCCAGTATCAGCATGATATGAATCAGAAAAAGCTCACAGAAGCCTTAGACGCCGTTGTCGAAGACTCGGTAAATAAGGTCGGCGTAGATCTGAACACAGCATCAGCGCCGCTTATGGAGCACATATCCGGAATCAACAAGACACTTGCGAAAAATATTGTGGACTATAGAGAGACAAACGGCCGCTTCAATACAAGAAAGGAGCTGCTCAAGGTTGCAAAACTTGGTCCAAAGGCCTACGAGCAGTGTGCAGGATTTATGAGGATCAGCGGAGGTTCCAATCCGCTTGATGCAACCTCAGTCCACCCTGAGAGCTATGATATCGCCGCAAAACTGCTTGAAAGTGTGGGATACACCACGGACGACATCTCAAGTGGCCGTCTGGCAGGTATATCTAAATCCATAAAGAATATAAAGGAACTGGCAGAAAAGCTTGGAACAGGTACCGTCACATTGAACGATATCATCCGGGAGCTTGAAAAACCAGCCAGAGATCCCCGTGACGAGATGCCTAAGCCGATCCTGCGCGGTGACGTCCTTGACATGAAAGATCTATCAGAGGGCATGATCCTCAAAGGTACAGTGCGCAATGTCATCGACTTCGGCGCATTTGTCGACATAGGAGTCCACCAGGATGGTCTTGTCCATATATCGGAGATGTCCGACCGTTACATAAAACATCCTCTCGACGTTGTCAGCGTTGGAGACATAGTTCAGGTAAAAGTCCTGAGCGTAGACCTCAAGAAAAACCGAATACAGTTATCAATGAAGGGTATCTGATCCGGTAACAAAACAGAGCCTCCTGCATAGTTTATTATGAGAAACTTATGTATGGAGGCTTTTTTCATGGATTCAAGCAGAAACTGCAACAGAAACGTCCAGAACCGTTGTTACTACAACCAGGGCGCAACAGTTAAGTATGCACCGCAGTCCAGACCTGCCCAGCAATCGGGGACTGACATGAAGTCCCGTTCCAATTCTACAAACAGCCGTCCTGTCGGCATGGCATATATACCCGAACAGCCATTTGACAATCTGTACGATGCCAAATGTGGTCTTATGGAGGGAACTATGTTCAAGGAACTCAATCTCATATTCTGCGGAGTAAGGGGGAAACAGTGATGAATAAAATGAACAAGAAACAGCTTATGCGCTTTATAACCGAAGTTTCATTTGCGATGGACGACATCGCTCTGTATCTCGATCTTCACCCTGCATGTAAACAGGCTCTGGCAAGTTATGAAAACTATCAGAATATGCGACAGCAGGCCGTGAAGGACTATACGAATATGTATGGACCACTGAACAAATATCAGGTAAATGACAATAATTATTTTTCATGGGTCAACGACCCATGGCCATGGGAAGGGGAGTGTAACTGCTAATGTGGGTTTACGAAAAAAGACTGCAATTTCCGGTAAACATCAAGGAAACCAACGCCAAACTTGCGCAGGACATCATCAGCCAGTACGGCGGTCCTGACGGCGAAATGGGCGCATCCATGAGATATCTGTCACAGAGATATTCCATGCCCGGCAAGAAGGTTAAGGCGGCGCTTACCGACATCGGAACTGAGGAGCTCGCCCATCTGGAGATCGTTGCAACCATCATCTACCAGCTCACCAGAGATCTCAGCATTGAGGAGATTAAGGCATCAGGATTTGACAAATACTATATCGATCACACAATAGGCATATGGCCTCAGGCCGCCGGCGGAATCCCATTTAACGCATGCGAATTCCAGTGCAAGGGTGATGTCATAACCGACCTTTTTGAAGATATGGCAGCGGAGCAGAAAGCCCGCTCAACCTACGACAATATCCTCCGTCTATGCAAGGATCATCCTGACGTGTATGAGCCTATCAAGTTCCTGCGCGCAAGGGAGATCGTACACTTCCAGAGATTTGGAGAGTGTCTGGAATCAGTGAAGGAAGATCTTGATTCCAAGAATTTCTACGCATTTAACCCGTCGTTTGACACAAAGGCTCCGTGCGTAAAGAAATCTTGAAATATGCAAAGTCAAATGCTAAAATGAGGTCAATTTACAGAAGATGAGGTATAACACTATGATCAACACTCGTTCACAGAAATTTGGTATTGCTCTTGTACTATCCTGCGGAATCATGTGGGGAATCAGCGGTGTTCTGGGTCAATATATATTCCAGTCATCCAATATAAATGCTGTTCAATTATCAATAATAAGACAGTTTGTATCTGGAGTTGTCCTACTGTTTATCAGCGCTGTTAAGCGTGACAAAAAGGCCTTGACTATATGGTCAAGGCCTAAATCTATATGCTCTCTTCTATTCTTTTCAGTTGCAGGCATCATGGGCGTACAATTCACTTATTTTGCCTCAATTGAACATTCCAATGCGGCAACCGGAACCGTAATACAGTTTACATACATTATCATGATCCTTCTATTTACAACAGTTGTTATGCACAAAAAGCCGCATTTATATGAGGCCGTATCCGTAGTCTGCGCCTTTGTCGGAATATTTCTCATAGCAACACACGGCAGTTTCGACTCCCTTGCAGTTTCTAAGCCGGCGCTTATATGGGGGCTTGGCTCTGCGGTATGTTTCACTATATACTGCCTGTATCCTCAAAAACTTTACAACAGCTACGGCCTTATAAACGTAATCGGATGGGGCTCGCTTGCAGCATCGATCATTCTCGCTATCATTACACGGACATTCTCCATTCCGCACATGCAGCCACGGATATGGATTGCCGCCATGGCCGTTGCCACATTTGGATCACTTATCCCATTCACCATATATGGTATCGGAATCAGCATTCTTGGAAGTGTAAAGGCCAGCCTGTTCGTGACAGTTGAACCGATCTCCAGTGCTCTGCTCACATGGATATTTCTCGGAACCACATTCACCGCAATGGATATCTGTGGTTTTCTGCTTATACTTGGATCAATAGAAACCGTCGCAATTCTCACTTTCAAGAACGAAAAACATCTGGTGAAAGCAGAACAGACAGAATATAATGGCAGTATTTCAGAAAAACATTGACATCATCAATATTTTTCAAGTGTTTCTACCGCAATATTCAATAAATCCATGTAATACATTTTTTCTTTTATAATTGCACTCTGCCTGCTGAGACTATCATGCAGGCTTTCTTTATACCCATTTTTTGTCTGAAGGCTTACTCTCTTTTTATGCAGTTCTTCCCTTTTATCCTCCAGAACCTTCAAATCATTTATAAGGATCTCCGAGTCCGTCTCCTGTGTGCCATCAGAGTGATGTCTGATACCAGTCATATGTCTGAAAATCTCATACCCGGCATAATACAGCAGCGCCGTAACCAGGATCAGTACAAAAACAATTTTTCCAAGCGCACCGCCAACCGCATACCCACTGTTTTTACCAGCCACAGCTGCAAGCACCAAAACCGCTACAATACCTGCCAGCATCAATGGCACAAGCACAGTTCTGAATATTGTACGCATCTTTTTTCTTCTGTTTTGTCTGGGAAGCTCAGCCAATCTGTTGCGAAGTGTCTTTATCTGAAGTTCCACTCCCCTCTCACTGGCCCAGGTACTGTTAAGTTCCTCAAGAACATCGGGGCTGACTTCATATTTTCTCCTGGTATCTTCATATGAGATTATATCAGAGTCCTTCTCATACGCCCCTTTTTGTGCAGACAATATCGTAAGCACCTGCCGTCTGGTATTATCAAACATATCTTCGCCCATCTTATAACTGCTATGCATATATATGCCTGATGCATCTATCATACTGTCAACCGCCAGTTTTACACCTTCCCTGTGTTCCAGATCTGCCGAATACATTCGTTCTATAAGACTCCCAAACAGATTATTTTTGTTTGCCCTCTGGTACTTCTCATAATCACTTCTATCAAAATGCTCCCCATTTACAGCCAGAACACGGAACTTTGAAAGGCACTCAGATATATCAAAATTCTTCTCACAGTTATCATTTCTGACTATATTTACAGTATAAATATTCTCTCTGCCTTCCTTATCTATGATACGAAGGATATCGCTCCGGGCATCAAGTTCTTTTGTATAATTTGTAACCGGATAATCTATTGTCTTGTACATCCGTCTTGCAGCCGGTACAAATTCTATGGAAATTCCGTCATCTTCAAATGTGCCATATATGTATCCATGTGCTCCAGCAGATGCTGCCGACACCGATTCAGGACTGCCCGGATATGCCGCCTTGCCCGGCAGCTGCACAGAAAACCTCTGTCTGCCTCCAAGGGCAATATAATCAAATCCTGTTTTTTTGATTTTGCCGAAATCAACCGGTATACATCCGGCTGCCCCTCCGCTAAACAGCAGAACTGATTTTCCTGTTTTGGCATCTGATTCAATATCTTCTACTGATACAGAACTCATCTTCTTTGCAAAATAACTGATCCCATAAAAATGGACTTTCTTATTCGGAAAATAAATATGGTCAACAGCCATAGTAGCACCGGCATCCCTTACCGCATATCTGATATCGTTCTCAGGAAGCTCCTCATTGTAAGGCCTTCCCATGACATATACTCCCGGACAGAACCTATACTCAAGAAGCAATGAGCCCTCACACATGCTGTCACATCTGCCCGTCACGTATATCACGCTCGTCGTCTCAAGTCTTGAAAATGCCCTGTTCACCCTGTCAAGTTCATCTTTTCCAGGCTGATGCCCAAACAGATTTCCGGATATGAACATGAAGTCCACTTTTCTGGCATTTGCAGAATCTATTATATTTTCAAATGTATCATATACCTCTTCCGCTCTCTCCTGTGACCAGGGATAATCCATATCAGGAACACTCCCAAGCAGAACATCAGATATATGCATAAAACTTATCAAACTCATAAAAACTCCAAGTAAGCTCCAAAAATATGTATATATATCATAATACCATAGTTGACCATCGCAAGCACAGACAATATAAAAAAAAGATGTTTAATCTATCGGCACAATTTTGTCAAGTTTTTTATATATTTAACTTGCTTTTCTCAATTGACTTTTAAATATAGCTTGCTTATAATATGTAAATGTAGTTTTTTGAAGTTTTATGGAGGATATAATTATGGCAGTCAAATATGTGTTTGTCACTGGAGGTGTTGTATCCGGTCTCGGTAAAGGTATAACCGCAGCTTCGCTTGGACGTCTTCTCAAGATGAGAGGCTACAAAGTCACAAGCCAGAAGTTCGATCCATATATCAACATTGATCCCGGAACCATGAACCCTATCCAGCACGGTGAAGTATTTGTAACAGATGACGGCGCAGAGACCGATCTTGATCTTGGTCACTATGAGCGTTTTATCGATGAAAGTCTTAACAAGAATTCAAATGTAACAACCGGTAAGGTATATTGGAGCATCCTGCAGAAGGAGCGTCACGGAGACTTTGGCGGTCACACAGTTCAGGTAGTTCCTCATATCACCAACGAGATCAAAGACAGATTCTACAGGAATCCCGACGCAAAAGACACAGAGGTTGCCATCATAGAGATAGGTGGAACCGTCGGCGATATAGAAAGCCAGCCTTTCCTCGAGGCTATCAGACAGTTCCAGCATGAAGTTGGTCCAAACAACTGCATCATGATACATGTAACACTCATCCCTTATCTCAAAGCATCAGGTGAGATCAAGACAAAACCTACACAGGCGAGTGTTAAGAATCTTCAGGGAATGGGTATACAGCCTGACATACTCGTATGCCGTTCAGACCTTCCTCTTGATCAGAGCATAAAGGATAAGATCGCACTCTTCTGTAATGTTCCTAGCAAGAACGTTATACAGAATCTGGATGTGGATGTATTATATGAAGTTCCACTTGCAATGGAGAAGGAGCATCTGGCAGATGTAGTATGTGAATGTCTCAATATGGAATGCCCTCCACCTGAGGAGCATGCATGGAACGAATGGACAAGCATGATAGATGCATGGAAGCATCCGACAAAGAAGGTTCAGGTGGCACTGGTCGGAAAGTATGTATCTCTCCACGACGCTTATATATCTGTAGTCGAAGCTCTTAAGCACGCAGGCGTTGCCAACAAAGCCGAGGTAGAGATCAAATGGGTAGACTCAGAGCTTGTCACAGAAGAAAACGTAGATGATATCCTTGGAGATGTGGACGGAATACTCGTTCCGGGTGGTTTCGGGGACAGAGGTATCGAAGGAATGATAACCTCCATCAAATACGCAAGAACACACAACATTCCTTATCTCGGTCTGTGTCTTGGAATGCAGCTCACCATAGTTGAATTTGCAAGAGATGTGCTCGGCTACACAGATGCCCACAGCTCGGAATTCAACCCGAATTCATTCCATCAGGTCATCCACATCATGCCAAATCAGCACGATGTCACAGATCTCGGAGGAACACTCAGACTCGGCTCATACCCATGTGTACTTGCAAAGGACTCCAAGTCCTACAAACTCTATGGCACAGAATATATCCACGAACGCCACAGACACAGATATGAAGTCAACAACGATTACCGTCAGGCTCTCACCGACGCAGGAATGCAGCTTGTAGGAATGTCACCGGACGGACACATCGTTGAGATGATAGAGATTCCTGATCACCCTTGGTTCATCGGAACCCAGGCACATCCGGAATTCAAGTCAAGGCCAAACAAACCACATCCTCTTTTCAAGGGATTTGTAGCGGCATCACTTGAGCACCAGGGCAATTAGATAAAGACATACAACATAGACGATCATATATAATAAAATCGCCTGGATACTTATATGTATACGGATTCCGAACACATACCACAGAGTATCCAGGCGATTTTTATCTGTATTTAAAAGTGTAAAACGATATTACACCAGCGTATAAAACCGCTATATATTATTCTACAACCTTGAGCAGCTCATCAAATGACTTGATCTCTGCATCCTTGTCATCCACCTTGCCAAATCCATATGCAGCATGGATGAATTTGATCCCGGCATATCTTGCACTGTCACAGTCGCCCTGTATATCGCCGACATAAGCTGCATCTTCTACACCGTTTTTCTCCATCAGTATCCTTATGGACTCACCTTTGCTCTTCTTGGTATCACCCCAGCACAATATATCAACAAAATATTTTGCAAATCCATAATACTCAAGAAATGCCTCTATATAGCCGCTCTGGCAGTTGCTTACAATGAACAGCCTATGAGACTTTGACAAAGCTGCAAGAGTCTCCTCCACCTGAGGATAAAGCTCTCCGCCGTGCTTTCTGAGGTAGTCATTCTCATAACTGCCACACGCATCCATAACCTCTTCCTGTCTGGCTTTAGAGAGATAACCAAACAGCTTCTCAGCTATTGCATCCATCGGCATTCCCATCACACCCTTTATATCAGCTTCTGTGATCTCCATGTCTATGTCATCCTGACGTCCAAGCACTTCAGACCATGATCTGGCAACATTTGCCGCACTGTCCCACAACGTGCCATCCATATCAAATATAAGTGATTCTACTTTCATAATTTATACCTCACGCTAAAATTCCTGCTACTCAAGAATGTGATCCACACCCTGCTTTATGATCGTGACCACATGCTCATCGGCAAGAGAATATATTATATTCTTGCCAGATCTTCTGCTCTTTATGAGCTTTGCCTGCTTGAGGACTCTGAGCTGATGTGATATCGCCGAAGCATTCATATCAAGTGCGTCCGCTATATCGCCCACGCTGAGCTCATGCTTTAAAAGCGCAAACATGATCGATATTCTGGTCGAATCACCAAACACCTTGAAAAGCTCTGCAAGATCTCCCAGATCCGATTTGTCCAGATCATAGCTTTCCAGATCTATATGTGCATGTTCACATATATTTGTACTATCTCCGTTTATCTCTTTATCCATATATATCCTGTCCTTTCCGCCATAAACAAACCAACGACACACTATATCTTTTGTGTCACTTGAACAACTATTCAAATGTAAATGTACTACATAGCCAGTTTTATGTCAAGTTAAACGAATTTGGTGAATAAAAAAGTTTTTTACTGTAAACAACTACATTATACTAACGTGCACAAAATGCGCGATTTTTTGGAGGTCAAAATGAAAACACTCAATTGTATCTGTCTCACTCTCACCATAATCGGTGCGATAGTATGGGGCATCATAGGTTTGTTCAGTTACAACATCGTAGACGGCATATTCGGAACCGGAACTGCATTCTCCAGAATCATCTATACTCTGGTCGGTGTAGCAGGTCTGTACACAATATCTTTCTATTGGTTCCTGGACAAGGACCATTAACCGGCATCCGCCAAATCACATGGCACTGCCCATATGCACAGACAGCCCCCATGGAAAGCCGCATTCCGCAGCCACTCCATGGGAGCTGTTTTCTTATTCTATCAATATGCAACTTCAAAAAATACCATAAGCCCTATACATACACATACTGTGACAACAAGAGGCACTGATATGATCCTTGTTGTTCTGGCCTGCTTCCTGAACAGTCCCGTAAACTTCTCTTTTCTGCCATTTAAAACAGACAAGCTATACAGTATGGCAACGGCTATAAGCAATCCGATCACTGCCGGTGAAACAAGCATAGACACCGTCTGTCTGAGATCCGCTGTGCTGCTTCCCTGTTCCATCGATTGTTCCATGGCATCACGCAGAGGCCCTATATGCCATGCCACATAGCCGAGAAGTACCGATATACCATTGAAACAAAAATGTGCATACATGGTCGAGAAGATACTTCCCGTGGCTTCAGCAAGAAGTCCAAACATAATTCCAAGAACAATGGCATATGCCATCTGATTGAAATTCATATGCATCACACCAAACAAAAATCCGGATGTGATGATCGCCCATAACCTGTTGGAATGTCGGAACGTGCCAAGGACAACTCCTCTGTATGCAAGTTCCTCCACCACCGCAGGTGTGACTGCCGCGAGCAGCAATGATACCCATAACGGATGATTTGCCAGCAGATCTGTCGATATCTGCTCCGTGCCGCTTTCAACCCACATAAGACTCAGAGCATTTATAAGTGTCATCAGCGGCTCTAATGCGATCACAAACACTGGTACAAGCAATATCATAGCCCAATGTGTGAGTCTGAGCCTCAAAGTCTCTCTGATACTGCATCTGGTCAGAACGATATACACAATAGTAGGAACGAATATCATACTCTGACTGAGTATGACATTCTGAACCATGGTTATGGAATCTCCAAGTCCCGTGATCCTAAGCAATATCACCACAAGGATGTAGACCACCACAAGTGCCATAAAGAACCAGGATGCACGGTTTATCTTTTTCTGTTCTTCAGATATCTTCATACAATTAATCTACTACAGCCACTGCCTCGATCTCGATGAGGACGTCCTTAGGAAGTCTTGCAACTTCAACACATGAACGCGCTGGGAAATCACCTGTGAAAAACTCTTTGTACACATCATTTATCTTGCCAAAATCATCCATGTTCTTGATAAACACTGTAGTCTTTACAACCTTATCCATAGATGAACCAGAAGCCTCAACGAGGTTCTTCAGATTGCCAATGGCCTGTCTCGCCTGAACTTCCACGTCACCCTGTACAAGTGTATTTGTCTCAGGATCAATTGGGATCATACCTGATGTGAACAACATTCCATTTACAGTTACAGCCTGTGAATATGGTCCTATTGCTGCCGGTGCCTTTGGTGTACTGATTATTGTCTTCATAAATATATTCCTCCTTATTTCCCAGCTTTAATTATAAAGCAGTTTTGTCAATTCCTACATTACAATATATATTGTTTCCTCTGATCTAATCTTCTCCATCAGAGTCCCTGTTGAGCTCTTCTAACATGGCACGCCTGTTGTTGCGTCTTCCACCTGAACTTCTCGTAAATTTGACTTTTCCTTTTCTGACATCTGTTGTGTTCTGCGGATTCTTCACCTTTTCAGGTCTGGAACTTCTTCTTACCACATCTTCCTTTGTCGTACCATTTTTCGCAAGTTCTGCTCTCTCTTCCTCTGTGAGAACCTCTATTGTCTTCTCTGTGATCCTGATCTGACCGTCCTTGAGAAGTTTTCCAACAGCGGTCTTGAACGCTCTCTTGCTTATTCCAAATTCTTTCTCTATGACACTTGCATCCGCCTTGTCATTAAATGGAAGCACGCCGTCATATGACTGTATGATATTGTATACCATATCTGCGTTCTCCCTGATCTGCATCTTTATCGGTTTCTGAAGTGTCAGATTGAGCTTGCCATCATCCCTTACTGCGGCAACACGGCCATTTATCCTGTCACCCGCATATATTGTGCTGTGCAGCTCCTTCTTTGGTATGAGTGCAGAATATTTGTCATCAACAGCTACAAATGCCCCATATTCTTGGCTGTATTCTATGACGATACCACTGATCTCGTCGCCCTGTTTGTACGGACTGTCGCAGCTGAGATAATCGTATACCTTCATGGATACACACAGTCTCTCAGACTTATCCGCATACATCCTGACCAGATATTCCCTGCCCTCTCTGACAGGTCCGGTCTGTTCTTTAAATGGAAGCAGTATATCCTTCTCAAGTCCCCAATCCATGAATGCGCCTATCTTTGTAGTACCAGCGCATCTAAGGACTGCCATCTTTCCCATAGTTATATATGGAACATTCACCGTTGCTATAAGCCTGTCATCTGAATCCCTGTATATAAATGCAGAGATCTTGTCTCCTATCCTGGTCGACTTGTGGACCTGTTTCCTTGGGAGCAGCACCTCCCTGTCATCGTCATCACATCCAAGATATACTCCAAATTCTTTTTCCCTGCGAACTGTCAGGTCGTTCCATTCACCAATCTTTATCATAGTCTTACCGTCCTCTTATTTTATTATCCTGTCTCATATGCTGTATCAGTTACATTCCAATTCAAACTGCACCACACATTTGATGACAGAATTCTCATCGCACAAAAGTATCTGCAGCAGATTGCCCTCCTGTGCTCTCTTAACTACTATAACATCATCTTTCACATATTGCATCTTATATTCAGCTCTCACAGCTTTGATAGCCGATATATCTTCCACATATTCCTGCGCCAAAGCTATATAGGCTTCATTGTTCATGTGATTATTCGAATCTATCTGGTACTGCATGACCTTTCTGGTGTCGACCATCTCATGGTCTTCAAACAGCTTTATCTTTCTCGGAGCATACTCCATGTCTATCGCCGGCTCCATCGGATAAGCCGCAGATACCTCCTCATCGATCCTTACAGGTCGCAAGGTCTCAGTGTCCACATAACTCCATATGGATGCAGCCTTGACGATCCTGACACCATCCTCGTCCAGAATATCTATATTCCTGAATCCCAGAGAAGCCTTAAAGTCATACGCCCAGGTACGCACTTTTATCTTCTCACCCATGGCAGGATATCGATCTACCTCTATCTGCCATGATATCAGAAACCAGGCTCTGTGGTGTTCTGCAAGATAATCAAGTCCTATCCCCACATCCTCCGACTGCAGTATGGCACAGTCCTGAAAATAATTGGCCATAGATGCCATGTTCGACTCTTTCCTGCCGCCGGTCTCACTATATCTAACTATCGCATCATACGAATACATTCAATCTCTCCTATCGCAGATTATACACGGCAATCTGACTCACTGCCTGATAGATTGCCAGTCTACTATACATTTATACTCTATTTTTTTGTCCACCGCAAGAGCCAGTTATTTCTGTCAAGCCGCATAAATACTAGCATTTTCCATATTCAACTACACCTGATAAAATTTTTTTGAAATTTTTGAAAAAAAAGCTTGCATTATTAGACCGGTTTGTATATAATATCATTTGTTGAGGCAATGGGCTATCGCCAAATGGTAAGGCACTGGACTCTGACTCCAGCATTTTCAAGGT
>JAEDGW010000134.1 GCA_016297325.1 Coprococcus sp. | reverse complement strand
ACAGAACCAGCAGTATATTCAGCCGGGAACCCAGCAAGTGCAGGCAGGTCAGGCACCACAGTATAGCCGTCCTGAAACGCAGCCGGGACAGAGTCAGCAGTATGTTCAGTCGGGAACCCAGCAGACGCAGGCTGGCCAGACACCACAGTATAGCCAGTCAGGTGCACAGCAGCCGTCGCAGTATAGCCAGTGGGGAGCGCAGCAGATGCCACCTCAGTATTCACAGCAGAATACCGCTGGATACTATGATATGGGTAACGACACCGAGGTCAGTGAGAACAGCGTAAAGAAAGTCAGATATATTCCAAATATTATAAATATTGTAGGAATCGTTATGGCTTTGGCAACGTTATTTATTCCATACGCTCACGTGGGAGACGATGTCAGAAGTATATACAGTGTTTTTGGAATAGTAATTCTTCCAGTAATTATTGGCGCAGTTCTTGTCTGTGGAGATGTGGTATGTGCATGTATCAATAAGACAGTGTGCCATATAATATCCATGGTGATATCAGTTATTATTGGTGGATTGTATATATTTGAATTTGTACTTTCAGTTATAGATCTCAAGAAAATTGATGCATCATTGAATGCGGGATTCAATGTAGGAGCATGGATCAGTCTGGTGGTTGCAGTTATAATGATTGTGTCAGTTCCAGTGTGGTGGCTTCTCGTTGCCAGAAAGAGAAAATAATGAAAAGATCATGTAGATGATTGGCAGAATTTAGATTTTGGATGATTAAAATGATCAGATATATTGATTGCAATATAATATAAAGGCTGTGCCTGAGTGATTATGTGATCGCTGAGACACAGCCTTTTTTACTTAGGCGATATGAGATCAGACACGAGAAATCATATCGTTACAAACTGTTAATTAGTCGTTAGCCTTACCAACTGATCCGAAGAGTTCCATCTTCTCCTTAACAGTAGCCTTGATAGCTTCGAAACCAGGAGCGAGAAGCTTTCTAGGATCAAATCCCTTGCCCTCGAGATCCTTACCAGCCTCGATGTACTTTCTTGTAGCATCTGCGAATGATAACTGGCACTCTGTGTTTACGTTGATCTTTGAAACGCCAAGTGAGATAGCCTTCTTGATCATGTCAGCAGGGATACCTGTACCACCGTGAAGAACTAATGGCATAACACCTGTCTTCTGCTGGATAGCATCAAGTGTCTCGAAGCTAAGTCCCTGCCAGTTAGCTGGGTACTTACCATGGATGTTACCGATACCGGCAGCAAGCATATCTACGCCGAGATCAGCGATTGTCTTGCACTCCTCTGGATCAGCGCACTCGCCCATACCAACAACTCCGTCTTCCTCACCACCGATAGAACCAACCTCACACTCGATTGAGAGGCCAAGCTGATGAGCTACGTTTACGAGCTCTGTTGACTTAGCAAGGTTCTCCTCGAATGGATAGTGTGAACCATCGAACATGATTGAAGTAAATCCAGCCTTAACACACTTGTAGCATCCTTCGTATGTTCCGTGATCAAGGTGAAGAGCTACAGGAACTGTGATTCCAAGTGACTCATCCATAGCCTTAACCATTGCTGCAACTGTCTCAAATCCTGTCATATACTTTCCAGCGCCCTCTGAAACACCAAGGATAACAGGTGACTGAAGCTCCTGAGCTGTGAGGAGAACAGCCTTTGTCCACTCAAGGTTGTTGATGTTGAACTGACCTACTGCATAGTGACCAGCCTTAGCCTTCTTTAACATTTCTGTTGCTGAAACTAACATTTGTAAAATCCTCCGTAAAATTATATTTGGATACGACGTACCCACTTACGCTGATTATACCCCATATAATAAGAAAATAAAAGAATTTTTGGGTAAAAGTTCATCACAAAGTTAGTCTAAACTTATCGATAGAAACGAAAAAAATAAAACATTTATAAAGAATAGCCGGCCTTAATTGAAATAGAAAAAAATAAATGCTATGATTTGCCAGTAATACTGACAAATATATAAAAGTGTAATGCATATAGAACATAATACGTTATGTGTATGCACACAGACGTGGCGCAAAGTGCCTTACTATGCTTTTGCACAATATAATCTTAAAAAGGGAGGACAGAATGCTTCAGCTTAAGAATATCGTGAAGGATTATCACACGGGCGACGAAGTTGTTCAGGCACTCAAGGGTGTATCTGTAAACTTCAGAAGAAATGAGTTCGTGTCCATTCTCGGACAGTCGGGTTGTGGAAAGACAACTCTTCTGAACATAGTCGGTGGATTGGATCAGTACACCAGTGGAGATCTGGTCATCAATGGCAAATCGACAAAGGATTTCAAGTCAAGAGACTGGGATTCATATAGAAACAATTCAGTAGGATTTGTGTTCCAGAGCTACAATCTCATACCACATCAGTCAGTGCTTTCAAATGTAGAACTTGCACTCACTTTGTCGGGTGTGTCAAAGGCAGAGAGAAGGAAGAGGGCAAAGGAGGTTTTGGAAAAGGTAGGTCTTGGCAATCAGATACACAAGAAACCTAACCAGATGTCCGGTGGACAGATGCAGAGAGTTGCAATCGCCAGAGCACTCATAAATGATCCGGATATACTGCTGGCGGACGAGCCGACGGGTGCGCTTGACACAGAGACGAGTGTTCAGATCATGGATTTGCTCAAGGAGATAGCAAAGGACAAGCTGGTCATCATGGTTACACACAACCCTGAACTTGCACAGCAGTATTCAACCAGAATAGTGAAGCTCCTCGATGGAAATATAATAGACGATTCCAACCCATTTTCAGATGAAGATGAGGCAAAGGAAGATGACGGAAGTTATGCGCCAAGGAAGACATCCATGAGTTTGTTCACCGCATTTTCTCTGAGCTTGAACAACCTTATGACCAAGAAGGGAAGAACATTCCTTACGGCATTTGCGGGAAGTATAGGAATCATAGGAATTGCACTCATATTGTCGCTGTCGTCGGGATTCCAGAAGTATATAAATGATGTGCAGGAGGAAACACTTGCCACATATCCTATACAGATCACGAAGAAGGCTATGGATTACAGCGAATTGTTGTCCAAGATGGTCGGAAACAATGAGGAGGACTCTTCTCATAATCATAAAGATGAAAACAAGGTATACTCAGGCGATATCATGGGTGATATGCTTGTGTCGATGGTATCTGATGTCAAAGAAAACGATCTTGAGACATTCAAGAACTATATAGAAGATGATGCAAATGGATTTACAAAGTACACAAGTGACATTACGTATACTTATGATACCCCTCTCTATGTATTTAATGAAAACAGTGCAAATGGGGGAATTGCCCAGGTTAATCCAAGCACGACTATGACTGATATGGGATTTGGCGGAATGGCTGAGGCTCAGGAATCCACGGCGGATTTCATGTCAGCATTTAGTTATGGAAGTTCATCCATGGACATGTGGACTCAGATGCTTGACAATCAGGACCTTTTAAAGCAGCAGTATGATGTGCTTGCCGGACATTGGCCGGAGAACAAGAATGAGGTTGTTCTTGTCGTAGATAAGAATAATGAGATCAGTGATTTTACACTGTATACTTTGGGAATAAGAGATTCGTCTGAGCTTGGAGATATGGTTTCCACTATACTCGGTGGCGGCGAAGCTCCTGAGCTTGACAAGATGGAATTTAGTTATGATGATCTGTTGAATCTCAAGTTTAAGGTGGTGCTTCCGGGTAATCTGTACAAGAAGAATGCAGATGGCACATATACAGATATGAGCACAGATGCAGATTTCCTCAAAACTGCGGTTGCAAATGGACTTGAAGTTAAAGTTTCAGCGGTTATAAGAGCATCTGATTCAGCATACGCAACAACTATACAGCCTGGATATATAGGTTACACATCAGAGCTTGCAAACTATATTGTTGAGGAGAATGAAAAGACTGACGTATTAAAGGCACAGCTTGATAGTCCAGATACAGATATATTTACTGGAATGCCATTTTCTGATGGAAAGGAGCTCACTGCGGATGACGTAGATATGGATTCAGTTATGCAGCAGCTCATGGCTTCAGGACAGGTCACAGAGGATATGCAGGCTCAGATGGCATCTATGAGCAAGGATCAGCTCTTTGAGATGCTCAAGGGGTATGGATTTTTCCAGGAGTCAACAGCTACCTATGAGGACAATATGACAAAGCTTGGATATTCAGAGCTTGCAAAGCCTGCGTCCATCAATCTGTACTGCGCAGAATTTGCGGACAAGGACGAGATCACGAAGCTGATAGACAAATATAATGCCGATTATCCTGATAACGAGATCACATATACGGATTATATAGGAATAATGCTTTCGTCTGTCACAAAGATCATAAATGCCATAACATATGTTCTCATAGCATTTGTGGCGATATCTCTTATAGTTTCATCTATCATGATAGGTATCATCACATATATATCAGTCCTCGAGAGAACAAAGGAGATAGGTATTCTCAGAAGTATTGGTGCTTCCAAGAAGGATATATCAAGAGTGTTCAATGCGGAGACATTTATCATTGGTCTGTTCTCAGGACTTATAGGAATAGGAGTGACGGTACTGCTCAATATCCCTATAAGCAAAGTGATAGAAGGCTTCATAAATGTTGCCGGAGTGTCGGCACTTCCTTGGAAGGGCGGCGTTGTGCTCGTTGTGATCAGCGTAATCCTTACTCTGATCGGTGGTCTTATCCCATCACGACTTGCGGCTAAGAAGGATCCGGTTATAGCACTCAGGAGTGAGTAAGTATATTGAATTAGGATTGTTTGCAGTATAAACAAAAGCCAGATGGTTATGTGAGATGTAACATATAACCATCTGGCTTATTATATTTTGGAATGAAATATTATATTATTTTAACATATACCTGCTGCAGCAAGTTTAGCCTTTAAAATCTGTATTTCTTTGTCCTTTTCAGCGATGGCATTATCCTTCTCGGCGATGGCATTATCCTTTTCAGCGATGGCATTATCCTTCTCAGCGATGGCATTATCCTTCTCAGCGATGGCATTATCCTTCTCAGCGATGGCATTATCCTTCTCGGCGATAACGTTGTCTTTCTCAGCGATGGCATTGTCAATCTTGGAGAGTTCTTTAGCAAGTTCCTCAGCGAGTTTTTCTTTTACTTTGATCTCAACGGCAGCATCAATTTCAGGTTTCATTAATTCACGTAAAGCTTCACACATTTTAGATTCCTCCTTTACTATGTCAAATATTTCCTTGTTTTTACTCATAGCGACCTGTAATACGGACTCTGCAAATTCTTTGTCATCTTTTCGATATAGATCGGCTGCGGTGTTAAGCAATTTTTCAGCCTTTGAATATCGAACCAATCTCATTGTGAATAACAACAGAAGATGTTTTGGTAATCACCAGGAGATCAATCTGGATTGGTTTGGTGTTAATACCATACTCAGGATGGTATATAAGATCGTCTTTATTCTCACTCAGCTCAAGCCTGAGTGCGGAACAAAAGGCGGGATGCCATTGTGTAATTTTCTTGTTCAAAAAGTACCTCTCTTTCGTAAATTTTATCATTTGTAGTAGGGGTTTTCAATGATAAAAGAATAGTAGAATCCCGAAGAATCAAGACCCATATCAATTAGATGATCATATAATAATTCGTCGTCAGTCAAAAAAGAACCTCATGGCATGACGACTTTTGAAAAAAACATAAGAAAAGGCTGCCATCTCTGGCAACCTCTTCTTTTTGTATTAAAAGGGAGTGACTGCAACTTGTTATGTTATGAGGGGAGGGTGTTGCAGTCGTTTATGAAAAAGGGGATGTAAACAACTCGCTTACGCTCTCGCTGTTTACAAGTAATAATATACTGATAAATTGTGTTCTAAATTTGGAAAAGTTGTGTAGAAAATGTGTCTTTCAGGGCAAAATATAAATTGTAAGTAAGAAGTTCAAAAAAAATCTAAAATGAAATATAATATATCATAAGGGGGACCCGCGTAAGCGGGAGATTCCTTATGATAATGCGGGCGCCGCACGAAGTGCCTTAAAATGCGCCTGCTCCATATATATCATAAGGGGGAC
>JAEDGW010000029.1 GCA_016297325.1 Coprococcus sp. | reverse complement strand
TGTACCCTATCCGACAGAAATTTACAAGAGGCAAAGCGAACACCCGTTTTATCTGCATTTTCGTCACCTGTTCTGCAAAAATGCGCTGTACAGATCACACTTCCTGTCCCTGCCCTGAGGAAATACTTTTCTGCTCCGCTCTATCACAGCGGGATCAAGTTCTGCCACCAGCAGTTCTTTGCTCACGCGCTCCGCAATGTCATTTCCCAGGTAGTCATATATATGGGAACTCGGAACATATGATTCCCTCTTCACCGTTCCCGTACGGTTGACTCCTATCACATATGCCTGGTTCTCTATGGCCCTGGCCTTCAGGAGTGCATCCCACTGCGCCACCCTCGGCTCCGGCCAGTTCGCTATGACGAGTATAGCATCATACCTGTCCCTGGCCGCTGTGAATATCTCAGGGAATCGCAGGTCGTAACATATGTATCCTCCAAGTCTGAGATCCTTCACCTTTGTCTGGCACAGTCTGCTTCCCGCATGATAGATCCTGTCCTCACCGCCAAATGAGAACGGGTGTATCTTGGTGTAATCCATGATCAGATCTCCGCCATCTACCACCGCCAGTTTGTTCTCATATATCTTTCTGCCATCAGCCTTATACTCAGGATTTCCATCAGCCATAGACGCTTCTATATAGCCAAATGCTATCGCCATACCATACTTTCTACTGTTTTTCATGAAGAAGGACACACTCTCAGGTATGCGTCCATCGCTGTATGCCTCCGCCACCTTCGCCGGCATCATGGTAAAGCCTGTAAGTGTCATCTCTGGAAATACCAGAAGCTCAACACCATTTACCGCAGCCTGCTCTATGACCTGCTGGCATCTCTCCCGCGCCGTGTCCTTGTCCTCAAAAGCTATATCAACCTCAGTGATCCCTACCTTTACCATAGCAAGCCTCCTTATCCTCCTGATATAAACGGGACATCCATCCCCGGTCAGCGTTATAAAACTGCCTTGATTATATCATCGGAATATTTTAAAAGCAAATGTAAACCAACTAAAGTTAATTAATGGTTGACATTTGAACGGTCAAGTCATATAATGTCAACCATAGCCCTTGTGTATAGGTTGACAATCCAGGCGTGATCGGCATCAGCCCGCTGATCTGCCTGGATTCGCTATGAAAATGATTATGAGGAGTATAACAACATGAAAAAACCATTTACTACCGTGGAATTGGTCATGATGGCTATGTTCACCGCAATACTGTGTGTATCAGCATACCTCAGCATACCAACACCACTCCCAAACGCAGCACACATAACACTCTTGAACTTTATGATTTTTCTGATCGCCCTCGTATTTGATCTCAAAGATTCAACTATAATCGTTGCTCTGTGGATGATCCTTGGAGCCATCGGCGTTCCTGTCTTCATCGGCGGAGGTTCAGGACTCGGATATCTCTTCGGAGTGTTTGGCGGATATACATTCTCTTTCCTCATCGCATCCATCGTGATGGGACTTATCAAGGGAAAGAAATACAACAGACTTACATACACCCTGATAGCTGTTCTTGGAGCTGTCATCATTGATGTGATCGGTATGATCTGGTGGAAATTCAACGGAAACCTCGGATGGAAGACCGCATTCCTCTCAGGATTTGTGGCATTCATTCCTCTGGATCTTGTGAAGGCTGTCGTAGCAGCACAGCTCGTTCCGGTATTTTCAAGACTGCTTCCTGACAAGGACGCAGAAAGCACTGTAAACACAGCAAAAAGTGTAAACTAATACAAAAGATCATAACTTAATTCTTCATACAAAACCGGTCTGTCAGCATCAGCTTAAGCGATGTCTGTCAGGCCGGTTTTATCTGCCCAGAATCTGAGCGGAACAAGCATATATCAGGCTTTTGGCGTATTTCGTCCTCTTAAAGTAAAAATGTTTACTAAAACGGCAGTGTTCAAGTTTTCCTATGCTATCATTCAATCAGGTGATTTTATGCATGATAGAAAATTTGACGATGATAAAAAGTATATAGAGCGCATACGTGCCCTGCGGGAAGATCACGACTACACACAGCAATATATTGCCGATTATCTGTGCACTTCCCAGACCATGTACGCCCGATACGAGAGAGATGCCAACGCACTTCCCATAAGGCATCTTTTTTATCTTGCCAAATTGTATGATGTATCCACCGACTATATTCTTGGGCTCACCAACAATCCTTTACCCTGCGACAAATGCATCAAGATGACAAAATCGTCAAAACATCCCACTAATCAACAAAGCAGATACAGCATTCAATGGAAAAACAAGGATAAGTAGCATACATATCTAACATTTTACAACTATGAGTTTATCACCCTTCTTTATATGATCGTCCTCAAGATTGTTGAGCTTCCTGATGGAGTCCAGGCTTGAATAATACTCCTTTGCAATGGACCATATGCTGTCTCCATCCTTCACCACATATCCCACGATTCCCGGCGATGCGGCCTTTTTCTTCATATCCACAGGCGATACCGTCATATCTTCTATGAGCTGGATCTCCTTCCTTGTAAATATGGTGATACCCATATCCACGATCGCCTTTATCTCCACCTCGTCGCTGCCCGGCATAGCTGCACTGATCTGGTTCAGCGCAGGAGTAATCCTGATGGAATCCTGTGACCTGAGCGGCACAGTCTCCACACGATATGAGAATGGTGCTGCTATCTCCATCTGGCACAGTGGCTTGCTGTCATCCGACGACACATACAGTATAGCTGCCTTCACAGCTCCGTCCACAACCACGGCGTCGTCCATAGGCTTAACCTCATCCACGTCCACGCTTCCCGTCACATTTACTATCTGAAGTATGGCAGGCTGGCTGCTCTTAAGCCTCTCCTTGCGCACCACCCGGGTTTTCGCATTATTTCTCATGAGCAGATTCTCATAGGCAAATACATTTCTGACGGGATCTATCTCCGCTGACGATGAGAACATATCCTTAAGGAGGGCAACCTCCGTGTCTTCATACACCTTTATGTCTACATTCAGACAACTCTCCACCTGGAGCATCCTGTCCTCGCCCTCATCATCTGCCCTGACGGACACGGTTCCCCTGCCCACTGTGATGATGTCGTCAAGTATCATATCCTCATTTATGCCCTCACAGTTTATGGTATCCTGGAACTCTCTGGTGGCACTGACATACTGCACCGGAGCCACCTCATCCTCAGGCTTATATATGACAAATACATCCATTTTGCCGCTTATATGTACCCCCAGATCCGTGGCACGGCTCTCCATCTCGGAGAATGATATATCTTCCCACAGGATCCTGCCAATACTCGGCTTGTTTGCCGGTATCTCTATATCTTCCTTTATCTTCATCATATCCTTCGACGCCGAGGCCAGATTTGTGAAACAGACCTTTTCACTCATACACTCTATCCCTGAGCCGTTGGCTATGCCCACAGCCCCCTCAGCGGTTATCTGCTGGCAGGTCCAAAGCTTCAGGCACGCAAGCCCGCGCACCTCATATTTTCTGGAATTTATCACGGTCACATACAGGTCTTCAAGTGCCCCCTGCACCGAGACCTTATCGCCAGGTGCCACTCCGTCAGCATTTATGATCTCCTCAAATGGGATCTCACCGTCATGGCTCTCAAATGTGTCTCCGTCCTTCGCTGTCTGGTACAATATGGCATACCCCACACTTCCGGTCACACGGACTTTGTTCTCCATGACTTCAATATCCTCCACGCACACCTGCCCCTTGCTGGCTATCAGCCTGTCGATATCCCCCTTTGCATCAGGGACGTTGAAATCGTCATCCACAGTAAATTCCATGTGCCTTGCAGCCTTCAGATTTGTAGTAGTGATCCTGTTTTTTGTCAGCTCCATAATATCCCCCAATAATCTTTTTTGACACCGTCTTCTACTTAAACACCACCGGAACATCCATCTTCATTATGCGGATGACCACATACGGAAATGATATGGAATCCCCCTTTATCCCGTCGGTTGGAGTCGCCACCTGCCTGAGTATCCCCTTTACATAAATAGCATTTTCATCTTTATACATCTCGTCTATCACAACGCCCACATCATCTCTCTCCTGCCTGCCGGCCGCCATGACTATATATGTATAGGTGCTGTTGGAATACACCAGATTGAAGGGCTTCTCCTTCTTCTTGTCAATTATCGTCACCAGCTCATCCGGCAGCATTGTGGAATCGCAAATGTCATATAAAAGCGGCTCACCGCTATCCGATGTGTCAAATCTGGTACACCCGACACAAAATATCAGCAGCTCTAGCGCCACCACCAGAAGAAATATAAGCCTTCCACACATCACGCCTCTGAGATAAACCTGTTTATTGTCCATCATCATCACCTCCATTTGGCTCCGGCTGTGGCATATACCGCCGGACTTTCAGAGCTTTTGTACACCATGTTATATATATACGCCGGGGTGGAGGGAATTATGCCTGTGATTGCGTGTCAGATTGTACCTTGTGTCATGTGCACAATCATCGGTGAAATGCCAGCTGAATATAAAAATCCCACTTAATGCAAAAACCACACATAATACCCCACATAAATAAAAGATATCTCACCACGCGGTATAACATCCAGCGTGGTGAGATATCTTATTGTAATTCATGTATCAGGCAGGCTGCTTTTTTCAATAGCCTACGCTTATTTATTTCTCTCTTCTTCAGCCCACAGGTCATAGTTCGGATCGGTGATAGTCTCTGGCTCTGCACTGTCTGAACTATCTGTGCTTTCCTGTGATTTTGCCGGGTCTGTGTTCTCGCCCCACAGGTCTATGTCTGCTACATTCGCAGAGGCTCTGCCAGAAGCCTGTGGCCTGTCGTTCTGCCGTTCTGCCATAGCATCCGGCGCCTCACCCTCCTTGTGGTTCTGCCTCTCCTCAGCCGCACGTACCTCATCTGCGAATTCCAGTGGATTTGTGAACATCTTCTTGTTCGGCTTCACCAGCCAGCCATCCTCAGACGGAATGTATCCGCTGGCATCCTCCGGCGACATGTCTCCGCCAGCCTTAATCGTGCTCACAAATGCGGTCTTGAACCACATATCATAATATATCCTTCTGGTCGACCATACGCATATGGCGTGAATGAGATAGAACAGAAGCATGGCAAGCACTACGACCGCCACCACCATCAGTTTGTTGTCCCTGGATGACGGCAGTTCCTTTGCCCCCTTCACAAGGTATACGCCCAGCATGGCAGGCACCACCATATAGTAAGCCGCAACATATATATTTCTCAGGATCATCCTTACATACAGATGGTTCTGAGCCGTAAGCTTCAGTCTGGTTATGCAGCTTCCCAGCGTCCTTCCATGTGTGAGCACAGGGAACACTATATAATACACTGCAAATGTACAGAGTACCACAGCCATGTTCCATCTCTGGAGCTTATATAACACATACGCATTTATCCCGCCAAATATGACCATATCCAGGGCAAACATGACGGTTCGCCTGAGTCCTGAAACCCTTCTGCCCTTCACATAGGCCCGGTCATCGATCTGGTCTCTGGACGGCAGCGGCAGTATCCACCCGACAATACACATCAGTATATATCCAAGGATTCCTCCCAGCGTATTCTGTATGAGGTCGTCTACATCACACACCCTGTAAGAACCCTGATAGATGTGATACAGACCTGTGTACTGGGTGAACTCAAAGAACGCAGACAGGCAGAACGTGAGGACCGTGGTCACGAACAGCTTCTGCTTGAAATAATACTTCATATACATTCCAAATGGCATGGTGAGCAGCACGTTGAACAGAACAACATACACACACTCCTGCTTCAGAGCCGCCACATAAGTTGCGCTGTTGTGGATATCCAGAACTGTCTCCGCCCGGAATTTCTCTATAAACTTGAACGGCACCAGATTCACCTCTCTGCCCGGTCCCACTTCCCATCTGTGCGGCAGCGGCATGATGACCAGAAAGTATGCACACAGCATATAGAATATGAACGTGAACAATATGAGGGATCTGAGAAAGCTCACCGAACCGTATTTGAAATATTGGACTATCACATAAGGCAACGTGAGCACAAGCGCCAATACCGGGAATACAAGAATGGCAAATTTGATAGCTGTAATATATCCCATGATCTCATCTCCTAAAAAGTTTTGCCGCATGACGTCTCACCTGGCGCATGCGGCAAAATCATATCTTACTTTAATAAATCTGCAAAATGTCAGCTCTACTCAGCGTCAGATGACTCCTTCTTCTCAGCCTCGATCTCTGCCTCAGCCTCAGGAGTTACCTCAATTCCAAGCTCAGAGAGCTGCTTGTCATCTACGTAATCAGGAGCATTTGTCATGAGACATGATGCATCCTTTACCTTAGGGAATGCGATGACGTCACGGATAGAATCCTGCTTTGCCATGAGCATGACCAGACGGTCAAGACCGTAGGCAAGTCCTGCGTGAGGTGGTACTCCGTACTTGAACGCATCCAGAAGGAATCCAAATCTCTCATGAGCCTGAGCCTTTGTAAATCCAAGGCACTCAAACATCTTCTCCTGTATGTCATCCTGGTGGATTCTGACTGAACCTCCACCGATCTCATTTCCATTTAATACTATATCATAAGCCTTTGCACGAACTCTGCCTGGATCAGAATCAATGTACTGAAGATCCTCCTCCATAGGCATGGTGAATGGATGGTGCATAGCTGTGAATCTGTTCTCCTCGTCTGACCACTCAAGAAGTGGGAACTCTGTGATCCACACGAATCTGTATACGTTCTTGTCCACAAGTCCCATGAGCTCTGCCAGATGGCATCTCAGTGCTCCGAGGACTGTCCATACAACCTTTGTCTTGTCCGCAGCGAACAGAAGAAGGTCTCCAGGCTTTCCATCCATGGCTGAAACGAGAGCGTTCATCTGCTCCTCTGTCATGAACTTTGCAAATGATGACTTGTAGCTTCCATCCTCATTGATAACTATGTATGCAAGACCCTTTGCGCCGTATGTCTTTGCATACTCGATAAGGGCATCAATCTTCTTTCTAGGCATACTTCCCTGTCCCTCGGCGTTGATACCGCGGACTGTTCCGCCATTTGCAAGGGCACCTGTGAATACTCCGAACTCACAGTCCTTGACAACTTCACTGACATCCTTGAGCTCAAGTCCAAATCTGAGGTCCGGCTTATCTGAACCAAATCTGTCCATTGCCTCCTGCCATGTCATTCTCTGGATAGGAAGCTGGATGTCCAGATCAAGTATCTCCTTGAAAAGCTTTGCAAGAAGACGCTCATTTACATCGATGACATCGTCAACGTCCACAAATGAGAGCTCCATATCCATCTGGGTGAACTCAGGCTGTCTGTCCGCACGGAGATCCTCGTCACGGAAGCATCTTGCGATCTGGAAATATCTGTCGTAACCAGAGCACATAAGAAGCTGCTTGAAGAGCTGTGGTGACTGTGGCAGAGCGTAGAATGTACCAGGGTGTACACGACTTGGTACAAGGTAATCTCTTGCTCCCTCTGGTGTTGACTTTGTCAGCATAGGTGTCTCTATCTCAAGGAATCCCTCATCTGCCATGAACTGTCTGGCGATGGTGGCTACCTTACTCTTCATGATGAGATTTCTCTGGAGGTCAGGACGTCTGAGGTCGAGATATCTGTACTTGAGTCTTATCTCCTCTTTTGTCTTGCTGTTCTCCTCTATAGGGAATGGAGGTGTCTCTGCCTCTGACAGTATACGGAGGCTGCTTGCAACAACCTCTATATC
The DNA here is from genome assembly GCA_016297325.1 of Coprococcus sp. Taxonomy (GTDB): domain Bacteria; phylum Bacillota; class Clostridia; order Lachnospirales; family Lachnospiraceae; genus Coprococcus. Next base: position 16,353 of record JAEDGW010000029.1, on the reverse strand, counting down.
TCCGGTTGCAAGGTTCTCATTCACTGCACCTGCGCGCTTGCACACTGTTCCCTCGATGGCTGCAACGAACTCTGAACGGAGCTTTCCTGCCTTCTCGAAGCACTCTGCGCCACACTGTGACTCTTCAAATATAACCTGTAATATTCCACTTCTATCTCGAAGATCTACAAAGATTATTCCACCTTTATTTCTGCTCTTCTGAACCCAGCCCATCACGGTGACTTTCTCACCTATGTTGGCACTGCTGACCTCTGTACATCTGTGGCTTCTCTTAAGCCCCTGCATAGATTCTGCCATCTTACGCTATCCTCCTAAATTTAAAAACTTTCCTTATGTCACTATACACTTTTTTCATTTTTCGTCAAGTCCCGGTATATCTCCATGGAGCACCTTATCCACGCGCTCCAGCACATCCGTTGTGTTGATAAGTCTCTGAAACGCCAGGAACACCTTCATATCAAAATGCCTGACCTCATCTATCACCATGCCAAATGCTGTATCTGCGTCAAATGCCTTTCTGTACGGCCTGTTGCTGACTAATGCACTGAACACATCGCACACACGTATGATACGGGCACCGAGAGGTATCTCATCTCCGCACATCCTGTACGGATACCCCGAGCCGTCATAGTTCTCATGGTGGTAATGAACCATATCCACTATATCCTGATCGTAGCCCTCTCGCATAAGTATCTCCGCTCCAAGCTTTGCGTGAAGCCTCACATATCTCATCTCTTCTATCTTCATCGTGTCACGCCGCCGTCCATAGATGTACGGGCTCACCTGAAGCTTGCCCACATCGTGAATCATACCGGCCACCGCAACCTTGTGTATGAATGCCTCATCGCATCCCAGCTCTCTTGCCAGCTCAGATGCAAGTATGCTGACACACATTCCGTGCCGCACAGCATCGTTCATATCAACTGAATAGCATTCTTCTGCATCTCTTTCCGATGCTAATCCCATATAAATCCCGCCTTCTTACGCTCTATCATCTCATCAATACGCGCAATATAATCATCAACGCTCTTACAATTCTCTATTCTGTCTATACGGGTCCCTTCCGTCACTCCGTCATGTCCCGGTCTGACCACAAGCTTAGACGAACTTCCGGCTCCCAGACCGACTATGTCTGTCCTCTCCTCCATGATCAGTATATTGTAAAGGCACTCAAGCCCATCCTTTGAATAACCCACATTTTCCAGATTGCCGGTCATGTTCTTCTGTCTGTACAGATAGTATGGGAAAAGTCCAAGATCCCTCGCCGCATTTGTCACGGCACCTAACTGACTGTCTATATCAGTCCTTAACGTATCCCTGTATCTGTCCATCTGTATATTCAGGTTCGCAGCCCTCTTGATGGCAAGTGTGTGAACCGTAAGGCTCTCCGGTGCCAGCTTCCTTATCTGGTCAAGAGTCCTCTCCACCGCAGCGGTATCCTCACCCGGAAGTCCCACTATCAGATCCATGTTGATATTGTCAAATCCAGCCTTCCTCGCATACTCCATAGCCCTGACCGTCTGCTCAGAGGTGTGGGATCTGCCTATCGTCTTAAGTGTCTCGTCATTCATGGTCTGTGGATTGATACTTATACGGCTTACGCCATGTCTCTTCATGACTTCCAGCTTGTCAAATGTCGTGCTGTCCGGACGTCCCGCCTCTATGGTGAACTCCCTGACACGGCTCATGTCAAAGTTGTACCGGATCATGCTGCACAGTCTGTCCATCTGCTCTGCCGATATGGAAGACGGCGTTCCACCGCCCACGTATACCGATATAAGCCGCTTGTTCCTGTAAGAATCTGCCACATACTTCATCTCACGCTCAAGAGCATCCAGATATGTGTCTACCTTATCTCTGTAAACCGCTATCGGATACGAAGTAAATGAGCAGTACAGGCACCTTGTCGGACAGAACGGTATTCCTATATACAGACAATACTCATCCTCCTCGGCAACTGATTCGATGATCTTCTTCTCTCTTCCTGCCACAGCAACCGCAAGCTCCGCCTTATCCCTGGACGTTCCGTACACCTCCTGATAATGCGCCACTATATCATCTTCTGACAGTCCCTCTTCCATACACGCCACTGCGATCTTGGTGGGTCTTATGCCTGTGAGTGATCCCCACGGAAGCTTCCTGCCGGTATAATCTGAAAGCATCTCATATATGGCAAGCTTTAAAGGATTCCTCACAGCCGCCTTGTCATGGCAGTTTCCCGCCACATCCACATATGTACTGCAAACAGGGCTTTTAAGCTCATCAAGACCATCTGCCACTTCGTACATACGGATATCTATGCCATCATCCGTCACATCCGCCGCAAACACTTTGTCAACCTCGCCTGCAAGCTCCGGCTTTTTGTCAAATATCTCAGGAATGACGATCCTTTCGCCTCCGTAGAATGCCTGAAGGCTCACCCTGAAATCATTATTGTAATCTTCTATGTTCTGTCTAAGTAAAATCATATCACACCATCATCCGCTCTAGCTAAAGAACGGATTCATCTTCTTCTCTTTACCAATCTGGGTAACTCCGTTGTGTCCCGGATAGACAACCGTCTCGTCTGGAAGAACAAAGAGCTTCTCACGTATATTCTCCAGAAGTGCCCTCTCATCCCCGGTAGGGAAATCCGACCTTCCGACACTGTACTTAAAAAGTGTATCCCCTGAAAACAGAATATGCTCATCTGCAAAATAATAGCACATTCCGCCTCTGGTATGTCCCGGAACACTGATGCACTTCATCTCCGTTCCAAGCACCTTCCTCACATCGCCGTCCGCCAGATAGTTATCCGCAGACGTCTCAACTACTTTGCCGAATACAGAAGTCATCATGGCCGAAAGATTCGCCTTGCTGCTGCCAAGGACTTCTTCCTCATCCTCAGATGCATATGTAGGAACTCCGGTCAGGGCTTTGAGCTCATCCATAGCCGCCATATGATCTATATGGCCGTGTGTCAGATATATTCCCACACACCTAAGACCCTCCGAGTCCAATTTGCCCTTGATAAACTCCGCATTCCAGGACGGATCTATCACTATAGCCTCTTTTGTATCCTCATTTGCAACTATATAACAATTGGTCTGAAAACCTCCGAGTTCATTCGCGATAACTTTTAATTTTGCCATATATACCTCCGGATAACCGCCGTCATCTCCACTTTTCTACTTTGATCAATCTGCCCTTGCTGTTGTACGTGTTGACCCTGGATACAAAATCCCTGCTGTTGTACACGTACACGCTGTATTTCTTAAGTGCACCGCCCGCTGTATAATACCGTATCTCTGATAACTGATTGTCAGCGGCGCCATATATCTTTTTCTTAATCTCCACAGTTTTTCCCCTGCTGTTCAAGTAGATATCTATATCGCCTTCATATGTCACAGGGATCTTTGACGGATTGACAAATATCTTACCGCCATAAGACACATACTCACTGACCCAGAACATCCTCTCATATCCCTTGCGGGTCGTTCTGCGAAGTGACATAGTTGTATTTTTAGTGTATGTAAGCAGTCTCGCCCTGCGCACATCAGGCTGAGAGCCGTTCTTCACGTCCTGATAGTAGATGGCATATCCGGCTGCCCCATTTGACCTTTTAAGTTCAAGCCTGTATCCCCGGATTCCGTCAAAATCCTCATCATACCAGACCGGTCTGTAATCGCCCGCTGATGAACGCTTCCATTCTTTTCTCTCATAGTACACCGCATCCGAAACCGACCTCGGCACAGTTGCAGTTCTGAGCACAGAGGAGAAATCTCCTGTGTATGTCTGTCCGCCATACTTCATCACGGCTCTTACCATGTATGAATATCCGGTTGCAGCGGTAAGCCCGTCATTCTTGTAGACCAGCTTATCTGTCTCGGCGATCTTCACCCATCTCTTATATGTCTTGCTGTAACGGTACACCTGATATCTGTCGGCCCCCTTTACTGCACTCCACGTAAGATACACGGCGCTTGTCATATACACGCCCAGATCAGACACCTTCACCTTGCCAGGAAGAGTCTTTGCAGTCACTGTGGTAAGCTTTGTAGTCTCCACATACTTTCCGCCGGACACCGCAAGTCCCTGCACGGCAAATGTGTAACTGCTGCCGGACGCAGCAAGCCTGCTGACCGTGTAAACCGCAGACTTTGTACTGCCGTTTCTTATATATTTCTTCTTTGCTGAATCATATACATATACTCTGTACACATCCGCCTGCTCACATTTGTCCCATGTGAGCTTCACCGAAGATGCTGACACAGGAACAGCCGTAAGGTGTCCCAGATTCTTCGGCACTGATGGATCCGTTGCTGTGGCAACACGGCCTGCTGATCTTGCCGGATCAGCGGCTGCAGCTCTCACTGCACCTCCTCCACCGTACATACTCCCCATAAACAGCACACATGCCATCAGCATAGCCAGATATCTTTTCATATATGTCTTCATCAACTCTCATCTCCTACTTACTTTCACATCATACAGCAAAGGCCATACAACTATCAGCCTGTGGTTCTCTCTATATCAATGATATTATCAACGTTCCTTATCTTTGCGATGATCGTGTTAAGCTGCTCCTTTGACTTGATCGCAAATGAAATGGTGATCGTAGCCTTACCCTGCTTGCTTGTACGGCTGTTGATACTGTTCACATTGATATTCGCCTCGCTGAGTATCTTCGTTATATCAAACAGTATGCCATTCCTGTCATCGGCATATATATTTATCTCCGTCATGTAGGTGTTCGATGCAACCGCATCGTCCTTCCACTCGGCCTCGATGACTCTCGCCCTGTCAGCCTCGCTCATGCACAGCACATTGACGCAGTCTGTCCTGTGTATGGACACACCTCTTCCCCTTGTGATAAATCCGATGATCTCATCACCCGGAACAGGGGAACAGCATTTGGAAAATCTGACCGCAACGTCATCTATTCCGTTTACTATGATTCCACCCTTGTTCATGTGGTTGCCATGGTTCTTCTTCACAGCAAATTCATCAAGGACTTCCTCGTTGGATGCAACCTGTGGTTTGTGGTCTTTGTTGTACTCATCCACAAGCCTGTTCACGATCTGGCCCTCTTTGATGCCGCCGTGTCCAACCGCTGCAACTATGGAATCCCAATCCTGGAAATTGTACTTCTTGTATATCTTCTCCTGATACTCAGGCTTTGAATACATGCTGTAGTCGATTCCCTTGGACTTGCAGTAGTTGAGTATAAGTTCCTTGCCACGGCTGATATTCTCATCCTTGAACTGATGCTTGAACCACTGGTTGATCTTCGTCTTCGCCTGTGTGCTCTTGACGATGTTCAGCCAGTCACGGCTTGGGCCTGTGGAGTTCTGTGATGTGATGATCTCCACACGGTCTCCATTGTTCAGCTTCGTATCTATAGGCACCTGTCGTCCATTTATCCTTGCTCCCACCATCTTGTTGCCCACGGCAGTATGAATGGCGTATGCAAAATCTATAGGAGTTGAACCGCTCGGCAGGTTCTTGACATCTCCTGCAGGGGTGAAACAGTATACCTGCTCTGCAAAGAGGTCGAGATCAGTCTTGACGAAACTCATGAACTCCTTGTTGTCATCCGTATCTCTCTGCCACTCAAGTATCTGGCGAAGCCATGAGAGCTTCTCCTCCTCCTTCTGCATGACAGTTCCGGATATGTTCTCCTTGTATTTCCAGTGGGCTGCGATACCGTATTCAGCAGTCCTGTGCATCTCATAGGTTCTGATCTGAATCTCAAATGGCTGTCCCTCAGGACCGATCAAAGTGGTGTGGAGTGACTGATACATATTGGACTTAGGCATAGCTATATAGTCCTTGAATCTGCCCGGGATAGGCTTGTACATCTCATGTATGATACCCAGTGCAGAATAGCAGTCCCTGACCGTATTCACCTTTATGCGGACCGCAAATATATCATATATCTGATCCAGAGTCTTGTTCTGGTTCTTCATCTTCTTATATATACTGAAGAAATGCTTGACTCTTCCGTCAATCTCCGCCTCAAGTCCTGCGTTGTCGATATGCTTCTTCACATCCGCAACTATCCTCTTGATGTAGGCGTCTCTCTCCGTCAGCTTCTCATCTATCTGAGCCTTGAGATCCTTGTACACCTCAGGCATGAGGTACATCATGGACAGATCATCCAGCTCAACCTTTATCTTGCTGATACCAAGACGGTGAGCGATAGGCGCATATATATCCATGGTCTCTCTGGCCTTCTCGATCTGCTTCTCAGGAGACTGGTACTGGAGAGTTCTGAGGTTGTGAAGTCTGTCGGCAAGCTTTATCAGTATGACTCTGATATCCTTTGCCATAGACAGGAACATCTTACGGAGATTCTCTGCCTGAACCTCTATCTTGTCCGTGGTCATCTTGAGCTGTGTAAGCTTTGTGACACCATCTACCAGAAAAGCAACCTCCTCAGAGAACTCCGAAGCGATCTCCTCAGATGTCATAACTGTGTCTTCCACTACATCATGCAGGATACCCGCAACGATCGTCTCTTTATCAAGCTCCAGCTCTGCCAGAATGATAGCGACATTCAACGGATGCATGATATATGGTTCACCGGACTTTCTCTTCTGTCCCTTGTGCGCCGCATCAGCAACCTTATACGCCTTCTCTATCATCGAAATATCAGCAGACGGGTGATATGTGAGTATCCTTGATATGAGCTCCTTGTACAGATCCTCCGGAGGTGTAAAGTCCGCAGGTGTGGACAGATCGATCTCTCTCTTCGCCTTTACCTGTCTGTTTGTCTGCTCTTCTATCTTCATAAGCTCATTCTGAGGCACTTTTTTGCCCTCGGCAAGAGCCTTCTCAATAGCTGCTATTCCATCCTTTGTCGCCTGTTCCGAAGTAACAACTCCCGCCTCGGCCGCCCTTTTGGTCTCCTCGGCTACTATATTGTTCTGAGTCTTGTCAATTGTCTCTCCCATATGATCACCACGCTTCCTGCTAAATTCTGAGTTAATTATTCTCCATCAAACTGTACGACCGAAGCCACGTCATACTTTGAAAGTCTCTCACGTCCTTTGAGATCTGTGAGTTCTATAAGGAATACCATCTTCACTACTATTCCGCCCAGGCTCTCTATGAGCTTTGCAGCAGCCTCTATGGTTCCACCTGTAGCGATGAGATCGTCCACAAGAACAACCTTCTCACCCGGCTTTATAGAATCCTTGTGTATCTCGATGGTAGCCTGTCCGTACTCAAGGTCATATGACATCTCCACGGTCTCTCTTGGAAGCTTGCCCTTCTTTCTCACAAGCACAAGTCCCTTGTTGTTCTTATAAGCAAGCGGTGCGCCAAATATAAATCCTCTCGACTCAGCACCTGCTATCACATCATAGTCAACACCATCAAGCAGCTTGTCCATCTCGTCTATGGCAAGCTTCATTCCCTCCGGGTCTTCTGTGACACTGGTCACATCCCTGAATATGATCCCCGGCTGTGGAAAATCCGGAATACTCTTGATATACTTCTCTACTTCGCTCATCAGCGTTTCCTCCTCACAATATCATTTTATCCCATAGGTACATTATATCTTTAGTTTTTTAGTGTCAGCTCTTTCTGTAGGATTCAAGTTTCACCTGGAGATTCCTACGTCCCCGGAACTCGTTGATCTGTGGATAGTATGCCACATCGATCAGGGCTTCATTTGGCCGACCATCTAATATTTTAACACATTCATCCTCGCCAAACCACTGTTTTATGTTATTCACGAACTCATCCGGCTCAAAATTTATCGCATCTATGCTTCTTCCATCCCCCATATCCAGAGTGAGCTTCAAAAGATTCCTGTTTTTGCCAAGTATCTGAGCCCTTATCACTGACACATCCGCCTGTGCAAACAGCGGTCTGCGGTTTCCTTTTCCGTATGGCTCGAGCCTTTCAAGCTGCTCCGTGAGCTCTATGCTGTTGTACCACAGCGGCATAGGCACATCTATCATGAGCTTTGGCGTGATATCCTCATCCGTAAGCTCCGAATTCTCATTCAGCCTTCTCCGCAAAAGAGCCAGATTCTCCTTCTTTATGGAAAAACCCGCAGCCATTGCATGACCGCCAAATGCCGTGAACATATCCCTCACCTTGCTGAGTTCTTCAAACATGTTGTAACTCTCCACAGATCTGCCGGATCCTTTAAGTATCCCCTCACCTTCGCCGTCGGTAAATACCATGACAGGGCGGCTGTAGGCCTCCTTGAGTCTGCTTGCGATTATGCCCACCACGCTCTCATGTATATCAGGTATATAGGCAAGTAACACCCTGTCAGCCAGCGTGGCCTCATCCCCGAAGACACCATTTGCCGTATTCTTTACGAGCATGTCAGTTATACGCCTGACTCCCGCCTCTGTCATGGCTTTCCGCTCTTCATTGATTCCCAGCAGCTCCGCAGCCTTCTCTCCGGCCGCCACGGGATCGCGCTCCAGCAGGAATTCCAGGCTTGTCCTGGCATCTCCAAGTCTTCCCGCCGCATTTATACACGGGCCTATGAGGAATCCCAGATCAAATGTAGATATCTTCTTCTCACTCCTGCCACTCAGTTTCATCAAGGCGTTCAGTCCTGCGTTCCTGCTGTCTTTAAGGCTTGCAAGTGCATATTTCACATAGACCCTGTTCTCATCCACAAGGTCCATCATGTCACAATTTGTCGCAAGGCCGAGGATCTCATAGAAATCCTGGACTTCTCTCTCGTCAACACCGCTTATCCTGTATAGATACTGGATAAGTTTACAGGCAACGCCCGCACCGCACAGACCTTTGAACGGATACTCGCAGTCAGCCCTCTGGTTGTCTATGACCGCATCGGCATTTGGCAGCATATATGTCCTTTTGCCGTCCTCATCCTCCTCATAAGGTATCTGATGGTGATCCGTGATGATGACGGTCATGCCAAGCGATTTTGCGTACCTCGTCTGCTCCAGCGCAGCGATACCATTGTCACACGTCACTATGGTATCAACTCCGTCCTCTTCCGCCACGTCGATCAGCCTCTTATTTATTCCATATCCGTCGTGGATCCTGTGCGGTATATCGTAGTCCACCACACCGCATTCATCCGGATCTGCACCGTGGATCTTCGCCCACACGCGCCGCATTCCAAGAAGCAGTATATAGTTGGAACTCACGCCGTCCACATCGTAATCTGATATGATGCGGATATGTTTGTTCTCCTTAAGTTTTTCATATATGATATGCCCGGCCTCCGGGAGATCTTTCATCAGCGCCGGATCATGCAGGAACTCCCTGTCGCCATTTAAGTACATGTCTATATCCCGCTCCGTACACATTCCCCGGTTCACTATGACTCTCGCCACCACCGGATCCACACCAAATATATTTCCTATAGCCTTGAAATCTGCTCTCCGGCTCATGATCCTCCAGTCCGGCTTCATTACGTATCTGTCTATTATATCTTTCTCTATCTTATTCATCGGTATCTCTTCATCTCCATAATGTGTATTCTAACAGATGCCATTTTGCCTGTAAATGTCGCTATTTTGCCTGTTATTGCCCTTGGAAAATTATTGTGTAAATGGTATAATAATATCATAGTTTTGTAAAACCTTTTGTGCAAAATGCACGTAACACAATGTAAAGGAGGAGATAGAATTATGGCAAACAGATTTGTGCTCAACGAGACATCTTACCACGGAGCCGGTGCGATCGCAGAGATCGCCACAGAAGCCCTTGGAAGAGGCTTTGCAAAAGCACTCGTATGTTCCGACCCTGACCTGATCAAATTCGGTGTGACGAAGAAAGTTACCGATGTTCTTGACGGTGCAGGGCTTGCTTATGAGATCTATTCAAATATCAAGCCAAACCCTACCATTGAGAATGTTCAGCAGGGCGTCGAGGCATTCAAAGCAGCCGGTGCTGATTACATCATCGCCATCGGCGGCGGATCATCCATGGATACAGCAAAAGGCATAGGAATCGTCATTGCAAATCCTGATTTTGCTGACATCAGAAGTCTTGAGGGTGTCGCACCTACAAAGAACAAATCCATCCCTATATTTGCAGTTCCTACTACAGCAGGAACCGCTGCAGAGGTTACTATCAACTACGTTATCACAGACGTTGAAAAGAACCGCAAGATGGTATGTGTTGACCCTAAGGATATTCCTGTTGTGGCGTTTGTCGATGCTGAGATGATGAGCTCCATGCCAAAGGGACTCACAGCAGCAACTGGTATGGACGCACTCACACACGCGATCGAGGGATATATCACAGCAGCCGCATGGGAGCTGTCAGATATGTTCCACCTGAAAGCAATCGAGATCATCAGCCGTTCACTCAGAGGGGCTGTTGCCAACACACCAGAGGGACGTGCAGACATGGCTCTCGGTCAGTATGTAGCCGGCATGGGATTTTCGAATGTCGGACTTGGAATCGTTCATTCTATGGCGCACCCACTTGGAGCTCTGTATGATACACCTCACGGAGTTGCAAATGCGATCATTCTCCCTACAGTTATGGAGTACAACGCAGAAGCAACAGGCGAGAAGTACCGTGAGATTGCAAGAGCTATGGGCGTAAGCGGCGTAGACGATATGGCTCAGGAAGAGTACAGAAAGGCTGCCGTAGATGCAGTCCGCCAGTTGTCCATAGATGTAGGAATACCTACAGATCTCAAAGACATAGTTAAGCCGGAGGACATTCCGTTCCTGGCACAGTCAGCCTACGACGACGCATGCCGTCCAGGCAATCCAAAAGAGACTAGCGTAGAGGACATCACCAAACTCTACGAGTCATTGATCTAACTGACCCATTAGATCAGCACGCCAGACAGCCCTTTTGCCGGGGCTGTACGGCGAATATATATGGGACCTCAACAGTCCTATCAAAACCCTAAAAACTAAGAGAAGGAACCCAGCTTCGGCTGGGTTCCTTCCTTTTTCCCCCTTGTACTGTGTTCGGCCGGGGCGTGTGGCTACCTATGTTCAGGGGTCGCTTCCGCTTGTTTCGGCTCGCAGCGGTACTAAGGTGCCGCCTTTGTTTGTTTTTGGCGATTTCTATTTTTATGAGGCGCCACCTAAGGACCGGCGGCCTCAAATTCCCCTGAACATAGGTAGCCACACACCCCAGCCGCAATTCAGGGTATTAATCAAGGGGGGGTAATTCAAGGTACTAAATCAATGTGTTAAGTCAAGGTGTTTGATGCTCAAGGAGAGACGGGGAAAAAGGATATTATTATAATACTATTTTCTTTATATCGTCTATTTTAGGGAGTATATAGTCTGCTTTTTCTCTCATCTCTTCGTCGGGTTGTACCAAGTCGGGGATCATTATTACTTTCATGCCTGCGGAATGGGCGGATCTCACTCCGTTGTAGGAGTCTTCTACAGCGTAGGTTTCTTGTGGGATTACGTCAAGTTCTTCGCAGGCCTTGAGGAATATATCTGGCGCTGGCTTGCTTCTGGCTACCATGTCGCCGCAGATCAGTTTATCAAAGTATTCTATTACTCCAAGGTTTGTAAGTTCTGGTATGACAACTTCTCTTCTGGTAGAGGTTGCAAGGGCGCATGGTATACCTTCATCTGTGAGAAATTTTAAGGTGTCTTTTACTCCTGGTTTCAGTGTCAGCTCGCCTTCAGCAGCAGCCCTGTGGAATGTGGCCGACATCTCGGCTTTCAGTACCTCATACCGCTCCTCATCGCCATATCTGCCATCATACATCTGCACAAATAGTTTCTTTGCAGCCTCCCTGTTAAGTCCAAGTGCAGCCATGCAGAACTTTTCTATATTCTCTATATTGTACTTTCCGGCAATCTTCTGCCAGCATTTCACAACCAGCTGCTCTGAGTCTAGAATGACTCCATCCATATCAAACACAACAGCCATGTCAATACCTCCTTTTTTTGTGTTACCGTAACGGGGTCAGGCCCCTTTGTTGTATGGCGTATTCCACCGCAACTAAAAACAGGCTTCCACAACATCTCTGCTATGGAAGCCTGTCTTCATATATCATCAGGTTATTACTCTAATCCTTCTTTTCTGCCTTTGCCAAGCTTTGTCTTCATGTAGTACCAGAGTGGACCTGTGATACATACTGAAGAATATGCTCCGACGATGATACCAGCCATAAGTGTCAGTGCGAACTCCTTGATGGACGCAACACCCATGATGTACAGAACGAATATTGTCACAAATGTTGTGAGTGATGTATATATAGTTCTGCTGAATGTCTGGTTGATACTCAGGTTTACGATATCCTTATAAGATGCCTTCTTAGTTCTCATAACATCCGCATTCTCACGGATACGGTCGAAGATGATGATCGTCGCATTGATCGAGTAACCAACTATCGTAAGCAGACACGCAATACATGTATTACCAACTGTAAGTCTGAGCACAATGTACAGACAGAATACCATGGCTACATCATGGAGAAGTGCGATAACAGCACTTGTACCAAACTTGACATCATGGAATCTGATAGCAATGTATATAAGCATCAGAACTGCTGCAAGTGTAACTGCAAATATAGCGTTCTTGGACATCTCACTGCTGACAGAACCACTTATTACGTTGGCTTCCTTCACATCAGCGTTAAGCTTGTCTGTGAGGGCTGTACGCACCTTAGCCATCTGAGAATCGTCTGTACCATCATCGATCAGCTCTGGCATCTTGAATACGATCTCATTTGTTCCGGCTACTGTCTGAACTGAGATTCCTGCCTCACCGATACCAGCAGCATCTGCAATCACAGGAACAATCTCCTTCTCAGCATCGCTGAGTGTATACTCTTTGTCAAATCCAACTGTAAGGCTTGTACCACCTGCGAACTCAACACTGAAGTTCAGAGGTGATCCCTTGGACTTGTTGAATACAGGCATCATGCAGAAACATGCGATGATCACGATGAGTGATCCAAGCATACAGAACTTTCCTGCCTTTACGAAGTTTGTCTTCTTTGGCACTCTTGCAACGCCGAAGAACTTCACATCATTTATACCGAGATTAACAAGTGCTGTGAGCAGCGACTGGCTGATTGCCAGAGCTGTAAATACTGAGAGCACAACACCGATTGCCAGTGTGATGGCAAATCCCTTGATAGTACCCGTTCCAAATATACCAAGAACAAGTGCAGCTATAAGCGTTGTTACGTTTCCATCTATGATAGCTGACAATGCATTGTGGAAACCACCCTTGACAGCCTGCTTAACAGACTTACCATCGGCCAGCTCCTCTTTTATACGTGTAAATATGATTACGTTCGCATCAACCGCCATACCTACTGACAGAATAACACCGGCTATACCTGGAAGTGTCAGTGTCACGTTGAACAGGTTGATGAGAAGCAGATCAAGTACAGTGTAGAATGCCAGAGCAAATGAAGCTACAAGACCTGGTATTCTGAATACTATGATCATGATAACAAATACAAGTGCAATACCGATCGCACCTGCCTTAAGGCTTGTGCTGATGGCATCTGAACCAAGTGTAGCACCAACTATGTTGGAACGAACCTGCTTAAGTGTCAGAGGAAGAGCACCGATACGGATAGTAGTAGCAAGCTGTTCTGCCTCTTCGTAAGTAGAAATACTGTTGATCTCAGCACTTCCGCCTGTGATGGCTGACTGTACTCTAGGAGCACTTACAACCTCATTGTCATATATAATATAGACGATATTGCCTACATTCGCTGATGTTACATCCGCAAACTTCTGAGCACCATCATCTGTGAATACAAGCTGTACCACGTTGTCATTGCCATTATCTGAATCAATTCCGGCTGTGGCATTCTTGATATCATCTCCTGTAAGAGCTGCCTCATACTCCTGTCCCTGAGACCACTTTGTGTAGTTGTCAGGATCAAGGAATTCCAGCTTTCCTTCGATATTCAGAGCTGAGAGGATCTCATCTGCATTTGTAACACCCGGGATCTCTGCAGTGATCTTCTTGTCACCGTCCTCGTAGACTGAGTATTCGTTCGTGTAAGCCTCTACACGCTTCTCAATCTTATACTTTGTATCCTCGAGATCCTTGTCACTGTAGTTGTCTTCCTGAATCTCATAAGTAACACTCAGGCCACCCTTGAGGTCAAGTCCAAGCTTGATGTACTCTACCTTACCTCTATCTGCAACACCGAATATCGCTGTATAGATCGCAACACCCAGTACAAGCAGGAAGGCAATGATGACGAGCACAGCATTTCTCTTTGTCTTCTTCATCGTCTTCTCCTTTTACCCTTTATATTTCCTCTTAGACAGTGCTCCTGCCGCACCGGCCAGAACCACTGTTTGGTTTTTTATTCGTCCGAATCTTCCTCATCCGCCATGGCGGCCTTCAGCATGATCGCGCACTCTATACGCTTCTTCTGAAGTTCGCATCCTATGTCATATGCATCGAGTATATTGCCATGGAACTTATATGAGTTGGCTGCGCATCCGCCGCTGCAGTAAAATCTTGCAAAACAATCCTTGCACTTATCCTTCGCATATACATTGCACAGCTTGAATTCGTTCACAATGTCCTGATTCTTGATTCCATCAAATACGTTGCCTATGCAGAAATCATCTTCTCCGACAAACTGATGGCAGGGATACAGGTCTCCCCAAGGAGTGACAGCCATGTACTCTGTACCTGAGCCACATCCCGAAAGTCTCTTGGCAACACAAGGGCCACCCTCAAGATCTATCATAAAGTGGAAGAAATTGAACCCTCTTCCCTCCTTATGTCTCTTTATCATCTCTTTCGCAAGAATGTCATACTGCTCAAGAAGTACCGGTATATCCTCTTCCTGTATAGCGTAAGGCTCATCCGGAAGTGATACCACAGGCTCCACTGATATCTGGTCAAATCCCAGATCTGCCATGTGCAGAACATCCTCTGAGAAATCCAGATTGTTGTGGGTGTAAGTACCTCTCACATAGTAGCTCTTGCCAGCTCTCTTCTTTGCAAATTCCTGGAACTTGGAAAGTATGACATCATAGCTGCCCTTGCCATTCCTGGTTGGGCGCATATAGTCGTGGACTTCCTTTCTTCCATCTATGCTGAGAACGACATTCGCCATCTCGCGATTTGCAAATTCCATGATCTCGTCATTCAGAAGGACACCGTTCGTGGTGAGTGTAAATCTGAACTTCTTGTCATACTTCTCCTCAAGGCTTCTGCCGTATTCAACAGTTTTCTTCACGACATCCCAGTTCATAAGTGGCTCGCCGCCAAAGAAATCAACCTCGAGGTTTCTTCTGAATCCTGAATTTGCAACAAGGAAATCGAGTGACTTCTTTGCCACCTCAAGTGACATAAGAGCACGATCTCCCTTATATTCTCCCTCACCGGCAAAACAATATCTGCAGGCAAGATTGCAGTCGTGGGCAATGTGAAGACACAGCGCCTTGACGACAGTTTTTCTCTTCTTAAAGTCTATAATATAATCTTTGTATACATCATCTGTAAATAATGTTCCATCTTCCACCAGCTGAGCTACTTCATCATAGGCTTCAGAAACATCCGCACTGTCATACTGGGACAGCGCATCTATAATCTGCTCTTTATCATTGTTTTCATATAAAGAAATAATATCATAGACAAGATCATCTACGACGTGAACAGAACCGCTACAGACATCAAGCACTATATTATAACCATTGTTCTTGTACTGATGAACCATAATTCTCCTTCAACGATCCACAAAAGCGCCCAAAACAGCCCTTCCATGGAGATTAATCTGCGGGACACCACACACAGCATCCCTTATACACGCACTAAAGAGGACTGTCATCATAAACGACGGTCCCCTTTAGCTGATCAAATACAAACTGTTACAAATTACTTGTTGTCAACATTCTCACAGCTCTGATTACCAACTGTGCATGATGTCTTACAAGCTGACTGGCATGATGTCTGGCACTCGCCACATCCACCCTTAACCATAGTATTCTTCATAGTCTTATTAGTCAGAGTCTTAATTCTCTTCATTCTGGATACACCTCTCTTTTTATGTCATATACCGGGATTATAACACAAAGATATATAAAGTAAAAGTTTTTTTTCAGGCCAGCATGGCGCCCAGCATCCCACCGGCCACACACATGATGCTTCTAGTCACCCGCGGCATCACCGCCCCGCTGCCGGAATCTCCCATCACAGCTCCTATCGCCAGCGCAATGGATATATA
Source organism: Coprococcus sp. (assembly GCA_016297325.1). GTDB lineage: Bacteria > Bacillota > Clostridia > Lachnospirales > Lachnospiraceae > Coprococcus. Next base: position 224 of record JAEDGW010000029.1, on the reverse strand, counting down.
CAGGATGCCAAATACCGTTCCCCATATAAACCTTCTCTCCTGAACCTTCCTCCCCGTGATAAATCCTCCGACAAATGTGGAAAGTATGTAGATCGCTACCACTATGATATTCAGTACAGTGTCACTGATACCCACCTTGTAAACCACCACCGCAGTTATAAACAGGAACGCTATCGTGAGAATATATGCACATATCAGTCCCTTCATCACCCCTGCCATTTTCT
>JAEDGW010000028.1 GCA_016297325.1 Coprococcus sp. | reverse complement strand
TCAACGGCAAGAAGATGAAGACTTCAGATATCATCCGTGAGCTGAACAAGCTCGGTGGAAAGCATGGTATCGGTATAATCGATATCGTTGAGAACCGTGTTGTCGGCATGAAGTCACGTGGTGTATATGAGACACCTGGTGGAACTATCCTCACAGAGGCTCACAAGCAGCTTGAGGAGCTCACACTTGACCGTGATACAATGGAGTACAAGAAGCTTGTCGGAACAAAGTTCGCAGCACTTGTATACGAAGGAAAGTGGTTCTGCACTCTCCGTGAGAGCCTTTCAGCATTCGTTGCCAAGACTGAGGAGCGTGTAACTGGTCATGTAAAGATGAAGCTCTACAAGGGCAACATCATCAAAGCTGGTACAACATCTGATTACACTCTGTACTCAGAGAGCCTCGCTTCATTCACAACTGGTGATCTTTACGATCACAAGGATGCTTCAGGTTTCATCAACCTGTTCGGTCTTTCAATGAAGGTTCGTGCTATGATGGATCAGAAGCGTGAGGAGAAGGACAACGCTAACAATAAGTAATTTATAGATTCTTGACAAAAGAATCGTGTTGAGATAGTATATAGAAAAGGGAATGGGTTTTTACCACATTTTACTGTTGTGGGTTGCTCGTTTCCTTTTTTATTGATAGAATATCATACAGATATTTCTTACCATTTTCTGCATGATTTACCAACAAACGTCCTGAATATATATTATGCCGAACCAATACATCTTCTTCATATACTGGAAGTGCAAATCTTATATCATATCTGTACCAACCATACTTAGCATTTTTATTATGCTTTTCTTTTCTGTTTTCCTCCCATTTAGGATTTGTCGCTATTTGTATAAGTTCTGGTATCGCTGTAGCCGAATTTGCCTTTGCTTTTGCAACAGCCCCCAATAAAGCTGTCCTGCTTTTAGACTCAGGGAATTCTTTTACAAATTCATTTCCAATATATATTTTTTCTGCATTCTCACTGATTTCATAAAAATCCCCAACATACCCTTTTAAATACCGGGCAACATCATCCCAGTCAATTTTACGTTTTCCTTTAAAACGTATATCATTTATTACTACAAGCTTTTTACCATCCTCATCTGTTATTATTTCTATATTTCTGTTTTTTATCATGCAATTACTCCTTACTATAGTTATGTATTGTAACAATCATATAAACCTAAAATTGGAACTAAATTTGAACTGAAAATATCCCGTAGCACCCCAAAAATATGGATAGAAACATAAGACTAATTTTTCGACTCTTTTTCTGTATCTGCATTATATCAATACTAGCGAAGATGTAAACCCATTTATAACGAATTTACACTTTCTTAATGAATTTATACACATCGTATATCTCGACGATATTTGAATGTATATCTATAAAAAAAGATCCAGAGCCGAAGCTCCAGATCTCTCTAAATACATATCATTTACAATATCGCTACACCAACGTACATTATTTTAAATTACAGTCTATATATTCCATATAAGGCTTTTTCCCAACTTCCGATTCATTTTCCACATACCACTCTGCACACTCTTTCAGTCCCGCTTCCAACGGTATTGTCTCCGGGTATATTTTATTCTGCTGCTGCACATCGAGATAATATTCGTAGTTATGAAAACTGAAATAATTTCTCTGTTCTATATCCTCACTGACATTTACAAACTCAGGGATCTTATCAAAGCAGCCGTAACACATCGTCACCCAGTCTTTTATAGTGACCGGTTCCACATTTCCCACATTCATGATATGAGCCTCCGGCTTTTCCTCTATTATTCTCTCCATCAGGATACAGAGATCCTTCACATGGAAGAACTGCAGCTTCATTCCACCATCTCCGGGCAGATAGTCAAGCTTCTCCGTGACACCATTCAGATCGCCTATACCATCGCCGTCTGAATCGGCAAATGATCTGACAAATATCTCGTAATACACACCGCGATTACCCTCTTCGTCGGTCTTCTTACGAGGCTCTGCCGTAAATTCTGCCACATCGTATGCATCACTGGAATATGTTCCCTCTACATAAGGCTCGTCATTATCCTTTTTAGACTCCTGTCTATTTTCTTCCAGCTCTTCGTTATTGGACTTCTGTCCATTTTCTTCTGATGCTCCAGCATCTGTCTGATCTTCTGTCTGAGCATCCGTCAAAGCCTCTGCTTCTGACGACACAGCACTGTCCGCTCCGTCATCAGATTTGCCGCACCCTGTACCGAGTCCAAGTGTAAGGGCCAGCATCATCACTGCAAGTCTCTTCTGCAGTCTGAGTAAGTTGTTCTGTTTCAGCACTTTCTTTTTAAGCACTTTCTCGTTCCTCCTATACATGTTATGAGCAAACGCATGCAAGGCGCTTCGCGCGGCGTTTGCGTGCTTCATAAGGAATCCTCCCGCTTAGGCGGGTCCCTCCTTATGAAATGAATAGTAGGTAGCAGCCAACTCCCCCGCACGCGGGGCCCCCTCTACTACATGTCAGAGGTGCGCATGAAAATTATGAGCTACGCTCATAAGCGCACCTCTTCCCTCCAAAACACATTATAACAGACCCTGCCTTATAACTTCCAGTGTAATATTCTTTTTCCTCCTTTTCACACTCCTGATAGTATTCTATTTGACGCGTGTCAAATAAAAAATATTTATTTTCTAAGCCATCGCCCTGCCGGCTGTCTTGTATCTGTCAACGATCACCCCTGCAAGTATGAACAGGACAGCGAAGAGCATCTGCACTCCCATGCTCACAAATATGCCGGACACTGAATTGCCTGATGTGAAATTATCGATGGCATCCGTCGCATTTGCATACCAGTATGCCGGAAGGAAATGCGCTATCGCCATCACTGTGTCACTTAAGAATTCTCTCGGCACAAATATTCCGCATAAGAACGCCATTCCAAGTGATATGACATTTGCACACATGGAAAGGATCTGCTCACTCTGGGTAAGCTTGCTGACGAGAAATGCCAGCGACAGTGCCACGCATGCGTACACCAGCATATTGAGTATGAACATTCCGCCCCTTGCCGATGTTATATCATATTTTATAAGTATTCTGGAGAGTGCTATAAATACTACAGACAGCACGCATCCAGTAAACATCATCCCAAGCACAAGTTCCCTGTTGAGCCTGAAAAATTTGTATGATGAACACTCTATTCTCGCTCTGAGTTTCTTCCTGTTGTACACCTGAAGAACAGGTGCTACACCAACTATCATTACGCAGATCATAACCCAGCCGAGATAATTGTAGAAATTATATAACATGGAATGTCCTGAGGTCTTTCCGTCTGCCATATCGACTTCTGCCTTCTGCTCAAGTGCCTCCCTTGCTCTCATATCGGCACAGTTCACATCATCTCCGGCTCTCTTGTATAGAGACACCATATTCATATAGCTGTCAAGCCTTGTCTCAAACAGCATGGACGCCTGGCTTCCGGGAATGGTCGTTATCTCGAGCATACCATCTGCAGTGTCATTTTCCCAGGCATCGCCGAAGCCATCTGGTATCCTTACCACGCAATCCACAGCTCTGTTGTAGAGTGCATCCTGAATACCTCGTTTATTAAGTTCAATACCTTCTACAAGCTGCTGCGTGTCGTTCAGGTAATCTACCAGCTGCCTGCTCATCTCACTGCCATCCTTGTCACTCACTGCAAATTTTATCGTTTTATCCTTATAAAGGTTCTGGGGATCCATATTTCCCAGATTGATGAACCCTATCATGACTCCGCACAGGATTCCCACATACATGATCATCTGCCCTACACGTTTTCTCAAAACTTTGAAAAAAGATCTAAACACTTGCATATCTGTTCCTCCTTACCATGAGAATCCCAACTGTTATGAGTACCACAGCTTCCACGGTCATTATGACGATATTCTCAGCGAATACCCTATGGTCACTGTACACATTCAGCGCATAGAATGAATCCGATATCAAAGCCGCCGGATTGAGTTTATTGATGATAGGTACGTGCTGCTGTATCTCATACTTCAGCCCGTTGATACACAGATCCGACATAATGGACATCACCATGGATATTCCGATCACAATACCTATCTTGGTTCCCTCAGCAAGCCTTGATATAGCCCCGACTATAACCCCAAGTGCCAGACCTATGAAGCATCCCACGAAGAGAGTCAGCAGGATCTCCCATATCCTGTCGCCAAAGTCCACTCCAATGAACGACATGTATATAAAGCTTACAACTTCAACCACGAAATGTATCAGCAACAATGCGGCAAATTCTGCCAGGACAAATGTCATCTTTCGCTGTGGAGACACATTTTTTCTCTTGCCTGTGGCGCTCAGATTTGCCTGAAGATTGTTCATCATTCCTATAGATGAAAGCGACGCAAACAGACAGCTCATGGCAAAAATAGCATAGAAGTAATTGTTGTAAATGTTCTGACTGCCCTCAGTGCTGGCCTTTTCCGTATAATACGTCTTCTGATCTGAGAGTTTTTTCACAAGCTCCGACATATCATCCACGCCGGAAGCCCCAGCCATATAATGTTCAAATCCGATGCCATCAGCAGGCATATCACCCTCAAGTTCGGTGCTACCAGCAGACATATCGCCCTTAAGTTCGTTGCCGTCCTTATATATATCCATAATTGCATGCTCATACTGCTTATATTCAGAAAGCACAGTCTCAAGTATGCTCGCATTGACAGAGCTTTCCGCAACAGTGAGTCTCACATCATCCGTATATATGATGCCCTCAACCTCATCGTCTGCCAGAGCTTTCTCCGCATCTCTTTCGCTCATTCTCGTAACCGCCAGCAGTGCATCATCCCCTTCCGACAACGCATCCAGCATATAGTTAAGGCCATTTATCGATTCATCCTCAGTTACCACTGCCACTTTTATATTCCTGAACATCTCATCCTGTTCATATATGTTGCCAAATGCCATGTGCATGAATGTGGCAAGAAGCAGTGGGAATACCAGTGTCCAGAAGATCGTAACCTTGCCGCGGACCATGATCTTTATCATATATAAAAAGTCCCGTATAAACATAATTTCTCTCCTTTAATCCTGATTGATCTCAATTTTCCATATACGATCCGATTTCAACAATCTCATATCTCTGATCTGAATTTCGATCAGTCTCTGAGTTCTTTGCCTGTGATCTCCAGGAACACATCGTTGAGCGTTGGAAGCTCCGTGACTACCCTGCCAAATGATATGTCGTGCTCCTTGAAAAATTCCATAAGTCTCACCAGATTGTGTCTTCCACCTGAGTACCTGAGTGTGAGTGATCCATCGCTGTACACGTCCTCATACATATGCGGCTGTTTTCTGAGTTCCTCAAGATCTGCCTCTGTCAGATCAAGCACTTCAACCTTGATGGTCTCCGTGTTCTTGATCATCTTCTTGAGCTCCTCCTTTGTTCCTACAGCTACAGACTTTCCCTTGTCCATGATGACTATCCTGTCACAGAGCTGCTCGACCTCCTCCATATAATGGGATGTGTACACGATGGTCGCCCCCTCCTCATTCAGCCGCTTGATCCCCTCAAGTATCCTGTTACGGCTCTGCGGATCGACTGCCACTGTCGGTTCATCGAAAAATATAAGTTTTGGCTTATGCGCTATTCCGCAGGCAATATTCAGTCTTCTAAGGAGTCCTCCTGAGAGCTTCTTTGGTAGAAACTTTCTATAATCCGCAATGTCAACATAATCCATTGTCTCCTCAACGCATTTGCGTCTCTTCTCCTTATCCTTTATATATAGACCGCAGAAATAATCAATGTTCTCGTATACAGTCAATTCATCGAACACCGCCACATCCTGCATGACGACTCCAATCTCCCTCTTGATGTCGTAGCTGTCTGGCTTCATCTCTTTACCGAATACCTTTATATCGCCCTTGTCAAATGTGAGAAGGGACAATATACAGTTTATAGTTGTCGTCTTGCCGGAACCGTTCGGTCCGAGCAGTCCAAGAATCTCTCCCTGCTTCACCGTAAGGCTGAAATGATCCAGCGCCAGCAGATCTTTATATCTCTTTACCAGATTTGTAACCTCTATTGCATTTTCTGAATTACTCATATATACCCTCCTGTTTTAATGCACTATTTTTATGCTGCTTTTTCTCTTAGTTATCGTTCACAAGCATGATAGTCTCACTGGCATAAGCATGCCACATTCCTTTTGTATAATCTCATTATATACATCCCCGATCTGTTTTCACAGTGAACAGCGTCATCTTCACAATGTGACATTTGTCATGTTCCTTTTTTTAGAATATTTATTTATAATGATTATTACAGTATGCTGTACACATATCGCCAGACATCTGATTTGTCCGTGCGATATGTTATCCATCTATTTATATTTTGGAGATTTTTATTATGAAACACCTCGTCAACAAAGGTCTGTTGCTGCTTGCAGCATTTGTCCTTATATATACACAACATATCGCTGTAAGCACCCGGCTTATCGCCGCAATGCTTTTGTCTATGATAGCAAGTGCAGTATGTCCCGCACTGTCAGGCATATCGTCATCTGACAAATGCGAAGCAGATACGGATACCCACCATCTGCACACAATTATGTACATATGCGAAGCATTAATCTGTATGTATCTAATTACAGCATTTAAAATCCACGCAATATACATGTTCGTGCCCATAGTCAGCTATGACATACCCAGATACCGGCTGCGTATACCATTCGTACTGCTGATACTTCTCACTATCATTGCATACATCCAAAATCCGGCAGTAATATTTCTCCCTGAGGTGTGCCTGTTAGTATTTTCTTTGATCCTGAGCACATACAGCTGCCGCATCGACTCTCTTCGTGCAAAGCTTCTGTCTATGAGAGATGACACAGCAGAACACGATCTTCTGGTTGCACAGAATACCAGACAGCTTCTTGAAAATCAGGACAACATGATACTAACTGCCACTTTGTCAGAACGAAACAGAATCGCCCGTGAAATACACGATAACGTAGGCCACATGCTGACAAGATCCATACTCCAGACCGGAGCCATCAAGGTGATCAACCACGACGAACACCTCACGAAGCCCCTTGAGCAACTGCAATCAACCCTGGATACGGCCATGGACAGCATGAGAAAAAGCGTACATGATCTGCACGATGAATCCGTAAATTTGAGACTTGCTCTTGAGGATATTACAAAAAACGTTCAGGGCATGGGTATATCCCTGGATTATGATATGTCTGACCATATACCCAAAGATATAAAATACTCCTTTATCAACATAGTAAAGGAATCCATAAACAACACTTTAAAACATAGCAATGGCGACCACATGGACATTCGTCTGCGTGAACACCCTGCATTTTATCAACTGGCAATAACCGACAACGGTCACGACATTACGATAGAAGGACAGGGAATGGGCCTTGCCGGAATACAGGAACGTGTAAATATGCTTGGCGGAACCATGAAGCTGTCAACGGACAGAGGCTTTGCCATTCTTATAACAGTCATGAAAAAGGAGGAACATGATATATGAACATAGTGATAATAGATGACGACCAGCTTGTCGCCCTGTCTCTTCAGACCATCCTTGAAGCTGACGACAATATCCACGTTGCCGCCACAGGCGGAAGTGGCGTGGAAGCTGTAAAATTATACGATGAACTCACACCTGATGTCCTTCTCATGGACATCCGCATGGAAAATATGAATGGACTTGAGGCATCCGAAGCTATCATATCCGCACATCCGGACGCCAGGATACTACTCCTCACTACATTCTCAGATGACGAATATATCATAAAAGCTTTAAGTCTCGGCGCTAAGGGTTACATCCTGAAACAGAACTTTGAAAGCATCGCCCCTGCTGTAATAGCCGTATATAATGGTCAGACCGTATTTGGCGAAGAGATTGTCGGAAAGCTGCCAGAACTTCTCAGCCAGGGCACAACCGGAGCTTCTATACAGGTAGAGCCGTCACCATTTGCCGATCTCGAATATGAGCTCAGTTCAAAAGAACTTGATATCATAAAACTCGTTGCGGATGGTATGAATAATAAAGAGATATCGCAGGTTCTATTCTTGAGTGAAGGAACTGTAAGGAATTATATAAGTTCTATTCTCGACAAACTACAGCTCCGTGACAGAACCCAGCTCGCATGCTTCTACTACAAGCATCTGGCATGAAAAAACGCAGGATACATGACTGCCATCCGGCAATTCATATCCTGCGCTTTTTCTAGTATTCTTTCTGGGTCTTGTTTTGTCGTGCCTGGGTGAAAGGCACATTATATATACTACTGAAGTGAGGCATCCACACTTACATACTCTGTTGATATATATCCTATAGAACCATCATACAACTGAACCCCGATCCAGCTCTCATCCTGAGAAACAACATCAAATACCTCTCCGCTGTTGACTGTCGCAACATAAGAAGCATCTGCAGCTTCACCTGACATAACATCTACGCCATCATATAACACTGATGCTGTAACACCACTCATAACCTGAGGTGTCTCTGTCGTAGCCTCTGTGGTGGTCTCTGTTGTAGCTGCCTCTGTTGTATTCACTGCACTGTTTCCAGATGCACTGCTAGCAACTCTCTGTGTATCGTTCGCTGATACATAACTGTCTGCTGGAACCGCTGCATCCATGGCCATCTCCACACTTCCTGATGCCATCATCACAGCTTCACTCTTTGATACTGTCACACTATCATTGGCATATAATTCATCTGCAAGGGGATCAGCTTTCTCCCCAAAACTTATAACTGCAAATACACATATCGCTATAACTGCGACAAGTGCTGTCATCATGATGTTGTGCTTTAAATATTTATAACTAAGAACATTTCTCCTCATGTTGTCTACAAATCTGCCTAATTTGCTTCTTGATCTCGTCATTTTCGTTCCTCTTCTTTATCTTTAATTCGTAATTTTTTCTTTACAAAGTCGATTCATTTGTTACATTTCTGTTAAATATAATACACTACATGCATCAATGTGTCAACTGAATATGACAAAAAATCATCAATTTCTAGTGGTTTTTTACAATAGGTTGTAACGACATATTGTGTTTTGTAACATTTTGTTATATCAGCTTATATATTCTATTTTTTTTAGGGTTATGGTATCATGATCATTAAAGGAGAACACTTATGAGACTAGATAAATTTCTTGTAGAGATGGGTATCGGCAGCAGAAGCCAGGTCAAACAATATGTGCGAAAAGGCACTGTAAGTGTCAACGGCATTACCGCCAAAACAGCCGATATCAAGATTGATGAAGACAAAGATACAATAGCATACAACAACAAAATACTCGAATATAGCAGATACAGATATTTTCTTTTGAACAAACCGGCAGGCTGTGTAAGTGCCACAAGGGACAATGTGCACCAGACAGTCCTTGATCTGTTAAATGGAGAAAGCACAAAAGATCTTTTCCCGGTAGGGCGGCTCGATATAGATACAGAGGGACTTCTTCTGATAACAAACGACGGTCAGCTCTCCCACCATCTTCTGTCACCAGCGCATCATATCCCTAAAACTTACTATGCCGAGATAGACGGGTATGTAACCGGCGATATAGCGGACAAATTTGCGCAGGGAGTTGATATCGGTGATGACACGCTGACTCTCCCCGCCAAATTAAATATATTGGCAGCCGATGAACATAATTGCCGTTCACAGATCGAACTCACGATCACAGAGGGGCGTTTCCATCAGGTAAAAAGAATGTTCCAGGCTGTAGGAATGTCTGTGACATTTCTTAGACGCATATCCATGGGAAGTCTTCATATCGGAAGCGATATTCCTGTGGGAACCTACAGAAAGCTCACTGATGAAGAGGTCTCATCCCTCAAAAACACGAAATAAATATATACGATCCAATAACCTTATGCAAAACAAAGGACAATATATAACAGACCTTATCAGGTATTATATATTGTCCTTTGTTCTATTCTGTAATCATCTATTTTGATGTCTCTGTCACATAAGTGTCAACGCCATCAGCTATTCCCTTGGCGATCTTGCTCTGATAATCGTCAGTCACAAGAAGCGCTTCCTCAGATGCCGTTGTCATATAACCAACCTCAACTATAGTCACAGGAACTGTACTCCAATTGATTCCGCTCATCGCATCTGTCTCCCAGATACCATCACTCTTTGCACCGGTAGATGCGATCAGCCCCTGCAGAACATCTGTTGCAAGGCTCTTACACTTATCATAAATGGATGAATTGTATGGGTTTGACGCCGTCTGACATACCGTCATGACACCTGTTGCAGTGTTGTCTGTAGATCCATTCGTATGGATCTTGATGACTGCATCCGCATTCAGATTGTTCGCATACTCAGCTCTTGTAGCATTACTTATGTCCACATCATTGCTGGTTCTTATCATCTTCACGGTATATCCTCTGGCTGTGAGTTCAGTCTCAAGCTTCTGGGCGATCTGAAGATTCAGTTCGTACTCGGCAATACCGGTTGAAACACCGGTGTTACCTGTCGTAGCCTTGACCTTTGTCTCCGTTGCAGCAGGTCCTATAGGCTCTTTCTCTTCGTTAGCGGTCTTCTGATGTCCTGCATCTATAACAACCGTCTTGCCCTCACCTATATTCGATGAAACCGTGTTCTCTGTTGTCGCATCCGATGAGTCTTCGGTTGTCGCCTCTGTACTCGTATCAGTGCTGTCACCGCCAACAACCTCCAGAAGTTCTGAATATATATAATACTCTCCGCCATCTATGGAAACCTTGCTCCACTCATCGTTATATCCGACTCTGTCGAATTCCACATCATTCGCAGCTTCCTGATATACATCTCCATCTGTAGATGGTGTGGTTCTTATATTCACATAATCAAGAGTCTTTACCTTATCCTTACAGATCGTAAATCCATCCTTGTCCTTCTCCGGCTGTGCCTCCGTGGTTGCCTCAGTAGTCGCTGCGGTTGTAACCTCTGTGGTCGCCTCCGTCTCTGTCTGCTTCTCTGTGGTTGCACTCTCCTTGCTGCCACATCCCGCAAATGCAAGCATGGATGCAAGTCCAAGACAAAGTGCTGCATATTTTAAATAATTCTTCTTCATGAGTATCCTCCGTTAATGAATATTGAATTTAACAATACATCATCTTATTGTAACATAATCGTAATAACTACTCAAGTCCAAATACTGCACCACATACCTTCTTAAGCTGCATATAATCCTCAGCACTTCCAAGCTCCATCGCAGAATGCATGGCAAGTATTGGCATTCCCATATCGACCGCCTTCACCGGCAGATAAGAGGAAGCTATCGGACCGAGTGTCTGCCCGCCAGCCATGCCTGATCTGTTCACCTGGCGCTGAACCTTTATGTCATATTTTCTTGCAAGAGCCATGATGACCGCTGACGCTGCGCTGTCGGACACATACCTCTGACTTGCACTTGATTTCAGTGCAACACCTCTTCCCATGATTATCTCATTTGTAGGATCACTCTTCTCCGCATAGTTAGGGTGGGTTGCATGTGCCACATCAAGTGACAGCATAAATGCATCGCGCATGATCCGCATCTGCTCATTCTCATCCATGTCAAGCCCCTTGAGGATTCTCCTTACTATATCCGCAAGAAGAACTGAATCAGCTCCCTGTTTTGATCTGCTGCCTATCTCCTCATTGTCAAACAAAGATATTACATTTATGCAGTTGCCGATCTCCGGCCTGCACATGGTATCCACAAGTGCTGCAACTGAGGTAACATTATCCAGTCTCGGCGAGGCGATCATATCCTTGTCCACGCCTACAACCTCCATGCTGTCCATGTTATACAAATACAGATCATAGTCCAATATATCATCCTGAAGAAGTCCAAGATCATCAGCCACGCACTTCAATATATCACCCTTCTTTACATTGTTCCCGTTCAGACTGTACACAGGGATGAGCTCCTTCTGCACATTCATCTTCTCACCTGACATCTCTTTTTTCAGATGTGGCGCAAGGCTCGGGATAATACACATGGCACTTTCTGAGTCATACAGATACATCTTTGGCCTGAACGGATCCGTCGTCTGTGCCATCACCTTACCCGCTATACCGAGAGGCCTGTCAAACCACGTCTCCTTCAAAAGTCCTCCATACGGCTCCACATTCAGAGTCAGATATCCAGACCGGTTCATATCAGGCCTGGTCTTTATCTTTAACATAGGAAAATCTGTGTGCGCAAGACCGATGTTCATCCTGCTGTATTCCGGCACATCCCCTACCTCAAATGCTACAAGCATAGAAGGATATGGTTTTACGTAATATCTGCCGCCCGCTGTCAGATTCCATACCTCTCCCATATCCAGAGTTCTATAATCATGAGCCTGCAATATATCTTCACATTCATTTACAACATGAAACTGCGTGACGCCTTTATCTAAAAGCCTGCAAAGTGTATTCATCATATCAAAATCCTCCTTACATCTATGAACATGATTGTAGCACAAACTGCACCTGTCCGGACATTATTTTAAAGATATTACATACTTTACGCATTTTACCTCAATATATACTTGTCTAGTTATCCAAAAGGCTGTATAATCGCCATTAGATACTTTAGCACTTTCATGCGTCAAACTGCTAAACCAAGTGTTCTGACGCAGATCATAAAAGGAGAATACTCAATGAAAGATTTTTCAATAGGATTTATCGGACTGGGACTTATCGGAGGATCTATTGCCAAATCCATCCACCGCATCTTCCCAGACTATAGGATCATAGGATTTGACAACAACTTAGACACACTGAAAGAAGCTGTGGCCGACGGTACTCTGACAGAATACACAGCTGACATACAGACCATAGCCGGATGTAGCTATATCTTTCTCTGTGCTCCTGTTCACTACAATATAGAATACCTCAGGCAGATAAAGCCGTACCTCACCGATGACACAATACTCACCGATGTTGGAAGCGTGAAACTCGACATATACGAAGCCGTGCAGGAACTTGGGCTGTCCAGATATTTTGTCGGCGGTCATCCTATGGTCGGTTCAGAGAGATCCGGATACGAAGCGGCCACAGACAGACTCATAGAGAATGCATATTATTTCATAACTCCCGCAGATGGTGTACTGCCAGGCAAAACAGATGAATTCTCCACATTTATCGGCGACCTGGGTGCCATACCAATCACCTATTCACCTGTGGAGCACGACAGGATAACTTCATATATAAGTCATGTTCCTCATGTCATCGCTGCGTCACTGGTCAACCTTGTCGCAAATGCAGACAGCCCGGACAATATATTCAAATCCCTGGCAGCCGGCGGTTTTAAAGATATCACCCGAATTGCGTCGTCAAATCCGGTGGTATGGGAACACATACTCCTCGCTAATCCGGATAATATTGTAAACGGTCTTCAGGAATATGTTGAGCTTATAGACAAAATGATTTATCATATAAAACAGCGTGATGCGGCTGGCATAAATGCATTTTTTGCATCTGCCAGGGACTACAGGGATTCCATCCCGAACAACAGCAGCGGTGTCATCAGAATGCACCATGAGCTGTTCGTGGATATACCTGACGAGGCTGGCGCTATTGCTAAGGTAACTTCGCTTATCGCAGAGGCACAGATAAGTCTCAAGAACATCGGAGTCTCACACAACCGTGAGGACGAGGAGGGTGTGCTCAGACTTTCATTCTACGATGCCGATGCAAGAAGGAATGCGCAGGATGTACTTAAGGCTTCCGGCTACAGGATCTATAACCGTTAGGTAAAAGCAGTTATAGTTTTACTGCCTTTTTTACCCAACACATTACACGAGAATAAAGGAATACTGAGAATTTATGAAGATCAACAGAGTAAAATCACTTAACGGAGAGATAACAATACCAGGGGACAAATCAATCTCCCACCGTTCCATCATGTTCGGTTCAATATCAGAGGGAACAACCGAAGTGCACGGCTTCTTAAATGGTGCCGACTGCATTTCATCGATGAACTGTTTCAGACAGATGGGGATAGATATCGATTATGACGGAGACGTTGTAACTGTACACGGAAAGGGACTGCACGGACTGACAAAGCCTGCTGACACCCTGGATGTTGGCAACAGCGGTACAACTACGAGACTTATATCGGGTATACTGGCTGCCCAGCCATTTGCAAGCAGACTCATAGGAGATGCATCCATCTGCAAGAGGCCTATGAAAAGGATCATGACTCCTCTCTCAATGATGGGCGCCGACATCACATCGGAGCTTGGAAATGACTGTGCTCCACTCCTTATAAATGGAAAACCGCTCCATGGAATACACTACAACTCACCTGTCGCATCAGCCCAGGTAAAGTCCTGTGTTCTCTTAGCCGGTCTCTATGCCGATGGGGAGACAAGTGTCACCGAGCCATATGTGTCTAGAAACCACACCGAATTCATGCTTGAGTCATTCGGAGGCGATATAAGAACTGAGGGAACTACAGCTACTGTAAGACCTGTGGATAAGCTTATGGGGCAGAAGATCCTTGTACCTGGCGACATATCATCCGCAGCATATTTTCTGGTTGCAGGACTTATCACTCCGAACTCATGCATCACCATCAAGAATGTTGGAATCAACCCTACCAGGGACGGAATACTTGAAGTCATCAAGGCCATGGGCGGCGATATGGAATACTCCAACGTGGTGAGCGGATGCGGTGAGCCAACTGCGGATATCACCGTCAGAACATCGAGCCTTAAGGGATGTGTCATTGAAGGTTCCATCATACCAAAGCTCATTGACGAGATCCCTGCAATCGCAGTACTCGCCTGCTTTGCAGATGGTGAGACGATCATCAGGGATGCCCAGGAGCTGAAGGTCAAGGAATCCAACAGAATAGATGTCATGGTAAACGCCCTCTCATCCATGGGCGCTGACATAACCGCAACCGATGACGGAATGATCATCCGGGGCGGAAAGCCACTCCACGGAGCTGTGATCGACAGCCACTTAGACCACAGGATCGCCATGAGTTTTGCCATCGCCGGACTCAACGCTGATGGCGACACCGAGATCACCGGTGCCGAGTGTGTGAACATCTCATATCCGGGATTTTATGATGATCTGGCTGGGTTGGAACGTTAAAGATATATATCATTTATTAATAAATGTGCAGGTTCTGTCACCTGATTCAATACATCGATCAACAGAGCCTGCACATTTTATTTTAACTATTCTATTATCACACATTTAGCTTCTATCAGATATAATCATTATACTCTTCAATAATAGTTGCTATTTCCATCATCTTTTCTATGCAATCATCATACTTAACATGATCATCCGAAAAATAACTTGTAATCATTTTATAATCTTCCCTGTAAAAATCATCCTGACAAAAACCTCTAATCACTTCAGGTAAATTCACTCCATCTTTTGCAGAAGGACATATGGCCATCATTTTTCTATGTAGCCGAACATCCCGAAAAAGCATTTCAAATTGTTCATTAAAATTTATCTTATCTGATAACTTATATATATCATATAAATGTCTTGAATATCTTTTTGATTTTCTTTGCAAATAGTAATCACAAAGCGCAAATATTTTGTCTATAAATGTCCTATCTATTGTTTGCAGCTTCATATCAAATTCATCAAGGAAAAATCTTTTCTCTAAATCACCCCGTCCTTTCGACTTCAGAAATTCGCCTATATAATTCCCTATCTTCATCGTCTCTGTCGGAAAGGCATATGAGCCAAGAGCTGTTTCCAATTTTACTGAATCCAATATTCTTTCATCCAAACCACATATTGATTTATATGTAAAATAATACGCATTGTAATCTCTATCACTTTGAGTTTCATTCCAATTCGCTATCGGCATATTCAATTTTTCGCTAATTTCCTTTATACAGTTGTTCTTGAGTTTTTTTCTGCATGCCTGTCCTATATGTTCATCAAATGTAATATCTATATCTTCAGAAAATCTATTTATCGCCCTATAGCCTTTGGACAAAGATGTACCACCTTTAAAGACGATATTTGGCAAATTATGTGCTAGGAATCGCAAAATCAATGTAACATAATAATCTTTTTCGACTATCGCAGCAGCTCGTCCGGTAAAATCTTCCACCTGATATATTGTTTCCGCAAACAATCCCCTGTCATCATGCAGATACATACTTCACCCCCGTTTCATAAATAGCCTTATAAATTTTCATAGGGTAATGTCCTATTAACATATCAACCTGAGCTTTTGTAATTGAATGGCTCTGTGCAAACTGTGTAAGAATCCGTCCACACTCATTCATATCAACCTCAGCAGACTTATCTATGTCCTTTAAACAATCCAGGAATTGCAATGTATATACATTCTCTTCCGTTATTCCTGTAACTGGTCTTCGAATTATAAATTTTCTATTCTTAATATTAACTTCTCTTACCTGTGCTGGTGCAAAATTACTCGTTATCTCTTCCACCATCGGTACCTGTGTAGACAAACCAATTCTGTTTGCAAAAGTATATCCTGAATAAAAACCCACTTGCTTTCCCCGTCTTACAATATACTTATTAATTGCCACTGTTTCTGCTGAAATAGTTGTCTTCTCCCCTAAGATATTTGTTTTTGGTAAATAGTACACACCTGCTTCAAATCTATATATTTTCCCAATATCAGTAAGTCTTTTTAAGTGATACCTGATATTTTCTTCTGACATTCCTTCTATACTAATATCAGTAAGGAATATCGGCTCTCCATCTTTATAATTTTGAACTATATAATCCATAAACATAAATTTCGCCAGCTTTCATTTTGTAAACATGTTAATTACTTTTCGTTAGCATATCATTCATAATTTTATTTGTCAAATATTTTTTACTGAATATATACAACTAAAAAACAGGTTCTGTCTTAGAGCAAAGCATCTATCGACAAAACCTGCACATTTGTTTCTATTTTGTTGCACTCTCAAACTCATCCGTCCCCGTATCTTCCCAGTTTGTTTTCCCACTGCTTATCACTTCTCCACTGGAAAATACATATGCATAGATATCTTCTATTTCGGCGCTGCCGTAATCATATGTTCCATCCCTGCCTTTTTCAGTGCAATACCTTACATACAGTCCGCACTTCCCATTTTCTGACTTGCCATCATATACAATGTATTCCACTGTAGTATCACTTTCCGACAATATACATCTTGATGATGACTCCGAGGCGCCGTAATACACTTTGAATTTTCCAGCAGTGGCGTCTGAATATTTCTCAAAGATCGCCTGATACCCCGCTGTAATTTCCTTATTCTCTGACTGATCCTCTGTTGCAGAATCAACAACGGAATCAGCGGAGTTCTCCACATCCTCTCTGCTATCATCAGAACTTTTTTCCGTTGCCGCAGAGTCTTCTCTGCCATATCTGGTCGTGAGACGTCTGCTACTCGTTTGTCCATCAAAATACATAGTCACAAGTTCGTCATGCTGTTCAGGTCCGGACACTACCACCTCAACGCGATCTATATACCATGTGGTCTCAAGATCGTTGCCGTAAAATCTTGCACCGTCATTTGCTACTTCAAACGGCATATATGCAACAGTCTTCTCTTTGTCCTTTAGCACCAGCCTTCCATGGGCAGCTCCAAACGGGAAATCCGGCTCACCAACCGAATAGATCACAAGCTCATAATCACCATCTGGGGATATTGACGTACTTATCTGTTCAGCCTCGTAACGCGTCTTATATCTAACATAACCTAATGGCAGCAACACCACCATTACCAATATGCCAGCTATGATCACAACATACTTTGCTACCTTATTCATGGTTATTTCCTACCCGTCTCCTCATACATTCCTATCTTCTTCATATTGTCCACTATGTCTATGTACTTTCCATCTATCGCATTTATATATACCCTCTGTATCGGCATATCACATCGGTAATCCTCATTATATTCATTCTGAGAAAATATCCATGTCGGAACAAAATACTTATTTCCCGACTCATCAGCACATGGTACATAGGCAAGTTCCACATCATTAAATTCCACCGTTCCATAATTTGTCGGGTGATCCTTATAGTATTTGGCTATACTCTCGTCCGCAGCTTTAATCATCTCATCCCAGCTTAAAAGCTTGACCTCCTCTTTATCAAACGTATCCTCGTCGGCATATACATACACTGTAGATGAGACAACCCCAAACTTATCAACACTTATTACCGCCTTGTCAACTCCGCCTTTATAGGTAAGGTTATCGGTATCAATGCTATCCACTGTATCGATATCTGTTGAGTATACCACGTCTATACCATCTATCTTCCGTCCAAACTGAAATCTGTATCCATCCGGCTTTTTACAGATATCTTCACCATATGAACCTCCAGTCCAAGCTCTTACCGCTTCCTCTGTCTCTGTACATGCAAAACCGCTTATCACCAGATTGTCTAGTAACTTCATTGCCGAACTGAGTCCCTCATCTTCTGTGATCGGATTCTTCTCGTCCCCATCATATGTGTCTTCACCGACAACATTGATCTCATACGTACTTTCAGTTCCTGGAACCTCTGATACAAGAGCCTTATCCTCACCCTCAGGTGTCATACCATACGTAAAATAGTAATTGTTATATCCATCTCCATCTTCATTATCCGAGGCAGCCATAAATATTCTCTGTACACCATCCGCTTCCGCAACATAATGCTCATTTAATTTGTATTCTGTAGCTAACGGAAGCTCGTCATCCATATTCTTCCTCTCTTCTTCCACCTTTCTCATCTCGTACTCTAAAGTTTCTGCATAGTCTGGATCACCGTTTGCCAAAGCCTTATCTATTTCTGACTTATACAAATCTATCGTATTGTCAAGAATTTCCTTTGACTCAGCAGCATCGCCATCTTGCCACCTTATTTCTGATGTCTCGTCAAAAAGTTTGGATATTATAGTTTTTAACTCATCATCTGAACATGGTGCATTTACAGTGTCAAAACCAATCTTATATACTCTATCAGCATCAGGAACTTCTATATCATCATCCTTCAATGTTATAGATGAAAGTTTTGATTCACCTGTATCAAAAGTAACATCGCAGTTATCGGGTATGTCAAGCTGTCCCTCAAGACCTCCTGCATTACCTGCATCATCACTTCCCCCATTCATGCCATAATCAATTTTCTTATTTTCACATGCGGCAAGACTTAATGCCATAACAGAAATAAGTGCTGCACACATTATTTTTTTCTTGTTCATCGTACACCTCCGTTTCATTATGCGAAAACGCCAACCAGATTCATATACTCCACATGCTTCCCCATTTTGTAAAATATTTAGATATTATACACTTTGTTATATTACCTCTTCAATGATGAATGCACGAAACGACATAATTGTGCCGATTTTGAATAAAAAAAGCTTTCCGGTCTCAAATAAACCGAAAAGCCTTTCAAATTCTTCTGTTGTCAAATAACTCATTTATTTTCAATCCGCTTTCTTGCCTCAAGCATCTTTTTCTTTTTATCAATGGATTCTGGCGAAGGAGTTTTTAATACCTTTTTAACAATATCTATCGCATCTTTACCAGAAAGAGCAGGTGTTGCCTGAATAGGCTTAACATAAGTGCTCATATCCTCATCCTCCATTTCTCCCAAATGTTAATTGTTATTCTGCGAACAATTAGCCGCATCAATAGCTATCACCAGCATAAGTGCCATGATCTCATCACCCGGATCCGCGATATCAAGTGTATATGTATCGCCCCAGCTGAGAAGCTGCTTTGCTATAATTGCCACCTGTCTGCTTCCTGCTGTGACTCTGTAATTCCACGAAAGGAAATCTCCGTCACACTGCCAGCCGCCATACTCAATACTGTACGAAGGCTTGAAGAATGTAAATTCTTTCCTGATGCTTCCACACGGTCTGCCACCCACACTGATGTCAAATGTCGGCAGAAACGTGAATAATCTCTGGCTGACCAGTCCTATCTCATTTCCCGAAAGGTCGTATACATGAACCTGATGTGTCAGCCGGAACGCCTCCGACTTCACAAAATACTTTTTGTTTCCCCATTCATCGTATATATCATAAGTATCTGTCCAGGCAAATACTCGCTGTTTTATCATAAGTCTCATAAAATCCACTCCTTATATCATATGTCGTCGTGCGTAAGCGCGATGACCTGCGCACGCCTCAGCGTGCTTCATTTTCTCATAATTCGCATCTACGGTGCTTACCGTTGCTGTCGCAACTATCATGATCCAATTCGCCGCTCGCCAATCATGCAAGCACACCTACTCACTTGCGCTCATTATATAACATATCCCGGCACCACCAGCTTCACCACGTAAGACACGACAAATATTCCAAGCCACACATAAACATACCACAGATGAAATCTCACAAGAGGTGTCCTGCCCTTCGTAGCAAGCCTTATCGTATTCCCTGTAAAATATATGATGCAGATACACGCCAGATATACCGTCGCCACATGGTAATACAACGCCGTCAGCAGATGTCCATGGAGCAGGGCAAGCACAGCCCTTGTTGATCCGCAGGCTGGACATATCACGCCCGTGAACCGTCTTATCTGGCAGCCCTCAAGCCATGATGTATCTGGCAGAACACGAAGGAGCAGTATATATACTGCCGTGCCGATTAGCAGTGTTATGAGCACTGCTATCTCCGCAATATATAACTGCCCCTCCGTATGTCCTAGAAGTTCAAATAATCTATATACTTTTCCGCTATGTCTTTCTGCGTTCTTATGTTCCATAGAATGTCCTTTGTCTCTATTGAATGATTGCCACCCTCGTATGTGTATAGTGGGATACTCTTAGCCTCGCAAAGTCTTGTCAGCTCATCCGTATCTACAAGCGGGTCTGCCGTGCCGTGAAATGCTATGCCATCACTGTCTGCATACTGCATGGTGATCTCAAGTGGAGTGAAGTATATATTTCTCACCTTCAGTCCTTTCTCCACCGCAAACCTTGCAGATATAGCTGTGCCTATACTCTTCGACAAGAATACTATGTCCTCAGCCTCCGAGAAATCCACATTCTTAAGACAATCAAGTGCTTTAGTCCAGCCGTCATCGAACACCTTCTGTATCTCCTCCGGAAGATGTCCCGACAACTTACCATATGTCACATCAACGATCTCATATCCATGTGCCATCATATATTTTTTACTGTAGTAAAGTAACGGTTTATCGGTGTGATATCCGATTCCCGGGAATACCACACATATCTTCTTCCCCATTGATTGTCTCCTCTTCTGCTATTTTATCAGCATAGCATCGCCAAATGAGAAGAATCTGTACTTCTCCTCCACTGCCACCTTGTATGCCTCAAGTATGTGCTCTCTGTCGTAGAGCGCAGAAACAAGCATCAGGAGCGTTGACTCTGGCAGATGGAAGTTTGTGATGAGAGCATCTATCACCTTGAACTTATATCCCGGATAAATAAAAATATCTGTCCATTTGCTTCCTGCATAGACTGTTCCATCACCGTCCGACATAGACTCAAGTGTTCTTGTACTTGTAGTTCCAACGGACACAACCCTTCCGCCAGCTGCCTTTGTCTCGTTTATCATATCTGCTGCGTCCTGCTCAATGATACAGAACTCAGAGTGCATATGGTGATCCAGGATATTCTCCTCCTTCACAGGTCTGAATGTTCCGAGTCCTACATGAAGTGTAACGTGCGCTATCTTGATCCCCTTTGCATTGATCTGGTCAAGCAGCTCTGTCGTAAAATGGAGTCCTGCGGTTGGTGCCGCCGCTGATCCGTCATGCTCTGCGTACACCGTCTGATATCTATTCTTATCCTCAAGCTTGTGTGTGATATATGGAGGGAGTGGCATCTGTCCCAGCTCATCAAGGATCTCCTCAAATATTCCGTCAAATTCAAATCTGATGAGTCTGTTGCCTTCCTCAACTATATCGACGACCTCACCTACAAGCTTGCCCTTTATAAGTCCCGTCTCAGGATCAGGTTCATTGGACTCCGAGCCAAATACTATACGAGCCCCTACCTTGCACTTTTTACCCGGCTTTACAAGAGTCTCCCATGTACAGTCATCCTTTCTCTTCAGGAGAAGTACCTCTATGGATGCTCCCGTGTCCTCCTTGACGCCCATTAGCCTCGCTGGGAGAACCCGTGTGTCGTTGATGACCAGACAGTCACCCGGATTCAGGTAGTCTATCACATCATAAAAATGCTTGTGCTCTATCGTATTGTCTTTCCTGTCCAGGACCATGAGACGGGACTCACTTCTCTTAAGAAGTGGATCCTGCGCTATAAGCTCCTGTGGCAGATCATAGTAAAAATCTGTTAATTTCATCATAACGTAATTCCTCACATATTTATTCACACAAAAAATAACTGTCTGACGCTGGATATATACAATATCTCCGCGCCAAACAGTTACATATTATACTACTATCACAAATATTTCAAGGACGGCACCTATTACGCCCTGATCTCGATTCCAAGCTTGCCGAGCTCCTTGAGGATCTTGGCTATGATTCCATCGACCTCTGATGTCTCAAGTGTTCTATCTTTTGCACGGAATGTCATGGTGTAAGCAACTGACTTCTTGCCCTTTGCGATCTGCTCGCCCTCGTATACATCGAAGAGCTTGTAGCTCTCAAGCAGCTTGCCGCCACACTTCTTGATGACTTCCTCTATCTGTCCGACAAATATTCCCTTATCCACAACAAGACTCAGGTCTCTTGTACTTCCTGGGAACTTTGCAATTCCTTCGTACTTGATGTCAAAGCTTGAAAGCATAACCAGTGTAGGCATATCTATAACTGCAACATATACCTCACCCTTAAGGTTGTAGTTGTCACATACCTCAGGATGTACCTGTCCTATAAATCCGATTGTCAAGTTGCCCTTCTTGAGCTTTGCCTGACGGCCCGGATGAAGGAATGTATACTCTGACTCTGGCTCGTATGTCACCTGACCCTTAAGACCAACCTTGTCTGTCAGTTCCTCAAGAACTCCCTTGAGATCAAAGAAATCTCCCTGGCCATACATACCGATAGTCAGCTTCATTCTCTCCTCTGGAAGTTCTGTGAGTGGAAGTGCCTTTGGAAGATATACATTTCCAAATTCATAAAGTCTTGCGATCTTGTTCTTTCTATTATAGTTGGTTGCCAGTGATGTGAGAACACCGTTCAGTGATACTGTTCTCATAATACTGAAGTCCTCACCGAGAGGATTTGCTATTGTAACTGTCTTTCTGAACTCGCTGTCAGCAGGAAGAAGCAGCTTGTCAAACACCTTAGGGCTCTCAAATGAGTAGCACATACCGCCAGAGAAGCCATTTGCCTCAAGGACATCCCTTGCGATGGCGTTGATCATCTGGTCGTATGGGAGCTTACCAACTGTAGCCTCACCTCTTGGAAGTGATACAGGAATGTTGTCATATCCGTAGAATCTTGCAACCTCCTCTGCCAGATCTGCCATACAGTTCAGATCCTGTCTGAAGCTTGGCACATCCAAAGTATTTGTCTCTGCATCGTATGTGAGACCAAGTCTGCCGAAGTAGTACAGCATCTTCTCAGGCTCAACATCTGTTCCGAGAAGTGCATTCATCTTCTCAGGCTCAAATGGAAGCTTCTTGTCCTGTACAGGATCTGGATATACATCGACAGCTCCGCCGACTACCTCACCTGCGCCCATCTCCTCGATGAGCTGACACGCTCTGTCTATTGCCTCCATAGCAAGATTTGGATCAAGTCCCTTTGTGAACTTTGCTGCCGCATCAGTTGCAAGTCCGATCCTTCTCGATGAAAGTCTGATATTTGTTCCATCGAAGCATGCTGCCTCAAAGAGCAGTGTCTCGATGCTGTCTGTTACCATGGAATTCTCGCCGCCCATGATTCCGGCGATACCGATCTCCTTCTCGCCGTCACAGATCATCAGAACGTCATGGTCAAGCTTTCTCTCCTGTCCATCAAGCGTGACAAATGTATCTCCGTCATTTGCACGGCGTACTACGATCTTATTGCCAGCTATGGTGCTGAGATCATATGCGTGCATTGGCTGTCCGTACTCTTCCATAACGTAGTTTGTTATATCGACAAGGTTGTTGATCGAACGGATTCCCTGTGAAGCAAGTCTCTGCTGCATCCACTTTGGTGAAGGTCCGATCTTCAGGTTCTTGACAACTCTTGCTGTGTATCTAGGGCAGAGGTCAGGATCCTTTACCTCTACTGATATATAGTCATTGACATCCTCGTCATTTCCTGTCTTTGTTACCACTGGTGGGTAAAATGGCTTGTCAAATGTAGCTGCTGCCTCTCTTGCCATACCGATCATTGAGAAACAGTCTACTCTGTTGGATGTGATCTCGTACTCAACTACCACATCGTCAAGTCCAAGTGCCTTTACTGCGTCATCGCCCGGCTTCACACCTGACTCCTCCGGGAATACATACACACCATCCTCCGGTGCTTCCGGATAGAAGTCTCTTGATGAACCAAGCTCCTCTATACCGCACATCATACCATTTGACTCAACACCTCTGAGCTTACCCTTCTTGATCTTGATTCCGTCAGGGTACTCATTGTTATCACCGTGAGCTGCTGCAACCTTTCCGCCGTCAAGTACGATCGGGATAAGGTCCTCAACCTTTACGTTCTTTGCTCCGGTCACGATCTGGAGAGGCTCTGCCTGTCCCACATCTACCTTACATACTACAAGCTTGTCCGCATCCGGATGCTTATCCATAGTGAGAATCTTGCCGACAACGATCTTGTCAAGATTCTTATCCTTCTGTTCGTAACCCTCTACATGTGATCCTGAGAGAGTCATGGCATCTACAAACTCCTGAGCTGTCACGTCCAGATCAGGAACATATGCCTTTATCCATGAAATTGGTGTATTCATCTATTCGTCCTCCTATTTA
>JAEDGW010000027.1 GCA_016297325.1 Coprococcus sp. | reverse complement strand
CGTAGGTCATCAAGCTGACGCTTGTGACATAAAAAAGAACAGCGACACATATTATGTATCACTGCTCTTTACTGCATTTGCGATCACTATCTTTTCCTGATCGTATATATGTTTTCTGGTGACTTCCCTGGCCATGTCCACATCACCGCGGGAGATGGCATCCGTGAGAGCTTCGTGCTCCTCCGCCAGCTTCGTGTGATAGCTGGAATCCTTCAGGTATTCCACCCTGTATCTGTACACCTGTTTCCGGAGATTCTGGAACATGCCCACAAGTCTTTTGTTATCTGTGACGTCATATATCACATTGTGAAATGCCACATCGGCATCGACGATCTCATTCAGATTCTTTTTGACAACGGCCTCCCGGAATCTCGCACAGGCTTCCCGGAGATTCTTTCTTCCATCGTCATCTATCCTCGCACAGGCAAGACCGGCCGCCAGCTCCTCCAGTGCCATTCTTATCTCAAGAGCATCCTTCAGATCCTTCTCCGTTATATGCGCAACCTCCGCTCCGCGTCTCGGCATCATGACCACAAGGCCTTCCAGCTCCAGCATACGTATCGCCTCCCTGACAGGGGTTCTGCTCACGCCAAGCCTTTTCGCCAGAGTCACCTCCATAAGTCTTTCTCCCGGCTCAAATTCTCCATGCACTATGGCACTTCTGAGAGTATTGAAGACCACCTCTCTCAGAGGCAGATATTCATCTATGTTCAATTTCAGATCCATCATCCTACCTCTTTCCGTTATATGGCAATGTCACATACACCTGATTTGCAAGTCCGCTCGCCTTAAGCTTTTCTGCAGTCTGCTCCGCAGCATCAGCATCGTCATATATTCCAAATACGGTAGGACCGCTTCCGCTCATCAGTGAGTTCATCGCACCATTTTCAAGCATTATATCCTTGATCTGTGCGATCTCCCTGTGTGCAGGTATCGTGACCGTCTCAAGCACATTTGCCATGCGGTCCGTGACTCCCCTGAGATCCCCGGCCTTAAGCGCATCCACCATTCCGTCAATGTCAGGATGGTCAGAAAGCTCCGAAGCCTTCAGATTCTGATATACCCATTTTGTAGATACACCGACCGGCGGTTTTGCTATGACCATGGTACATTCCGGCATAGGTGCAAGGGCTGTGAGTTGCTCGCCGATTCCCTCTGACAGCGCAGTTCCCTGCATCACACAGTACGGCACATCAGCTCCGATCTTAACTCCAAGTTCCAGCAGTTCCTTCTGGGACAGCCCCAGATCATACAGGCTGTTCATCGCAGTCAGAGCAGCGGCAGCATCAGTGCTTCCACCCGCCATGCCTGCTGCAACCGGTATATTCTTCTCCAGAGTCACCTTGACTCCGCCTGTGAGTCCATACTCACTCATCATAAGTCCGCACGCTTTATATATTATGTTGTCTTCACCAACCGGAAGATCAGGCTGGCTGCTATGTATCTCCACGCCAGCCCCATCCAGCTTCTCAAATGTCAGCAGGTCATACAGATCCACCGTCTGCATGATCATCTTCACTTCATGATAGCCATTCTCCAGCCTTCTGAGAACATCCAGGCCAAGATTGACTTTTCCGTAAGCTCTTAATGTAATTCCCATATTTCTCCTATCTGTATATGCTACAACTACTTCTTTCTCACAGAATATCCAAATTTGCCGATCTTATCTCCAAGTCCAAAATACTCTCCGTGGGAATACGCCACCAGACCTGTGCTGTTCAGGTTGAACTTGCCGGTCTTATCCATATACTCGTCACTTATCTGAACTCCCACAACCTCTGCGATAAACATATGATGTGATCCCAGAGGCAGAACCTCTTTCACCTTGCACTCTATGTTCACTGGACTTTCCTCTATTCCAGGGCATGACACGTTCACACCATCACATGTATGCAGATTCATCTCACTGAATTTGTCAACGTCGCGACCTGACTTCACGCCGCAGTAGTCCGTCGCAAATGCAAGCTTCTCAGTCACAAGATTGATCGTAAATTCTCCGGTCTCCTTTATGATGTCATATGAATATCTCTCCGGTCTTACGGATATCGACACCATGGCAGGATCGCTGCATATAGTTCCAGCCCATGCGATGGTGATTATATTCGCCTTCTCTCCCGGCCTCTTGCAGCTCACCATAACCGCAGGCACTGGATATAACATATTTCCCGGTTTCCAACTCTGCTTTGACATATCACTTACCTCTTATTTCACTGAACTCCAGCCATCTGAAGTTACATTATTTATTAACTCTTTCTCTTTTCAGCGGCGGGCAGGCGAAATATCCTCTGCCCGCCACTGATATAACAAGCTGTCAATTATCTGTATTTTGTATATTGTATACATTGTACATAATACATGGCAAAAACGAAAAATACAACCAGCTTCCGCCCTGTTATTTATCTTTCCTGATCGACAGCGGATTTATTACTATACTATGTAAAAATCCCGATAATGACACTAAAGGGTATCCGGAACTTATCATTCCAGATACCCTTTTATTATCTCCTCAGCTTTTGCACTGTCGTCCGATACCACATACAGCACAAATCTGTCATGAGCCTCAACAACCGCATCATCCAGTCTTGAGACTTCATTTGAATTATATGAAAAATATGTCTTTATCTGTGTGTCCTGCCTCGTCTTCATGGCTGACAATATATTCTGTGCATCTATCGCTGTCTGAGCTTCAAATACTGCAACCTCCTCAGCGGTAGCTCCTGTAGAAATATGGACATCGCAGTCCACTATCTCTGCACTGTCTATGCCATAATATTTCAGAGCAACATCCGCCGATACCTCAGACACCGAATCCTCAAATGTCAGGCCTGACATCAATTTATCCGCCAGCGTATGCACATCCGGCTCCGCTTTCTGCTCATCGCTGCTCTGTCCACATCCGGCTATACTTCCCAGAAGGAACAACGCCAGCATCAATGCAAATATCTTTCTCATAACTACGCAGTTCCTCACTACTATTCAACGTCAATATTTGTCTTGATATAATCAATTATCTTCTGACTGAACTCTTTATTATAATGGATTCCGTCAATGCTCACACCATCCGGAAGCACACCGTCCTTTGCAACCGCACTGGCCACATCCAGATATGTAACATTGTCATATGCTCCGCAAAGTTCACTCACAAGCAGATTCAGTCTGTCTATTCCCGGATTGTTATACACTCCATCTTTTGCAGAGAGCTCCGCTGACACAGGAATTGTGGACATTACATATACCTTTGCGTTTGGTTGAAGCTTTGTGATATTGTCCAGCAAAGCCCTGTATGCATTGATATATCTCGCATTATACCAATTGAGTTCCTCTATGCCAAATGATATATATATCGTACTATATGAATGGTCCTGAAGCATCTCCAGCACTGTACACTTCTGCCCTGCCCCGCAGTCCACCATCTTAAGCGTGGATACACTCTCCACATCCAGATTCTTGGATGCGCATACGTTCCATGATGGCATATCGCTGTAAAGCCCAAGCGTCTCGGCACGGGAATCACCTATAAGCAGTGATGACGAAAAATAACTGTCATCTGCCACATATTTTGAGGCATCCATATCTTTACCAGACTGTGGCTGCATCGAAGCTTTCATGGCTGCATCCGTATCTGACGACACATCTTCAGTCACGCTCTCACTTATCTGTGCAGATGTTCCACCCTCGGGCCTGTCCATCTCCTGGCCGCTGACATTCTTCCTGAGATTGCCTTGGCCAAGTGCGCAGACAAAGATTATCGCAACTATAGCTCCGACAGCGCTCTCGAACAGCTGCATTCGTCTGTGACGCCTCTGTCTTTTTATCTTTTTTCTATATCTGTTATTTATATCCTTAGTCACTGTGACCTCCGAAATAATCAACACTAAAATACTCATTTTCAGAATTTCATGTGACAGTATAACAATTAATGAAAAAATAATCAAGAACACAGTGTTTTTATATGTAAGTATCATACATTTTGACGATATACCGTCCATTTTGAGTAGACACCTTATTTGTGAAGTGTTACTATGAAAAAGGTGAAAAAGCTATAAATATAATGTAATTATAAGAGGAGAGTATATATGAACACAACCGCACAGAAAATCGATTACAAAGGTGAGGCATGCATCGACCTCAGATCCGGCGACTACCACGCTGTCATAGCTCCATTTAACGGAAGCAATGTCATGAAACTGGAAAACACAGCTCTGGATATCGACGTTCTCAGGAACGATCCTTCCATGACTCCAGCGCAGCTCAAGGCAGCGGCTGAGATATACGGAATGCCTACCCTGTATCTTCCTAACAGACTGTCACACGGCAACCTGAAGACTTCAGATGCCATGTACCATTTTCCATGCAACGATCCGCTCGGCAACCATCTCCACGGATTTCTCCATCTGAGAAACCATAATATAGAAGAGATAACTGTCGACGGCGACAAGGCAATCGGAAAGACTTCATATACATATGATGAGAACGATGAATTTTTCCAGACATATCCGGTAAGTTTCAGAGCTGATTACACATTCACTCTCACACCTGACGGACTTAACTATGAATTCACCCTGACAAATCTTTCAGATAAGCAGATGCCATACGGCGTGTGCAACCACATAGCATTCAAAGGACCTTTCACCGGCACAGGCAAGGGTGAGGATGTGCGTCTCTGCGTACCTATAGGCGACAAATGGGAGCTCGACGAACATGCGATCCCTACTGAGAAGAACCTTCCTATTACTGATTATGATCTGCAGTACAAGAACGGCACCATGGTTCCTGTTCTCAAGGATATAGACAACGATCTGTACACAGCCCAGATGAACACTCTTGATGGCGAGCCATTCTACGGAGTCATCATCACCGACACTGCAACAGGCAAGAGGATCTGCTACGAGGTTGACGAGACCATGAAGTTCTGGATCATGTGGAATGACCACGGCGACAAGGGTTACTTCTGTCCAGAGCCAATGAGCTGGAACATCGACGCACCAAATCTTTCCGGCGATCCTGCAATAACAGGATACACAGAACTTGCACCAGGCGAGTCAAAGACCGTAAAAGAGCGCATCTTTACACTGGCATAAATATACCAGCGCATAGGAGAACGGCTTTCAAAGTACAGTACATGTCACCTTCAATACATGCTGCTTTGAAAGCCGTTCTTTCTTCTTATTAATTTTTATTTCATATGATTGTTTTTAAGGGGGGCATATAATAAAATTAATATAATTATCATGTTTTTTTTGGAAGATAATGCTCAACATAAAGGAGGGGTTTTATGAAAAAAATACTACGAATGATTCTGGTCATGTCCGCCATTTTATGCATTTCATGTGTAACAGCATTTGCGGAAGATGACCCGGATACATACTATCTGGAGCTTGACTGTGCGGGAGGACAGATAGATGGAGAGTCAACCACAGAGATAAGCGCACCTAAGGACAGCTTTGGAACGGTGGATCTTGGCAGCTACACACCGAAACAGGACGGCTTCACATTCACCGGATGGTACAACGGCAAGAAGAAAGTGACATCCATCAGCAGTTCTGATTTTGCCTCAGACTCAAACAGGATAAAGCTGCTTGCCACATACACCAAGAACGATTATTCAGGATCAGGACTCACATTCACCCTGGATGCAAACGGTGGAAAGATAAACGATCAGGACGCCGGAACATATGACTTCGCCGTGGCCGGAAGCGGCTATGCAGTGGCACTGAACGCCTATGTACCGGTCCGTGACGGTTACGATTTCAAAGGCTGGAGCACATCATCTGACGGCTCGGGAAACCTTGTGAACCTCATCTATACGAGTACATTTACGGATGCCGCAGACAAAGGATTACAGTACGACGACATAGACGGCTCTGCCGACAAGAGAAACCTTACATTCTATGCCGTATGGTCTTCACAAAACGGCCCTTCGGGCAAGATCATCATCGGCAAGAAGAGCTGGGACGGACTCCAGGGCAGCGTCTCATTTGACACATATTATAAGAAGAATCAGACAGTAAGCATCTCCTGTTCCGACCAAGGCGCAACCATTGAATACCTTGTGACAGATCAGGCCATGTCTGAGGATGCACTTAAAAGCGCAGACATGAATGGGTACGAAGGCGCATTTGATCTGGACGGCGATGGATCATACATAGTCTATGCAAGATTCACTCTGGATGACAAGACCGCTTTTGCATCTACCCCGGGTATCGTGGTCGACAGCGAAGCCCCTGTCATCAGCGGTATTGAAGATGGCGGCGTGTACTGCAAGACAGCAACCATGACCGTCACCGATGCAAACTTATCAAAAGTGACTATAGACGGCACGGCAAAGAAACCAGATGCAGACGGCTCACTGAAACTTGCCGCAACCGGAACTTCACGTACCATCGTGGCAACCGACAAAGCCGGCAACAGCACAACCATATCAGTAACTGTAAATAAAAAGCATACACCGGAGGCCGACGATGGTAACTGTACCACCGCACTCCTCTGCAAATACTGCGGCGCCGTGGTCAAAGCGGCAAAAGGCAGCCATAACCTCAGCAAATGGAAAACCGACGGAAACGGCAGCACCCACTCAAGAAAATGCCTGAATTCCGGATGTGGATACACAGTCATCCAGGACTGCTACGGCGGAAAGGCAACCTGCAGCGCGAAAGCAAAATGTATTATTTGTGATGCGGAATACGGTTCATTAAACCCTCACAACCACAGCGGACTTCAGAAGTTTAACCGTGTTGAGGCAACAGCATCCAGCGACGGCAACATAGAATATTGGTATTGTCCTTCCTGTGGCAAATATTTCAAGGATCAGGCATGTTCCACAGAGATAACCAAGGACGACACTGTACTCAGCAAATCATCGCCTGACATCATAGGCGGCAAGGGATCAAGATGGAAGAAATCCAGCAAGGACACCGTAAAGTTCAGATCCAACGCCAATTATGAAGACTTTATATGTGTCCTGGTAGACGGCAAGGAGCTTGATTCCTCATACTACACCAAGAAAGAGGGAAGCATCATCATCGAACTCAAAGCATCGTTCCTTGAGACCTTATCCATCGGAAACCATTCTCTGATAATAAGATCAAAGGCAGGAGATGCCGTGACTGACTTCTATGTCGACAAAGCCGATTCCACAACAACAACGCCGATGGTCACAACACAGCAGTCCACGACTCAGGCGACCACACAGACAACGACAGAAGTTACCACGCAGGACACAACAAGATATGTCTATACTCCGACTACCTCGGAGCCTACGACATTTGCGGATATCACGACAAGAGCTCATTCAACTTCAGAGGATACGACAGAAGTCACCACGGAAAAGAGCAGCAGACATATAGACAACTACGCATCCGTGGACAAGACCAAGAACAAGGTACACAATCTTCAGCTGGTTATCCTCATAACAGTTCTTGCAACAATACTTATCTCATTTGCCATCATCCTCATCTCAGGAATGCGAAAGAAATAAGCTGAAATAAACGTAAAAAGCTCCGGCGATCATATGATAGTACCAGATATACGGCACACATAATATGATCGCCGGAGCTTTTGTATTCCAGTCCTGCAGATCTACTTATTTTCTTGTTTGTATCTACTCCAACTGACTCTACTCTGTATCGCTCTCAATAGTTCCGCCAAGATACCACTCGCCGTCCTTTTCATAACAGATGATATCCAGATCAACAGAATTCGGCGTTGTAGTCCCCTTGTACGACAGATTCATAGTGATGCTCACAGGGATAACATATCCTTTGGTGATCCCTGTATTCTTTGCTGATTTGCTGTATAACGTATTGCTCACGGCTTCCAGATTGCCGCTTTCAGCTTTATGGCCATCTCCCATGGTGTAGTCTACAGTATAAGAAAATTCTTCACTCTCCTTATACGTCTGGAATATCTGGATGAGACTGTCTGTCGCCTGATTGGCAAGTGTATCAGGATCCATCACGCTCTTTACCTTATCAATATCCGCATCGGCAAGTCCTGCCATATATGTCTCGACCAGCTTTTTGCTCTTGGATGCGCCTGCACCGGCTATCGTCACAGCCAGATAGACAGCGACAACGATCACAGCAATCAATGCAGCCGAAACTGCTATGATGATCTTCTTCTTTCTCTCTTTGCCCGCATCTTCAATAACCTGCATATCGCGGTCATCAAGTTCCAACTGTTCCGCATCATCTCCACCCACGTAGGTGAATTTATCTTCTTTCTTCATACTGATTCCTTTCTTATGACATGTGTAATCTCTTGTATTCACATAGTATAACACATCAAAAACCCGGTATAAAGAAAAACAGCGGCACCATTTTTAAACAGTACCGCTACTCAATATATCTCATTCTCCCCTCAAAAAAATGCGATATTAATGACAGAAACCTTCGTCTGTCATATGCTCATCATAAGTTTTCAGTCCAACACCATCTCCATTTACCCGTACGTTGCAATCAGATGGTGAGGCTGTTCGTAATGTTCACAAATCAGCGCTCTGATTATCTCTTCATTGCGAACTCTCTGAGTCCTTCTGGCTCCTCTGGCTGATAATACTTCATCTTGCATGCCTCTGATGCGAGTGGAGCAACTGCCAATGCCACTGCACAAAGTCTTGCGCCATACTTACAGATAAACTTCATAATTGTACTCTTCATGCTGTTTCCTCCCACTTAAAAACAAAATCACAACTGCTACTCATAGATAATCGACCATCTTTTTGTATTCTAGCATAATTATATTTAAGAATGTCTTTTTTAAGGGTGAACGGTCGAAATTTGGGGGTGAGTGGTATCCGATGACCACTCGCCCCCCATTTTCGACCGTTCGCCGGAAAAAAACACACCTTCCCACGTCTGTGCGTTATTCTTAAAATATATGACCTGTCATTTCAACACAACGCACTAAATGATATATCAAACGTCGCATGAACAGAACATGCAACGCCGTCTATCCTCAGACAGGGAAATAAAATTACAGGGAGGTCTAACACAATGAAGCATATAGGATCCTTTATCGCAGATACACTTTCAGAGGACAGCCAGATCGAATCTGCACAGAAAAATATATACGCGTACCTTTTTGATTACATAATCGAACAGTTATTATTCGACGCGATAGTCCTTATCATAGGTGTTGTGTCAGGCCATTTTATCATAACACTCTGCTTCCTTGCAGTGACTATTCCCATGCGTCACTTCGCCGGAGGATTTCATGCCAGCACACCATGGATGTGCAATATCCTGTCATACGGCTCATATATACTCACTATAATCATTGTCCCGGTACTAGAGCCCTACATAAATCCATACTGGGCAGCCATATATGCACTTCTATGGGGACTTATACTTCCTATAGCACCTGTAGACACGCCAAACAAAAGACTTAATACAGAACAAAAATCAAAACTTCTCCGTCTTTGCATCAAAACTTGTGTTATCATGAGTGTGTTGTATTTAATACTTGTACTTTCCAGACAGACACTATATTACGGAGCCATCACTCTGTGTATGACAGAAAGTACACTAGGATTATATATTGGTTTTGCAAAGAACAGGAGAGAAAAATGCATTTCAGAGTAGCTTTGTGTGATGATTCACCGGAAGACATCGTGACGCTTTCAAATCAGATTACAAAATACGGCAAAAAGTATGATATACACTTCGATATAGAACATTTTGACTCAGGCGCAGCACTTGTACAGACTCACCACAAGAATCCGTTCAATATCATATTTCTTGATATTGAGATGCCTGCGCAGTCAGGTATAACCACCGCCCGCCATCTGAGAAACGAGGGAAACGATGATGTGTTTATCATATTTGTCACGTCATATCCCGAGTATATGCGCGACAGTTTTGAGGTACAGCCTTTTCAGTTCATCACAAAACCGGTGAGCACCTCGGTCATATCCAAACTGTTCGCATCGATCATGCACAAGTACACAAAATCACACACATCCAGAGTCATACTGGATGACCAGGGAACCGGCAGGGTCACTGTGATAAATGATATCCTGTACATAAAAACTTCAAACAGCGACAACTCCATGCTTGAATACGTCCTTACCAACTATACCTTTACCGGTAAAGGCATCCTGCAGACATGGGAAAAGGAACTCACGCCCAGCGGATTCTTTTCACCCCGCAGAGGCTATCTTGTAAACATCCGGCACGTTGTATCTTTTACAAAAACCCAGGTGAACATGAGCAACGGCGAGAGCATCCCTGTGAGCAGAAGAAGATACACCCAGCTTCAAAGACTTTTTGCAAACAGAATAATCCGCAGCCTGAATTGAAAGGAATAAGTATATGATAAAGTACATAGAACCGCTTAGTATGTTATTCGACAACTTCATATTGTATATTTTCTATCAGACAATGTTTGAGAAAAAGCGGGAATCCATACCAAAGTATGCCGTGGTTGTGACTTTTATACTGTCTGATCTTATCTATTGGTTCTTTGCGTCCAATGTTATAGGAGAATCAACTTTCGGTGCTTCCATGATGAGATCCGCTCTCACAGTTTTATTGAATGCCGCCATATCCATGTTTTTCCGCTCAACTATAGTGTACAGAATGCTTGTGGTATTCAGTTATATCGCGCTCATCAATATAAGCGAGAATCTGGCATACTATATCATCGTCCACTTCACCGGTCTCTCCGCCGGTCTTGATGATCTGCCATACAAAGCATTTATCGCAATATCTCTGGTGTCCAACCTGATCATCCTGTTCTTCACCATGATATTGAACCTGTGCCGCAAACTAAAAAGTGGTATCCGGTCAAGAACATACACACTGCTTTTGTTGGTAGTCCCGGCGATGTCGTGCGTGCTCACGTTTCTGCCATCGTTCTTCAAGATGAACTTCATCGAACCGGAAGCATACCTTACTCTGGTGGTATTTCTCCTGATAATGAATATCACAAACTATGTGCTTCTCCAGAATGTACTCAAAGCTGAAGCCCTGTCTCAGGAATCAAAAGTGCTCCAGCAGCAGATGCAGTTCCAGAAGAACAAATACCAGCAGCTCAGTGATGCCTACAAGAATATACGAGGTTTCATGCACGATACAAAGAAGCATCTGTTCTATATCGAGCAGTGCGTGAACGAAGAGCGTTACGACCGTATAATCCCATATACCAGAGAGACCATGCTGGATCTGGAGTCACGGTATTGCTCTATAAATACGGGCAATCTCGTCATAGATTCATTTGTCAGCAATGTCATACTCCAGGCCAGCAGCAACGGAATCCACATAAACACAAGGCTCAGGGTTGAAAAAGATCTGATCCCGTGTGACGATTATCACATGACCATAATCCTCGGCAATCTGCTCGACAACGCCATGAACGCCTGCACAGGGCAGACCGGAGGTACGATCAATCTTGATATACAGACGGTTGATAACTCATTTGTCATACACATCACCAATACATACCATGCGCCGCCGGACGAAAAACTGCCGGACAACTTTGACAATTTTGACTTCATCCACGGCTACGGACTGAAAAACGTGAAAAGGTCTGCGGAAGAATGCGGTGGCTTCTGTCTCATCGACTATGAAGATGGACTCTATTCGATAACGGTCATTGTGCCACTTAAGAAAGCCAGTTACACTGAGTAAATTGTGCAATTTCCACTATAACTTTGTTGTCTTTTAAAGGCTTTTATTATATAATTATACTGTATGGCTGACTTTTAAGGGAGAAAATAGCACAAGCCGATACATAAGGCTTCAGAGGGGGCTTATGAGAGCTATCTGGAAGCATACATAAAACATTGGAAGGAAGGTATATGCTACATGAAATTTGGTTATTTTGATGATGCCAACAAGGAGTATGTCATCACATCTCCTAGAACTCCTTATCCTTGGATCAACTACCTTGGAACACAGGATTTCTTCTCACTGATATCTAACACTGCCGGAGGCTACTCTTTCTACAAAGACGCACGTCTTCGTAGAATTACAAGATATCGTTACAACAACGTGCCTATAGATATGGGCGGCCGTTACTTCTACATCAACGAGAACGGTACTATCTGGAACCCAGGATGGTCACCAGTCAAGACTGAGCTCGATGAGTACCAGTGCCGTCACGGTATGGGATACACAATCATCACAGGTAAGAAGAACAACCTTAAGGCTGAGGTTACTTTCTTCGTTCCTCAGAACTACGCTGGAGAGGTTCAGCAGGTAGTTCTCACAAACGAGGGCTCAGAGGAGAAGACTTTCTCATTCTTCTCATTTGAGGAGTGGTGTCTCTGGGATGCACAGGATGACTGCACCAACTTCCAGAGAAACTTCAGTACAGGTCGTGTAGAGGTTGTCGGATCAACTATCTACCACAAGACAGAGTACAGAGACAGACGTGACCACTTCGCATTCTACACAGTGAATGACGAGATCGACGGTTACGATACAGATAGAGATTCATTCATCGGACTTTACAATGGTTTCAACAACCCACAGGCTGTTGAGGCTGGCAAGTCAAATGATTCATTTGCAGATGGATGGTCACCAATCGCTTCACACTACAAGAAGATCACTCTTGCTCCAGGCGAGACAAAGACTCTTGTATTTATACTTGGATATGTTGAGATGCCTGTTGACCAGAAGTTCGAGGCAGACGGCAAGACTATCAACAAGGTAAAGGCTCTCGAGATGATCGAGAAGTACAACACACCTGAGAAGGTTGCTGCAGGTCTTGAGGAGCTCAAGGAGCACTGGAACAGACTCTTAAGCATCCTGAATGTCAACACACCTGATGACAAGGTAAACCGTATGGTAAATATCTGGAATCAGTATCAGTGTATGGTTACATTCAACCTTTCACGTTCAGCTTCATACTTCGAGTCAGGTATCGGCCGTGGTATGGGATTCCGTGATTCCAACCAGGATGTACTCGGATTTGTTCATCAGATCCCTGACCGTGCAAGAGAGAGAATCATCGATATAGCTTCAACACAGTTCCCAGACGGTGGATGCTACCATCAGTATCAGCCACTTACAAAGAAGGGTAACGCAGATATCGGTGGAGACTTCTCAGATGATCCATTATGGCTGATCCTTTCAGTTTCAGCTTACATCAAGGAGACAGGCGACTGGGGTATCCTCGATGAGATGGTTCCATATGACAACGATATGTCAATTGCAAAGCCTATGCTTGACCACCTCAAGGTTTCATTCTACAAGATCGTGAACAACCTTGGACCACACGGACTTCCACTTGCAATGAGAGCTGACTGGAACGATTGTATCAACCTTTCATGCTTCTCAGATACACCAGGTGAGAGCTTCCAGACATACACCAACCCTAAGTTCGCTGCTGAGGGCGGATACTCAAAGGTTGCTGAGTCAGTTATGGTTGCTACACTCTTCACATACGTAGGTCCTAACTACGTTGCTATTCTTAAGCACCTTGGAATGGACGCTGAGGCTGATGCTGCTCAGGCTGAGATCGACAAGATGAAGGCCAACATCATGGAGTCAGCATGGGACGGCGACTGGTTCCTCAGAGCTTACGATGCAAACGGTGAGAAGATGGGATCTAAAGAGTGCGAGGAAGGCCAGATCTTCATCGAGCCACAGGGATTCGCTATCATGTCAGACATTGGTAAGGATCAGGGCTGCGACAAGAAGACTCTTGCTGCGATCGATGAGAGACTTAATACACAGCATGGACTTGTACTCAACAACCCAGCATTCACAAAGTATTACATCCAGTATGGTGAGATTTCTACATACCCAGGTGGATACAAGGAGAATGCCGGAATCTTCACACATAACAATGCATGGATCATCTGTGCTGCTGCTTACGCAGGTGCCGGCGATCAGGCATTTAAGTATTACTCAGAGATAGCTCCTGCTTTCACTGAGGAGACATCTGATATACACAAGACTGAGCCATATGTATACGGCCAGATGATCGGTGGTAAGGATGCCGGATCTGATATCGGCAAGCCAGGCAACCACTTCGGACAGGGCAAGAACTCATGGCTGACAGGTACAGCTGCTTGGAACATGGTAGCTATATCACAGTACATCCTTGGTATCTCAGCAGACTTCGATGGTCTGAAGATCGATCCATCAATACCTGCTGCATGGGATGGAATGACAGCTACACGTCAGTTCCGTGGCGCTACATACGACATTAAGGTTTCCAACCCAGATCACATCAACAAGGGCGTTAAGAGCGTATTAGTTGATGGCAACGCTATCGAGGGCAACGTTATCCCAGCATTTGGCGATGGCAAGACTCACTCAGTAGAGGTTGTAATGGGCTAATATAGACCAGATCATATAGCACATATATAAAAGCAAACACAAGCCACCATATCTGTGGAATTCTCAGATATGGTGGCTTGTTGTTTGTCATTTATTTCCCGTATACTATATAAAAGTTGTTATTGTTCGTCTTATTGTCCGTATACCATATAAGAAATTGTTATTGCTCGTCTTATTGTCCGTATACCATATAGGAAATTGTTATTGCTCGTCTTATTGTACTCCTACTATATAAGCACTTGTTATTGTTCTTCCCGCTCTTACTGTATAAGGAGCGTAGGATCCACAGGCTGGCCATCCTTGTCTATGGCAAAATAGAGATTTGTTCCCTCTTCGCTGTAGAAACGGCTTGGCTCGCCGACAGTTCCGATCACGTCGCCCATCTCCAGTCTGCTTCCAAGAGCAACCTTTACATCCTGAAGCTGGCCAAGAGTAACTGTATAGCCATCTCCCAGATCAAGCTTCACATAATTGCCAAGCTCAGGGCTGCTGGAAACCTCCTTCACTTCACACTCATATACTGCCTTTACCTCATCTCCCGGCTTCGCCTCCATGATCATGGCAGGATTACATTTGTACTCATTTAACGTCTCAAAGTATACTGTGGAGTCCATGCTGTAAGGTATGATCACATTGCCAACGAGTGGCCATGATATACTGTTCACAGGATCGTAATGCAGCTCGCTTTTGCCGTCAATGCCTGTCTCCTTTGTCTGCTCACCAGATGTCGTCTCACCTGCTGAAGTCGTGTCCTGATCATCATCATCATCTATACCGGCAGCATCTTTTTCGCCAGACTCTTTATCCTGAGTATCGTCCGCTGTATCTCCCGCCACATTCTGATCCGTGGCATCTCCATCGTTATTTCCATTTCCGCTGAGTGTTTCCTTGGTCCCCTGACCACTTTCAGATGTATCCTCATATGGTGTCTCCTGACCGATCACAATATGTTTTTCCTTTGAATTTGTTTTTGCGTTATAAAGACCAAGCACCGTCACAAGCACAGCCATACCTGTGATCAGTGAGATGTAAAAAATGTTCTTCTTCACGCCGCCAAAAAATTTCTTCATATTCATCACCTCATCTGTATCATGCCCTTATGCAAAAGCAAATATACAGTGTGATTCAATTTTTCAGCCGGGAAATTCTTATTATTTTCCCACCGTCACGCCGGTATAATAGTATTGCAATATATCTTCATAACTCTCCCCATTTGCAGCAAGGACGCCCGCACCATACAGCGAAAGCCCCAGCGAATCACCGACGCCAACCGTTATGACTCTGTACTCATTCTCCTGTCTGTCTATATGTATATTCGTGGAAGCAAGCCCTAGTTGATCCCTGAACAGCTCCGCATCAATGGTATTTCCAAATACACTTATCTCCTTTGCGTACCCCGAAGCTGTCGCACTGGCAACTTTTACTTCATCATCCGTCTCGTCCCCCATCCACTTCTGAAAGGTCTTCCTTAGCCTGTCCCCACTGTAAAGTACAGTACCAGAGAAATCGTCCGCCATTCTGTCCGCATCACTCGATACCTGCCTGAGATATGGAATATCTCTTCCAAACAGTTCCTCGGCGCTCACCGTGTGCCCCGTACTCACCATGTGATACACCGGCACGATCACCTCACCGTCGTAGCGCACAACCACTCCCCTGGTGTCCGAGACAGCCCTTGAAGTCATATTTGTGATCCTCTGGTAGTCATTTCCCCACATTTCTCTCAACTCGTCCTCCGTGTATCTTATCTCTCTAAGCTCTGCTTCATTTATGAGATTTGCCGTTTTCCCATTATTTGCGGTATTATGTGTATTTACGTCCATCTGATGATATATTCCTGTTCTGATGATGACGGCAACCGTCCGCAGCATCTCCATGTTCCAGCCGCCATCTGCCATCCCCGCCAGCACCTGCTGCACATATTCTTCCACATCCACAAGTTCATATGCGCCATCCTGATAAATACATACACTTCTGTTTTTCTCATCATCCACCGCAGCCTGTCCGGAGGCGGTTCTGTTATACATATAAGAGATCACATATGTAAGTACAAATGCACCAAGGATCCCCAGCAAAATACACTTTACCTTCAGATTTTTTCCTCCTCTCATACACATTGAACCTCAATCTGTTCAAAACACTTTTATTTATATATCCGTACTTCAATATATATGAAAGTCTGCCAGAACATATATCAGCATTCTTATGACAGAGTACCTTATTTTATTTATATCTTTTGTTTTAAACTGCCCTGATATGAGCAATTATATGATAATATTTCATAACATCATTTATTGACAAATGGAACATGACATAATATGATAATAGCGTATTCAAGATTAACGGTTCGATTGCTATATAAGGTAAGCTTTTCTTTGGAGTATTCTCTATAAGGTATATTGTAGTTGTTTTCATTGGGTACAAATTTTCAATATTTTAGGAGGTACTCGTGATGAAGAACGGTACAGTTAAGTGGTTCAACGGAGAAAAGGGTTATGGATTCATCTCAGATGATGAGACAGGAAAGGACGTATTTGTTCACTTTTCAGCAATCAACGCTGATGGATATAAGACTCTTAACGAGGGACAGAAGGTTACATTTGACGTAGAGGCTGATCCTAAGGACGCTTCTAAGGAGAGAGCAACTAACGTAACAGTAGTAGCTTAATTAACCTATATTACATATTATAGAATAATCCCCATTGCTTTATGGCAATGGGGATTATTTTTTTCGGAAGATCACTGTCTGCCGATTCTATATCATATTGTACATGCCTGACATTACGCTTACGCTCTGCTTCCAAGAGCCTTTTCCCTTATCCTGTACCTCGCCCTGATATATCTTCCCGCTGACGAGAGATCATTTGTCGTCCAGCCACTCGTCTTTCTGGTTGACGATTTGAGCAGCGAACATGATTCATTCTTGTTTGACAGGCTCCAGCAGAAATAGCTGACACTCAGCTTATCCAGTCTGTCCAGCCAGGTCTTGGTTGATGAATAACTTATTCCACCACCGCCGCTCGCAGCTGACATGCCAAATTCTGTAACCATGACAGCCAGCCCCTTCTTCCTTGCATATGTAAGTTTTGCCGGAAGATACTGGTTGTGGCTCCACTCATTTGCATAGAAATGCAGGGAGTACATGATATTCTTGTATCCTCTGATCGGGCTGTCTGCCACCTCGTTGTGCGTTCCATCGGAACCGAGCTGTGACCATGTAGGTGTTCCCACTACTATGACAGCATTCTTGTCATAATTTCTGATGACCTTTATGACCTGTGTCGCATAACTCTTTATAGTCGACCACTGACAGCCATTCGGCTCATTACAGATCTCATAGATTATATTCTTCTGGCCTTTGTATCTCTTCGCCATGATCGCAAAGAATGTCTTTGCCTGTGCAAGCCGGGTCATAGGATTGCCATCGTTCAATATGTGCCAATCGATAATGACATACATTCCAAGTTCTGTGGCATACTTAACGCCCTTATGTATCTGGTTTCTGAGCGCCGCGCGATCACCACCTGCACAGTAGCCATTGTACTCAGACGTGTACATGGCAAGTCTGACCGCATTTGCACCCCAGTCATCTCTCAGCGTCTTAAATGCCGCCTTGTTCACGTAAGGATAACCCACATCCCAGTTGATTCCGTGTGTACTTACACCTCGGAGCTGGAACTTCTGTCCCTTCGCATCCACAAGATTCGTACCCTTGACAGACAGCCTTCCATGTGTGGCAACCGGAGTCTTCACCGCGGCGAATGCGTCCACATCAGGCTGAACCGCAGCCGTCATAAACACCATGGCAAATGCCAGGAGCATGGCGGTGATCCTGCGCCACAT
The DNA here is from genome assembly GCA_016297325.1 of Coprococcus sp. Taxonomy (GTDB): domain Bacteria; phylum Bacillota; class Clostridia; order Lachnospirales; family Lachnospiraceae; genus Coprococcus. The sequence goes on along the minus strand of JAEDGW010000027.1, from coordinate 6,696 downwards.
TGTCTTTCTTTTCATAAAGTATGTACCCCCTTTTCATTTGTATAAACTTCTTTATCACTTAAAAATTTATTATAATTATAACACAATATCTTATCCCATAACCACATGAAATCCTTCCGCACCATATAAAAAATCCTCCCACACCCCACAGGATAAAACTGGTTCGTCCACCGACTCCTTTGGGATGTAGAAGGATTCTACATGTCAATATCTATTCTGATATATAATTATCTATCCAGAGTTACCTTAACCTTCTTAAGCTTCCAGATCTCCTTTGCATACTCCTCGATAGTTCTGTCTGATGAGAACTTTCCAGCGCATGCTGTGTTGAGCATAGCCATCTTTGCCCAGCTCTTCTCATCCTGGTATGCCTTGTCAACCTTCTGCTGAGCCTCTGCATATGAATCGAAGTCCTTGAGGATGAAGTATACATCTTCCTTTGTGAGAGAATCGTAGAGATCTCTGAATCTGTCCGGATCATCCTTTGCATAAGTGCCATCGATAAGCTGTGTGAGAACTCTTCTTACAGCCTGATTGTTGTTGTAGATATCCATAGGGTTATAGCCGCCCTCGCGCTCATACTTCATAACCTCTTCTGCTGAGAGACCGAAGATAAATGCGTTCTCGATACCAACTTCCTCAACGATCTCTACGTTTGCTCCGTCCATGGTTCCAAGTGTAGGTGCACCGTTCAGCATGAACTTCATGTTACCTGTACCTGAAGCCTCTCTTGAAGCTGTTGAGATCTGCTCTGATACATCTGCTGCTGCGAAGATGATCTCGGCATTGGATACTCTGTAGTTCTCTATAAATACAACCTTGATCTTGCCATCGATTGAAGCATCGTTGTTGATAACATCTGCAACTGAGTTGATGAGCTTGATGATAAGCTTTGCTCTCTTGTAGCCTGCTGATGCCTTTGCTCCAAAGATGAATGTTCTTGGGTACATATCGAATTCTGGCTCTGTCTTCAGTCTGTTATACAGATGCATAACATGAAGGATGTTCAGAAGCTGTCTCTTGTACTCATGAAGTCTCTTAACCTGTACATCGAAGATTGAACGAGGATCTACATCCACACCGTTGTGCTCCTTGATGTACTTTGCAAGACGGATCTTGTTCTGATACTTGATGTTCATGAACTCCTGCTGGCACTTCTCATCATCCACATATACCTTGAGCTTCTTAAGGTGTGAAAGATTTGTTATCCACTCGTCACCGATCTTGTCTGTGATCCAGTTTGCAAGAAGTGGGTTAGCATGAAGCAGGAAACGTCTCTGAGTGATACCATTTGTCTTGTTGTTGAACTGCTCTGGTCTCATCTCATAGAAGTCCTTAAGCTCTCTCTCCTCAAGGATCTTGGTATGAAGAGCTGCAACACCGTTTACTGAGTAAGAACCTGCAATTGCAAGATGAGCCATCTTAACCTGACCATCATAAAGAACTGCCATGTTCTTAACCTTATCCTGGTTGCCCGGATACATCTCCTGAATCTTGAGAACGAATCTTCTGTTGATCTCCTCAACGATCTGGTAGATACGTGGAAGTAATCTTGAAAACAGCTCGATAGGCCACTTCTCAAGTGCCTCTGCCATGATCGTATGGTTGGTGTATGCACAAGTTCTTGTTGTGATATCCCAAGCGTCATCCCACTCAAGTCCTTCCTCATCCATGAGGATTCTCATGAGCTCGGCAACTGCTACTGTTGGGTGTGTATCATTCATCTGGAATGTTACCTTCTCTGGCAGCTTGTGGATATCCTTGTTGAGCTCCTTGAACTTGAGGATAGCTCTCTGAACTGAAGCTGAGATGAAGAAATACTGCTGTCTCAGTCTGAGCTCCTTACCTGCGTAGTGATTGTCATTTGGATAGAGAACCTCGACGATAGTCTTTGCAAGGTTCTGCTGCTCTACTGCCTTCTCATACTCACCCTTGTCAAATGAGTCAAGGCAGAATTCCTGGATTGCCTCAGCATCCCAGATTCTAAGTGTATTTACAACGTTGTTGCCATAGCCGATGACTGGAAGGTCATAAGGTACGGCACGAACTGACTGATATCCATCCTGTATAAAGTAGTTTCTGCCATTCTTGTTCTCAACTCTTACATAACCACCAAACTTAACCTCAACAGCATACTCCGAACGCTTAACCTCAAATGGGTTGCCATCCTTGAGCCAGTCATCCGGCATCTCAACCTGATATCCATCCTTGATACCCTGCTTGAACATACCATACTTGTATCTGATACCACAACCGTATGCAGGATAACCAAGTGTTGCCAATGAATCAAGGAAACAAGCTGCAAGACGTCCGAGACCGCCATTACCCAGAGCGGCATCAGGCTCCTGATCCTCTATAAAGTTCAGGTCAAATCCTAACTCGTCAAGTGCTTCCTTAACTGCATCGTAGTAGGTTAAGTTGATAAGATTGTTACCGAGTGCTCTACCCATGAGGAACTCCATAGACAGATAGTAAACTGTCTTGACGTTCTTCTTCTCGTACTCCTTGTGTGTAGCGATCCATCTGTCAATGATGTCATCCTTGACTGCATAGCTGACTGCCTGGAATACCTGCTGTGGGGTAGCCTCCTCGATAGGCTTACGGAAAAGAGTTTTTACGTTAGTAATAACTTCCTTCTTGAAGCCTTCCTTATCGAAATCTGCTAACATCTTCATCTGATTCATTCCCTCCTTGGATAAATAGATATATTTTATTTCCATTTTCACTGTTTTATTCTATCATCAACCCTTTTTTTTCTCAATATGTTAGAAAAAATTTGTTAAATAACACTATAAAATTAGACTGTAGTCTAATAAATTTTACAGTTTTTTTACATTAAATAGCGATAAAAGTCTGATAATATCGAATTTTATTGGTTGACATGAATTTTAGGATGAGTATTCATTGATTACTAGAATATTGTAAACGCATCACGTATATATGCTATAATGTGGCCAGGCAAAAGATATTATATCTATCATTATGCTATATAAGGCACAAATGCCCCCCCAGGAGAGGCGACTCCCAGTGGGTTCTCCGTCTTTATGGCAAGGCGACGTATTCCTTATGCTGATTGCCAGGGCTACTTGTCACTATCCAGCCATTTGCAAATATAGTAGGCGATTATACTTGCTACGATTGTTTTTTACTATCTCTCTAAATTGGATTGTTTCACATAAAAAGACAGACTTATTACATATCATAATAAGTCTGTCTTCTTATGTTATCTAACTTCTACCATATCCACCAGGCATACAGCACACGCAAGGCACTCCACTCATGCAACATGACATGAGAGTACATATAGTACAAAGGTTGTTGCAGAACATTCCGCCGGTCGGCATATCCATTCCATATCCGGCACCTCTGTCCATATACCACTGACGTCCACTCTTGATGGACTCATACGCCTGACGGTATTCCTGATTGCCCGGCTCAAGTTCCATAGCACGCTTCAGCATCTCCATGGCTCTGATCTGATTGCCAAGCCCGGCGTTGCACACGCCACTGTAATAATGCCATCTGGCATCATGGTCATCTATCTGATTGAGGACGTTCTTTGCCTCCTCATAGCTTCCGCTGTTCATGTAGCTCTTCGCAGCCTGAAAATATCTGGAATCCTTGTCATTTGGATCGTAATCATTCTGTCTCTGATATCCGCCAAAGCCAAACGGACCGAATCCGCCAAATCCGCCGAAACCACCAAACGGATCATCGTACTGTCCGTATCCTCCTGACGAACCACCATAAGAACCGCCAGATCCATAACTGTTGCCATAACCCTGAGAGTTTCCAGTTCCATACCCACCAGCACCGCCGTAGCTTGCACGGTCAGCCTCACCACTCACAATGGACTTGTACGCCTGCTGTATCTCCTTGAACTTCTCCTCAGCCTCATCCTTGTGAGGATTGTTGATGTTCGCATCCGGATGATACTTGCGACTCAGCCTTCTATATGCTTTTTTCACTTCTTCCTCGCTGGCACCTCTTTTGAGACCCAGCACCTCGTAAGGATCTTTCATAACCTGTTCCCTATCCTTTTCACCAGACCGTTTGTAATCGTCTTTGACCAGACCTGATGCTATATATCATGTAATCTTATATTGATGACATTTTAATTTTCTGTTGTCTCTTAAACAATTTCATCTTCTATAGTTTCATCTTCTACAATTTCATATTCTGCACTTTTATATTCTGCATTTTCATCTTCTACATTTTATCTTCTGAATTTTTATCTTCTACGCAGCCACATCTTCTGTTTGTGGTCGCATAATACGCTTCCCATATTCCCGAGTATATTATGTTCCTGAGTATTCCTACATTCTCAATAATAGGAAGCATCTCATACTCCTTTGCAAGCGGAGCCACCATCATCATCAGAACGTCCTTCGTCCACTCTGCAAGCTCCTGCCATTTGCCCGGTTCTATGGGCGAATCCACACCCACTGATTGTACATCAACATCCAGCTCATGTGCAAGTCTGCATACAAACGGATTGTAATTTCCTGCTCCTATATCCTTTTCTATATCGTCATATGCATCCATTATGTAGACAAATTTGCCCAGATAATAGCCTATAGTCCTGAGATAAGATTCCCACTCGTCATGAGCCGGTGCGCAGATCTCTGCCATGATATTGCCGAAATGCCCTGACAATGCATCCATATCGTCAGATCCCGCATCCTCCAGCTCGCTTATCGCCTTGAGGTTCTCCACTATGCTGCGAATCTTCTGTGGATAATCTTCCTTGAGTCTCCTGCCATTTTTCCCGGCGAACAGCACATCTGCATAAAGCTTCCTGGTAAACATATGCTCATCATCCCAGTCATCTATACATTTATAATAGGTAAGGATGACATTCATGTCTGCAACATAGTCTGTGTACTCATTCTGTACATAAGTATGCTTTGATGTCGGGTGTGCGATGCATCTTCGGCTGCCCGAGTGCTTCTCCGGTTCGTACAATCCCGTCAGAAGAAGCACCAGAAACGTCATGTCATAGCTAAGGCTGATCTGTCCTCTGGCACCGTATCTGTCCTTTAACGATTTGCACAAGCCGCAATAATACTTACGGTATTCATCGTATTCTTTCATCTTAAGCTCAGGCTGGTTCACCACTATATATCCAAACATCTCTCAATCTCCACACTGTATTACAGCATACGACTTTATCAGTCTGTGCTGTTACTAAGACTTCTTCACAAATCTGTTGCCGCACTTAGGGCATCTGATCTCTATCTTGCCCTTGCCCCTTGGGACTCTGATCATCTGCTGACATTTGCTGCAGACAAATATCTTGTATTCCTTGCCGGCTTCCTTCTGTTTCTTCGCGCGCTTGAATATATTTCTCACGCCCGCGGTGTGCTCCATAAACCATCTGTTCTGAGCCGCGCGCTTGTCATAGTTCTTGGACATGATCCTCACATATCCATAAGCGAACATTAAAAGTCCAAGGGAATAAAATATCCCTGTCTTGATAAATGCATCCAGCACCATAAATATCAATCCACCCCAGGTAAGAAATGATGACAACTGATCGTTGCCGTACCTGGATCTCATAAATCTTATAAATTTGTCTTTCATAATCACCATTCTCCTCGAAATTTCCTAAATATTATATATAAAGATACCCGATATTCCAAGTCTTCCATTTCGTATCGGGGGGCAGGCACCTCCGTCCCCAGGCTACATTGTCTCCAGTTTCTCTGCGGATTCCTGGAGCTGTCTATAGGCTTCCTTCATCCTGCCCATCTCCACGTCATCTACATGATTCATGTCTGTTCGTGTCACAAGCTTCTTCAGATACTCGCAGTCGCTCTTGATCCGTTTCATTTCTTTTTTATCGAGCTGTGCGCCCTTGGTCTCAAGAAGATTCTCTACCTTATATACATACGCCTCCGCCTCGTTCATAATGTCTTTGAACTCTCTGGCTCCAGCCACATCATCCTCGTACTTCTTCGCATCCTCCCTGGCTCTGCGGATCTCCTCCTCCGAAAGGTTGGTGCTGGATGTGATCACTATCTGCTGTTCCACGCCCCTGCCAAGATCCTTAGCTGAAACCTTGAGGATACCATTTGCATCCATGTCAAATGTGACCTCGATCTGAGGAACTCCCGCCATGGCTCTCTTGATACCGCTGAGTCTGAAGTTGCCTAGCAGCTTGTTGTCCCTTGTGAAATGTCTCTCGCCCTGGTACACCTTAATCTCGACATCCCTCTGGAAATTGCCCGCCGTGGTAAATATCTTTGATGCCCTGGTCGGAATGGCAGAATTTCTCGGAATGATGACATTTGCCACGCCTCCAAGTGTCTCAATGGACAGCGAAAGAGGTGTCACATCCATGAGGAGAATGTCATTCACCTTGTTCGACACGGTGAGCTCGCCGCTGAGCTTGCTTCCCTGGACCGCCGCACCCATGGCAACGCACTCGTCCGGGTTCATATTCTTGGATGGCTCCCTGCCGGTTATGGCACGGACCTTATCCACAACCGCCGGTATACGGGTCGATCCGCCCACCAGCAGCACTTTATCTATCTGATTTCTCGTTATGCCCGCATCGGATAATGCCTGGTTTACAGGTCCCGCCGTTCTCTCCACCAGATCATAGGTGAGCTCATTGAACTGCTCCCTGGTTATCGTCATATCCAGATGCACCGGCTGATTCTTCACTGTCGATATAAATGGCAGATTGATGTG
>JAEDGW010000133.1 GCA_016297325.1 Coprococcus sp. | reverse complement strand
CTGGTGAAGATCATAAAGAGCGATTATGATGAGGATTGTTACATAGCGGTTTCCACAGAGATAGAGAATCCTGAGGATATGGAGCAGAAGGTTGATGAGCTGGATGAGCTCATGGATAACAAATTCTACCACCCAGAGATCAAGGTATTTTATCCAAATATGGAGAGCGATGCATCCGGAATGATCCAGTTTGATGATGATACACTCATGAAGCAGATGAAGCAGGATATCAAGATGAAGGATGTGGAAGCGCTCAGGGAGCATTTTGACAAATTCTGTGAGAAGTACAGGCACAAGAATGAGTGCTCACAGATATATATCAAATTCCTCTATTCAAATCTGCTCAAGGATATCTATGGAAGTATAGATGACACCAGTGAGGCGGATCTGAACAAAGATGTGGAGAAATTGTATATGTCCACGGATTTCCAGAGCCTGACAGGACTTGTCGAGGCTGCTATAGACAGGCTTGCATCAAGTTTTAATAACAAGAGTCAGACGGGACACAGGGAAGTTGAGCTGGTAAAGCAGTACATTTACAGGAATTTTGGAAGTGAACTTGGCATAGATATGCTTGCGGATATGGTCTATCTTGCACCGAGTTATTTAAGTACCGTGTTCAAGAAAGAGACAGGACAGAATCTGAGCAAATTCATAAAGTCGTATAGAATGGAACGGGCAAAGGATATGCTTGAGAACAGCATGGCAAAAATTGTTGATATCGGGGCGACCTGTGGTTATCAGAATGTGTCTTATTTCTGTTCAAGCTTCCGCGAATTTTACGGCGTGAGCCCACAGAAATTCAGAGAAAACGGCGGCTTAAGCGCAGAGTAAGCAGCTATGCCGGATGTAGCTATAATGGCCGGAGGTTTATAAATATGTCAAGTCATGTAAGGCGCTTGGCATGCAGCACCGGCTATGCCGGAGGCAGCTGAAATGAGCCGGAGATCATAAATATGTCAAGTCATGTAAGGCGCTTGGCATGCAGCGCCAGCTATGCCGGAGGCAGCTGGAATGGGATGGAGATCTATAAATGTGTCAAGTCATGTAAGGAGCTTGACATGCAGCGCCAGCCCCATGCCGCAGGCAACTATAATGGGCTGGTGTTCTACATAATACGTGTCAATCTATTCGGGAGGTACAGGGGATGAAGAAAGGCTGGTTTAAGAAAAAGTTTCAGGACATGAAACTCACCGGTAAGCTGATAGTCATATATATGCTTGCGGGTCTCGTTCCTGTGGCTATCACGCTCGGCATAACATATATGGAGATGAGAAAGATATTGTGGGATAGAGAGACAACTATCCTCAAATCCTATGTGAGCCAGACGACAGATGCCATGGATAATGCACTGGAGATCTACAACAATCTGTCAAAATATATTTCATACAATCAGTCAATTGCAAAGATACTTAATGCGGACCAGTCTGCGTACAAGAACTACGAACAGTTCAGTACGGTGATTGATCCGCTGCTTGCGTCTATAATGTATTTCCACGATGATGTAAATCAGGTCACTATATATACGGATGCGTGCGATGTAAAACATGGCTCTACGATAGCTCCATTTTCGGATATACCGGACAACATAGACATATATGAGAATCTGGACAATAACATTCACTGGTATATAGATGCCGAGAGCCACACTGCATTTTCAATCAGCCGTATGGCTATGCTCGAACAGAGGGGCGCAAAGGGCGTGCTGTATGTCGGTGTTGATTATGACAGTGTTTTCCAGCCATTTTATACAGATACAATGTTCAACAACTATGGTCTTGTGATAGAGGATGAAAGTGGCAATACGATATTTTCTAAGAATACATTTGCAGAGAACAGGGCTGCATATGAGCTTGATGACGAGCGGTTTCATGCTGCAAAAAACATGGACAATTCCGGATACCAGTTCATAGAGGGTGAGTCGACGGTCACAGGCTGGAAGATATGCGTATATAAGCCGGACAAGCTCATCATCTATTCAGTTCAGCCGATTCTGCTTGTCGCTGCAGTGGCCATTCTGGTCAGCATGTTTGCGGGAATTGCATGTATCCATATCACCTCGGAATTTATCACAAAGAGGATCAAGAAACTGCAGAAGACCATGAAGAATCTGGAGACCGGAACCCTCGGAACTGTTCTTGAAAATGACAGTGCAGACGAGATCGGAGATCTGATAAATGGTTACAACAGCATGAGTAAAAGGCTTGATGCCACTGTCAATGAGGTGTACCGCAGCAAGATAAAGGAGAAAGAGTACGAGATGAGGGCTCTTCAGGCTCAGATCAATCCTCATTTCCTCTATAATTCTCTGTCTATGATCAACTGGAAGGCGCTTGAGGCGGAGCAGGAGGACATAAGCCACATAACACTTGCGCTCTCAACCTTCTATAGAACTGCGCTCAACAAGGGCAAGAACATTCTTCTGGTAAAAGATGAAATAGCAAATATCAAATCATATCTGGACATCCAGCTTGCCATGCACGACAACAGCTTCGATGTCGTGTATGACATAGATGACAATATCCTGAAATACGAGACGCTGAATCTGATCCTCCAGCCACTTCTGGAAAATGCCATAGGGCACGGAATAGATGTGAAGACGGACGGCAGAGGAGAGATCCGCATAGAGGGCAGAGAAAACGGAGATTTCCTTGATTTCACAGTGTCGGACAATGGAGTGGGAATGACCAAGACCCAGGCCGCTCTCATCCTGTCCAAGTCGTCAAATGGCTACGGCGTGTCAAATGTAAACGAGCGCATCAAGCTATACTATGGTGAGGAATATGCAGTAAAGATAGACAGCACCCCAGGGGTCGGTACCAAGATAATGCTCCACTTCCCAAAGAGGGTAGAATAAAATATGGATTCGCTTCCACTGCAAAAAAGCAGTGGAAGCGTTTTTATATAACAAAAATCCAGACACCAACCACCCAGGCACAAATCTCCGTGCAAGCTCTTTTAACAACAAAACAATGTAGCGATTTTGTTGAAAAACAAAGAGCGACAATTATCCAAGCTCATACAAATCATTTCCAACCAGTAAATCATATAAACAAAAGAATCCCCAAAATCAATGTATACAGCAAACACTACTACCGGCTTCGAAATCAGCCGCCTGTGTGCCATAGGAGGTCCGCCAGTGTATATGCCGCCGGAGCGGTAGCGCAGTCGCCCGCCCTTCGACGCTTCTTGCCGGAGCGGCGCCCGCAACGCCCTTATCGCGGGCAGAGCGCAGTGCAAATAGAAGCAAGTCGAAGGACGGGCAGACAAGCGTGCTCTGGCGGCATATACACTGGCGGACCTCCGCGGCACACTCCGGCGGCGTCCGTCCAGCCATAAAATTTCAACATATCTAAAAAATCCAACATGTTTCTAAAATCATTGATATATACGGATGAAGGCCGTTTTCCTATAATAATGTCATAAGGTAAAGGTACTGCAAAGTATTAAGAACATTTAAAAAACATGACTATTTTAAGGAGGAACGGTTATGAGAGTAAAAAGATTTGCAGCAGTTGCACTTGCAGGTGTAATGGGAATGTCAATGCTGGCAGGATGTGGAGATTCAGGAAAGGATGAGTCAACTACAGCAGCAACAAAGAGCGATGCATCAGAAAACACAGATGCAACAGAGGCAGCTTCAGAGGAAGAGGTTATCAAGACAACACTTACAGTATGGGGACCAGCTGAGGATCAGTCACCTGATTACGGCGAGTGGTTACAGACAACATGTGAGGAGTTCAAGAAGGAGCATCCAAACTGGGATATCACATTTGAGTATGGTACATGTAGTGAGGGTGATGCAGGAAAGACTGTAACACAGGATGTTTCAGCATCAGCAGATGTATACATGTTCGCAAATGACCAGTTACAGACTCTGATTGATGCAGGCGCTATCTCAGAGCTCGGCGGAAGCACAGCAGATTATGTTAAGTCAACAAATTCACAGGCAATTGTAGATTCTATCACAGTTGATGGCGGTATCTACGGTGTGCCATTTACAACAAATACATGGTTCATGTACTACAACAAGAAGACATTTACAGAGGATGATGTAAAGAGCCTTGACACAATGCTTGAGAAGGGTAAGGTTTCATTCCCACTTACAAACTCATGGTACATCGCAGCATTCTACCTTGCAAATGGTGGAACAATGTTCGGTGATGGTACAGACAACGATGCAGGAATAGACTTCGGCGGCGATAACGGCAAGGCTGTTACAGACTACCTTGTAGATCTTGTAAACAACAAGAACTTTGTAAACGATGAGTCAGGTGTTGGTATCTCAGGTATGACAGATGGTTCTATCTCAGCAATGTTCTCAGGTTCATGGGATTACGCAGCATTACATGATGCACTTGGTGATGACCTCGGAATCGCTGTACTTCCAACAGCTAAGATCGGTGGCGAGGACAAGCAGCTCCTCTCATTTGCCGGATCAAAGGCAATCGGTGTAAATCCTAACTGTGAGTATCCACAGGTTGCAGTTGCACTTGCACTCTACCTTGGAAATGAGGCTTCACAGGAGTCACACTACACAGCAAGAAACATCGTTCCATGTAACACAAGCCTTCTTGAGAGCGATGCAGTTAAGAGCGATGCACTTGTTACAGCTCAGAACGCAACATTCGATACAACATCATTTATTCAGCCATTCGTTGCTAAGATGGGTAACTACTGGACACCAGCAGAGAATTTTGGTAAGTCTCTCGTAAATGGTGAGGTTACACATGACAATGCAGCAGATATGACAGAGTCATTCAACACATCACTTAACACTGATGTGGCACAGTAAATATATTTTAAAGTAAACAATTTAACTTAAAGCAATTGCGGATCACGCAATCTGGATTTGACCCCGGCAGGCTCAGCATACCACGCAGGGGAATGAAGAGCCGCCGGGGCTGAAAATAGATTACCGGTTCTGCGATTGCTTTTTTACTTTGAGACGGAGGTGTTAGGATGGCTCAGGCTATAACAAAAAATAAAAGCAAAAAAAAGAAAATACGAAGATCTGATTACCCATATACAGTGGCAAAGGCGGCTGTAAATGGAGACATAGCTACCAGAATTTCATTTCTCATCTTGGGGTTCGGCAGTATAGTCAGAAAGCAGTTCGTAAAAGGATTTTCCTATCTTATATTGGAACTTCTGTTCATATGGTTCATGATCCAGAATGGAGCTTCACTTCTTGGTGACTTCTTCCATCTGGGCGGACAGGAACAGCAGAAGGTATGGAACGATGCAAAGGGAGTATTTGAATACACTCAGGGAGACAATTCCCTTCTCATGCTCCTCTACGGTGTTGCAACACTGTTCATAATATTTGCGTTCATCTGCCTGTGGGTAGTGAGCGTTGAGAGCGCGTACAAAGCACAGTGCCTGTCTGATGCGGGCAAGCGTGTACCGAAGTTTAAAGATGATATAAAGAGCTTGTTTGATGGAAATCTTCACATGTTTCTTCTTCCACTTCCGGTTCTCGGAATAGTGGTATTTACGATTTTGCCATTGGTATTCATGATATTCATGGCATTTACAAATTACAGTAAGCTTGATTCACACACAGTTATATTCAGCTGGGTAGGACTCAAGAATTTTGCAAAGATTTTGAATTTTGGTGATGCGATAGGAAGTACATTCTGGTCAGTTCTTGGCTGGACACTTATATGGGCGGTCGCAGCGACCTTCAGTAACTACTTCCTCGGCATGATACTTGCGATGGTGATCAACAGAAAGGGAACAAGAAAGAAAGGAATGTGGAGAGCGATCTTCATGCTTTCAGCAGCAGTTCCACAGTTCGTATCACTTCTCCTGATGAGAACAATATTCAGTCAGAATGGTATCATCAACACATTACTTATAAATAATGGAATAATAGACACTGCGATTCCTTTCTGGAGCAATGCAACTCTTGCCAGAATAATGGTCATAGTTATAAATATCTGGATCGGTATCCCATTCACGATCATGCAGGTTACAGGTATCCTGCAGAGTATTCCAGAGGAAATATACGAGGCTGCCCGTGTTGACGGAGCAAGTCCTGTAAAGATCTTCTTCAAGATCACACTTCCATACATGTTGTTCGTCACAGCACCATATCTGATAACAACATTTGCGGGAAATATCAACAACTTCAACGTTATCTTCCTTCTGTCAAATGGAGCACCGACACCTGTTGGAAAGACAGCGGGCAAGACAGATCTTCTTGTCACATGGCTCTACAAGCTGACGGTTGATAACCAGTATTACAACTTAGGTGCAGTTATCGGTATTATGACATTCATCGTACTTGCGGTCGTATCACTGATAACTTATCACAACACAA
>JAEDGW010000026.1 GCA_016297325.1 Coprococcus sp. | reverse complement strand
TGCTCTATACATATCTATTGATATTCCCTTTGTTATCTTCAATATGTACGCTGTTCTCCTCTTGTCTGACATTCTGAATATATCATGTCTATGTTTTATGACCCTCACAAATGTCTCCTGTACTGCTTCCTCCGCCTGCCACACATTCCCCAATATCGAATATGCAGTCCTGTATAGTCGCTGCTCATACAACTCATAATATTCTGCTATTCTCTCGCTGTCATTCATCTTCTGTTGCATCACTATTCCTTTACTCATATTACCTAATGTACTATCTGCGCAAAATTACATCTATATAATATGACGATTATAGCATCCATCTTGTGACATTAAACTTAAATTTTTCTAACAAAAGTTGATCATAAAACTTACCACTGCACCTAAAACCCAAAACAACAATTTTAAAACCCATGTTCATATATATTTATACATGTTTATAATAGAAAAAACTGCGCAGAGTACGTTTTTCAACATACTCTGCGCAGTTTTTTGTTTTGTATATATTCTTTTATTTTGTGTTTTGTATATATCCTTTTATTTTGTGTTTGTATATATTCCTTAATTTGCGGCAGAGCTGGAAGCTGACGTTGCACCATCAGGCGATCCAACAACTCCTGCATTTTCAAGATTCTGAACAAGCTTTTTAAAATCATAATCTTTCCAGACTGTACCTTCCAGATCATTCTCCTGATCTACCGGGATAGTTGCCAGCCAGGTATTCTGAAGTTTCTCATACTGTGATGAAAGTGTGTCAGATGTATAATAGTTTATATAACTCTCCTTATATGATGTATCATCACAATTTATCATCTGTATTACAGAATATCCTAATGTATCATCAACAACATCCAGACATTCATTATTCTTGAGAGAAGCCATCTTCTTATTCATGTTCTCATCACTATATGCGCCATCAAAGCCTGTCTGTTCTGAAGAATACTCCTTTACTCCATATTTATCTGCTACGTCCTCGTAACCGCTTCCTGCTTTAAGCTCCTTTAATGCTGCTTCTGCATTCGCTTTGGCTTCCTTCTTCTTATCATCTGAGACATATATGTAGTTGTCATTGTCATCCTTCTTTGGGTTGCCGGAATCATCAATTTCAACTGTTGGGAAGAGCATATAATAATATGTATAGAACTTGGTATCCTTATATTTGTCCTCCAGGTCATTCTGTATCTTCTGACCCATATCATTCTTTATATCATTCTGGAACTTACTGACTAATCCCTGCTCCTGAAATACCTTATTTATAACTTCATCAGATATTCCATATGCATCAAGTACCTTTTGTCCCATCTTCTTCTTGAATGCATCTATTGTGGTATTTATATACTCCATATCACTATCATCAAGAGATGCATCGTTGTTTATCGCAACATTATATATTATCTTATTCTGTCTAAGTAATGATAATGCATATTCCTTATTCTGTTCTATCGTCTTATCATCTGTAAGAGAATCAGAAGTCACACCATACATTGTTATCTCCTGCATTGCGTACAAAGTAAGCTCGTCCAGATCTATGTCATAGTCGCCAATAACAAGTGCTTTCGTATTCTTAGCTTCATCAGCCGTATACACCTGCTCTATCTCTGTACTCTTGCTATCAGCCTTCTTGCCATTATCTGAACCTCCGCATCCTGCTACTCCAAGCATCATACATGCGCACAAAGCTGATACAGCAAGGCGTTTTCCCAATCTTCTCATTGTCCATTCCTCCAAAGTACATAAAAATTACTATCATTGGCAACAAGACCCAATCTTATCCGCCGTTAATATTCTATGGTTTTTACAGTTTACCGTCAACCCTTTTCACAGTAAATACACATAAATAAAAACCGACCTGCTCAAAGAACAGGCCGGCATAATAATCATCATAATTGATATAATATTACTCTTTTACACCACCAAGTGCAACACCAGCGATGATATACTTTGAAAGTGCAAAGTATACTACCAACAGTGGGAGCACTGTAAGTGAAAGTCCTAAGTAAACATAACCATAATTTACTCGGATAGCATCAGATCTTAATCCCTGTACGAACATAGGAAGTGTATACTTCTTAGTATCTGCGATCATCATCGTAGGTGTATACAGGTTGTTCCATGATGCGATGAATGCAAATATTCCCTGTGTAGCCATAGCTGGCTTCATCAGAGGAAGTGCTATTCTATTGAATGTTGAGAACTCACCAGAACCATCAATTCTGGCAGCCTCAATAATCTCTACTGAGAGAGCACCCTCCATATACTGCTTCATGAAATAAACTGTCGTTGGAGCAGCGGCCGCCGGAATAATAAGTGTTAAATATGATCCATACAGACCAATTGTCTTCATGAATGCCATGAAACCAACGATTGATACCTGCGCTGGTATCATCATGATTGCCATGATGAACGACCAAGCAACATTTTTAAGTTTGAAATTATAAACTGAGATACCATATGCAGTAAGTGTTGCACAATATACCTGAAGTACCGTTGCAGGTACAGCGATAATCACACTGTGAAGCATAGCAGACCAGAATGTTGTTCCACTACCCTTAGTCTCTCTGAGCATACCCTTGAAGTTCTCTATAAACTCTCCACCAGGAATGAACGCAAGACCCTGCTGAATTCTTGATGAAGGAAGTGTTGCATTTACTATCATTATGTAAAATGGCAATATACTTATAACACAAAGAAGAATACATATAACGTTACGGAAAATCTTCTTTGCTCTAATCTGTGATGAATAGCTTTCATCAACGCCTGTCGAATTCTTAGCCATTGAAAATCTCCTCCTACTTCTTTGCTACTGCATGTTTAGCTTTCTTCTTGTCATCTCTATCCTTAGTTGCTGCAAAGAATATCAAACTGATGAGCAATGTGAAAATAAACAATACTACTGAAAGGGCACCTGCATATCCATAATCTGGGTTCTGGGAGAACGCAAGCTCCTTGATCATCATTGTAACCGTATGTGATGCACGTCCAGGCTGACCAATCGCATTATTTACATTGAAAAGGGCCGGGATATCATACATCTGAAGACCACCGATAGCTGATGTAACAAGTGTAAACTGTAAAATAGGCTTTACAAGAGGTACTGTAATCTTGAAGAACTGCTGCTTACTGTTTGCACCATCAACCATGGCTGCCTCGTAAAGTGATGGACTGATACCTAAGATACCAGCAATAAGAACTATCATAGTATTTCCATACCACATCCAGAACTGCATGAATCCGATAAGACCTACAGTACCTGCTCTACTATTAAGGAAACTGTAATCCTGATTTATTATATGCATACTCTTCAACATCAGTGTTATAGGTCCCTGATTACCAAAAAGGTTGTAGAAAAGGACTGCTATAGATGATGCGGTGATAATATTTGGAAGGAACATGAGAACCTTAAATGCACCTTGTCCCTTAAGTTTAACCACAGTGTCTGTAAACCATGCTGCAAGGAGCAGGGCTAACAGAATCTGAGGTACAAAGTTGATTACCCAAATGATAATTGTCTGCTTTATTGAATTCATAGGTATTGTATTGAACCATACATCCTTGTTCAGCTTAAAGTCATGTGTTGTGAGAACTTTAAGATAATTATCAAAACCACAGAATGTAGGATCCGTCATTTTTCCCTGTATCATTCTATAATCAACAAAGCTCAGATAGAATGTGTGGATCAACGGATATAACTGGAATACCAAGAATACTAAAAAGAATGGAAGAATGAAAAAATATCCATACTTGCCATATTCTACTGTCTTCTTTTTATTCATGTTTTCACTTCCCCAATTTCTTAATATTAAACAGTCTCGTATCCTCCGCTAGACATTTTACAAGATCCTCACCTTTTAACCAAATTATAACTTCTTATATGAAACATCTTGTAAAATGCCTAACAGCGATATTGTGGTTATCTTCAAATTATGCACCGAGTTTCCCCGGTGCATAACCTGATTTTTTATAAATTGATATTTTAATTACTCAACTACAACGTCTGTAATTGTTGAAGCAACCTGCTGCTTAAGATCAGCGATAGCATCATCGATTGTAGCATCATCACCTGTGTTGTATGATGTTGATACAGTTGATAAGATGGTGTTGATCTGGCTATCATATGATGTTGACTTGCTCATATCAATTGCCTTAGCGCCCTCATCGAATACTGCTGTAAGGATCTGACCATCAAGCTTATCGTTAGCACCGTCGCCATTAGCGATTGCCTTAGCAACTGCTGCCTGGTTGTTTGTACATCCCTCATCACCATTCTTGATCATGTCGTACATAACATCCTCATCACATGTAAGTGTGTAGATAAGAAGAGCTGCTAACTCTGGGTTTGGACAATCCTTACCATAGAGCAGGTATGAACCACCCCAATAGTAACCCTGTGGGCCTGCACAAGCCTGATACTTAACATCCTCTGTTACGAATACTGTATCTCCCATGAACCATGTTGTTCCGAAGAAGCAGAATGTAGTTCCGTTAGACATATTAGCTGTCCACTCTGATGACCACTGAGCTGAATTCTGGCTGTAACCACCATCGTAGATCTTCTTTGAAAGCTCAAGCATATCAGTAACCTCTGGGTAAACTGAAAGCTTACCATCAACTACCCATGCTGTTGACTTAGCAGCAAGAAGTGGGTACTTAACCTCGTCTGGTCCTGATACCATGTACTTACCAGCAGCCTTGATCTTGTCAGCAACCTCGAACCAGCCGTCCCATGTGCTAACCATCTTCTGAACTTCCTCAGGATCTGATGTTCCAAGAACCTCCTCAGCCATCTGCTTGTTGTAAAGCATAAGGCCAGGTGTTACCTGCCATGTACAAGCCATAAGGCCCTTATCTGTTGTAGCAAAATCTACTGTGTACTGGTATGCGTTTGAATACATATCAGCTGTGATACCAGCGTCTGTTACAGGAGCTGAGAAATCCTTGTTTGCTAAGCTGAGCATAACTGACTCATCTGCTGCAAATACTGAAGGATACTCATTTCCTGACTCAGCTGCTGACTGAAGCTTTGTAGGATACTCAGCCTCTGTACCAGATACGTTAAGGTTTCTGTACTGAACGAGATCTGAAAGCTCAGGATACTTTGTTCTGAAGTATGTATCAATTCTGTTTCCTAACTCATCATTCCATGAGTAAACATAAATTGTCTCACCATCAGCTGAAGGAACTGTAATTCCTGCTGTGCTCTCTGAAGTTGCGTCCTCTGAAGCAGTATCCTCTGAAGATGCATCCTCTGATGCTGCATCTGTAGCTGCCTCTGTTGTTGCTGCGTCTGTTGCCTTTTCTGTTGTAGCCTCTTCCTTATCGCCACATGCACAGAGTGATAAGCCCATAGCAAGTGCTAATGAAAGTGCTAATGCCTTTTTGATTTTTCTCACAAAAAAACCCTCCTTTAAATATGTGTGCTATTCCCTGTATATTCATCGTATCATTCTCAGAATATATCTTTAGGAATGCCGTGCTATGCTTCTCATAGCTTTGTTATGTTATTATTGACAATGTCCTTGTCAACATGAACTCATTATAGGGCATATTATCTAATTTGGCAAGTCTTTTTTTCACTTTTTTTATATTTTTTGCATATTGTGATTAAATTAAGCCTAAAAAATAACTAATAAATCTTTATATTTTTCTCCTTGAATTTATCAATATTGTCATTCTGCTATGCAATTTGCCATAAAGCCCATATATTGTCGCAATTCTCAATTCTCAATATTTTCAACGAATTCCTTAACTTTTTTAGCCACATCTTTTGGGCAATATGTATAAAGCTTGGATGGACCGGACAATTCGGTTGTTTCCACGTTGGTAAACTTGCTCAAATACTCTTTTCTGCTCTCATTATAGGCAGATGCAAAGTCAAAATCAGGATTATTCTTGCGGGCGTTCTCCAGGGATTCTTTTACACTAGAATCGTCATCTGCATATGGTTTCATCGCCGGGTTTGCCAGGATCATAAGCATCTTTGTGTTCTCCGGCCATCCCATGTCAGCCACCTTTGATGCATTATCGACAGCTGCCTCATTCTCAGCAAACATATCATCCGTATATGCTCTCTGGGACGCAAGTGCATCCATAGTCTTTTTCTGTATGGAAGAATATATGTTATTTATATCGTCCTGGTACGCACTCTTTGCAAGCCTCATTCCACCTATCTTGCAGAATTTGCTCATCAGATAATCAAAGAATCCTGCATATTCCTCCGATGTAGTGTTTTCAAACTGTTCAGGATAATTCATATCTATTCCTATTATCCCTGCAACTTCTGAGCTGTATTTATCAGCCCAGTACATAGCTTCTATCCCTGCCGACTCGGATGCTATAAGATAATATGGTCCAGATATCTCTGCAGCTTCAAGTGCCCCTCTTGTTTCATTCAGGATAGAGTCAATATCTTTGTCAGCACCATTGCTCAGGGTATATCCATATCCACTTCTGTCTATATACACAAGATGATACTGTCCAAGTTCATCAAACAGTGGCTGGACCGCAATCGAATCGTTGCAGCTGAGTCCACCGTGCAGAAAAACCAGGACCTTATCTGATTCCAGATCTCCGGTTTCATATATATGTACCTGATGCCCGTCAACATTCACATATCTTCCGGGTGCATGCATATATGCTTCTTCTTTATTGCACTTATTCCTGTGATATATATACAGGATTCCAAACATAAGAATATTTATCACCAGTATGCCAAGCATCATTATGATAAATATCTTAAAAAAACTGTGTAAAAATCTTTTTACCTTTTTTCCCATTGTACTTCTCCATTTCTTTTTGATCATTATTTCAATCTTAATATAGCTTCTGTTCAATGTAAATAGCTATAATATTTTAATACTTTTTATTTTATTTTCATTATTTATGGGGTTATATGTGTAACTTCTATATGTTAATATGTAGTAAGCCAGATTACACACTTTGCATTTTGATGCATATGGCATGGAGGTTAATCATAATGAGTAAGAACAAAACACATGGCAAGGCAAACTCACAGCCATCCGCTGATGAGCAGATCAGCACACAGGATCAAAACTTTTCAGACGGACATGATAACGTAAGCGGACAAGGCGCCCCAGACAGGCCGCACACTCCTGACATAGACACCGTCACAGGCAAACCGTCAGCAGAGGATAAAAACAGCGCAGAAGATGCAAGTGACGCTCCGGTAGAACACAGCGCAGAAGAAAAAGCATATATTCTGTCATCTCCCCGCGGCGTAAAGAGAGAAGTTGCCGACGGTGCATTTGACCCTCGTACGGCCGCTCCGAAGAAAGACCTCAATATAGAGGATAATCTTGAGCTGCATTCCATGACCAGATCAGAACGGCGTATGGCGCGGAAGATGAAATATAAGAAAGATACAGAGGGCATGTCGGCTAAAGAAAAGTTCTCACATTTCCTCTACTGTTATAAATGGAGAATCATAGTATCGCTACTAATAATCATCGCAGCCACATACACCACGGTTTCTATATATAGCAACACCCGCCCCGTTGCACTTGCTTACGGCGTGGTCAATTCGCCTAACCCTTTTAAGCTGGATTCATCCGTGGTTGACGATTACAAAAATTATTACCACATGAAAAAAAGCGATCAGGTCATAATGACATCAAATATCAATTATGATCTTGACACTTACGAAGAAGACTATAACACTTCCGATGCCTCATACACATCTTTCCCGACGCTTTGCTACGAAGATTACTACGATGTCATCATCTCGGATAAGAAGGGAGTTGAATATTGCAGCTATTTCTCTATTATACATCCTTTAACTGACTGCCTGACTATGGATCTTCAATCGGAGTTAAACAATTCCATGTCTGACAGGATCTTGTATACAGAGGACTCTGAAAAGCAGAGTGAAGCCTTTGCGATAGACATCAGTGGCACTGATTTTGCCAAGGGATTAAACCTCGGATATGACAATGTATATCTGTGTTTCCCTGGAACAGACGAACGCAATATAGAAACAGCAAGGAAACTGATCAATTATATATTCGACCTCGGATTATATGATGTCTCATCCGAGTCCAATTAGGATAAGACAAAACATTTCTTCTAACTATGAAACACCATAATAAAAACGCCCGGATGGATGCAGCTATAGCAACTGCATCCATCCGGGCGTTTTCTCTATATATTACGATGTCATATCAGTCGTCAACATCCATGTTCATGACCTGACGCTTTCTTGCAAGTTCGTCATTTGCAAGGTACTCATCATATGTCGTCTGCTTATCGATAAGACCTGTGTTGGTGATCTCCATGATCCTGTTTGCTGTAGTCTGTACAAACTGATGATCCTGTGACGAGAACAGCACAACGCCGGAGAACTTGATCAGCGCATTGTTCAGAGCTGTGATCGACTCCATGTCAAGATGGTTTGTAGGCTCGTCAAGTATCAGAGTGTTTGATCCCATGATCATAAGCTTTGAGAGAAGACATCTTACTTTCTCTCCACCTGAGAGAACCTTGACCTTCTTAACTCCATCCTCGCCGGCAAAAAGCATACGACCAAGGAAGCCTCTTACATATGTTGCATCCTTCTCATCTGAATACTGTGTCAGCCAGTCCACTATGATAAGGTCATTGTCAAATTCCTTTGTGTTGTCCTTAGGGAAATATCCCTGTGAAGTTGTAACGCCCCACTTGTATGTTCCCTCATCTGGTTCTTCCTCACCTGCAAGTATCTTGAACAGCATTGTTGTGGACTTTGTGTTTGGTCCGACAAATGCGATCTTGTCATCATGTCCAACTGTGAATGAGATATCATCCAGAAGCTTCTCTCCATCAACAGTCTTGGAAATATGTGATACGGTAAGAACCTCATTTCCTATGTCTCTCTTTGGTCTGAAATCTATATATGGATACTTTCTGCTTGAAGGCTTAATGTCATCAAGCTCGATCTTCTCAAGTGCTCTCTTACGGGATGTAGCCTGCTTTGATTTGGATGCATTGGCTGAGAATCTCTGTATGAACTCCTGAAGTTCCTTGATCTTCTCCTCTTTCTTCTTGTTCGCTTCCTTCATCTGCTTTATCATCAACTGGCTTGACTCATACCAGAAATCGTAGTTACCTGCATAGAGCTGTATCTTGCTGTAATCTATATCTGCGATCTGTGTACAAACCTTGTTGAGGAAATATCTGTCATGTGATACGACGATGACTGTATTCTCGAAGTTTATCAGGAACTCCTCCAGCCATGCTATGGCATCCATATCCAGATGGTTTGTAGGCTCGTCGAGAAGGAGTACATCCGGATTGCCAAATAAAGCCTGTGCAAGAAGCACCTTGACCTTAAGTCCGCCATCAAGATCCTTCATCAGACTATAATGGTACTCTGTACCTACACCCAGTCCATTAAGGAGTGTGGAAGCATCTGACTCTGCCTCCCATCCGTTCATCTCTGCAAACTCCGCCTCAAGTTCAGCAGCCTTAACTCCGTCTTCGTCAGAGAAGTCTTCCTTCATATATATAGCATCTTTTTCTTTCATGATCTCATACAGACGCTTATTTCCCATTATAACTGTGTCAAGGACCTGATATTCATCATACTTATAGTGATCCTGCTGAAGGACTGAAAGACGTTCTCCATCGTTCATGGTTACATCACCCTTTGAAGGCTCTATCTCGCCAGACAGAATCTTCAAAAATGTTGATTTACCGGCACCATTTGCTCCGATAAGTCCATAACAGTTTCCCTCAGTGAACTTTATATTCACATCCTCAAACAAAGCTTTCTTACCAAATCTCAATGTCACATTATTAGCACTAATCATTGACGTATATACCTTTCACTATTTGTTCTGTCTGTACACACAGACATCTCCATTATCAGTGATTAAGTATATCAACATGTTGCATTTGTGTCAACACAAATGAGGCAGTCCCAGTGCTGCAAAAGCACAGTCAGACTGCCCCACTCATCGCTTAAAATCTAATACTTACAGATTCTTCACGATAGCATCATAGAGGTCTAACTCACAGTACTCGGTATCTGTGAAATGGTCACATGAAAGACAGCTTTTACCAACTGCAGCGTTGGACAGACCTTTGCATGAACATTTCTTTTCATACGCACTGCACTTTTCTGCAACTTCTTTGTAAGTCTCTGTTGAACTTCTCATATTCATCCTCCTTTAACGCCGTCAGATCACACCGAAACATTAAGCTCTGGAGCTATCTGAAGCATACACTTAATGCTGCGCTAATATTATCTGCAGATGTCTCTATTTATATTCAGTTTTCTTGACAACTACATATATATTAAGTACAATCAAAAATAAAATTTTAAATGATTGGAGATGAAACATTGGACATTGATTCCATAGTAAACATAATAATTCTGGCGGTGCTTCTGGCATTGTCCGCATTCTTTTCTTCGGCTGAGACAGCCCTTACGACCGTCAACAAATTCTCACTCAGATCCCTGGCCGACAACGGCAACAAAAGAGCCCGCCGGGTTATGAAGGTAACTGAGAATTCAAGCAAGCTCATAAGCACTATACTGATCGGAAACAATATAGTAAATATTGCTGCATCGTCACTTACGACTATATTTGCAACAAAAGCATTTGGAAGTTCGTCTGTCGGGATCGCAACCGGTATTCTTACACTGGTCGTCCTGCTCTTCGGTGAGATAACTCCGAAAACCATCGCACAGAGATACAGTCTGAAGATATCGCTTATATATATTGATATAATCCGTTTTCTGATGGTAGTTCTCACACCAGTGATATTTATCGTGAACAAGATCGCTGACTTCATATTCTGGGTACTCAGAATGGACAGAGACGGCGCTGGCCAGAAGATGACAGAGGATGAGCTTATCAGCATGGTCAATGTCAGCGAAGAGGAAGGTGTCATCGAGAACAAAGAAAAAGAGATGATAACCAACGTGGTTGACTTTGGTGATTCCATAGCAAAAGATGTTATGATCCCCAGAGCAGATATGACCATAGCGTCAGTAGATATGGCATATGACGATCTGCTGAAATTATACATGGAAGTTCCTTACACCAGAATTCCTGTATATGAGGATTCAAGGGACAACGTTATAGGAATACTTCACATAAAGGATCTGTTCTTTTACAAAGCCACTCACAGCTTAGACAGCTTCAGCGTGCGCGACATCATGAGAAAACCTTTATATGTGTATGAATATCAGAAGACAAATGATCTGCTGCACTCCATGAAATCCAACTCCAACACCATGGCGATAGTTCTGGATGAATATGGAATATGTATCGGTCTCATCACTGTCGAAGACCTCATAGAGGAGATCATCGGTGACATAAAGGATGAATACGACACAGCAGAGCACAACAACATAATCAAGATAGATGACGAGCATTACAACGTGGACGGCTCAGTGAAACTTGACGATCTGAATGATGCCCTGCATCTGGACATAGAATCTGAGGACTACGATTCACTCGGAGGCTACATCACAGAGCTTCTCGATCACATCCCATCAAAGGGCGAATCAGTATCAGATGACACATGCATTTTTAAAGTGACAGAGATGGATAAGAAACGTGTTGCAAGAGTTCTTATCACAGTTCCCGCACCAAGTGCCGACACATCAGAAACAGAATAAAAACGCAAAATAACCTTGTAATGTGGTTTTGAATACTATATAATATGATACTAGAACTTGAACACATGTATGAATCATAACTTTAAAGATTAAACTATTTTCGGAGGCACCACATGGACAAGAAAACAAACATAAAAGATATAATATCAATGGCCGGTGGGCTTGACTATATCAATCCTGGCGATATCCCTTCGATCGACCTATATATGGATCAGTTGACCACATTCATGGAGGAGCAGCTCGGCAAGAACAGGCGAAGCGACGAAGATAAAGTGATGACAAAGACCATGATCAATAACTATACGAAGAACAATCTTCTGCCATCACCTAACAAAAAAAGATATTCAAAGCAGCATCTTATACTGCTTATCTACATTTATTACCTTAAGAACATGCTCAGTATAAACGATATACACACCCTGCTTGAACCGCTTATAGATGGATACTTCAACACAAGCAGCGACGGCAAGGACATATCAGATATATATGCGCACCTGTACGAATATCTGTCTGACCACTACGGAGACATCATCAAAGATATAGTGCGAACCGCAAACAAGGCCGATGCCATGTACGACCTTGAAAAGGATCCTTATCTCCATGATCTCAGCATGATCTCTCTTCTGTCCGTGGATATATATGCAAAGAAGAAATATGTAGAACATCTGGTGGATAAACTCAGATCGGAATCAGGACATCAGACACAGCCAGAAAACAAGAATTCAAAAAGTCAGGCGGCACCAAAGAAGCCAAAGGAACAAAAAGGCAAGCAGCAGCCCGCCCGAAGCACCGACACGAAGACAGTAAAAAAAGCTTAAACGGAAAACCGTTTAAGCTTTTTCTTATCTGCAGGACCCTTCCTGCTATTTATCTTCATCTTTTGAATCTTCAGGATTCTGGAAGCTCTTCATCCTGGAAAATACCAGTTCATAGCCATCCTTTCCATAATTCAACGATCGGTTCACCCTGCTTATAGTAGCTGTAGATGCTCCCGTCTTCTCCGCAACTTCAAGATATGTATTATCTTCCTTGAGCATCTTAGCCACCGCAAAACGCTGCGCTATAGATAACAGTTCATTCACCGTACATACATCCTCAAAGAAATCAAAGCACTCCTCTTCAGTCTCCAATGTAAGTATTGCCTCAAACAAATCCTTTACTGCTTCTGTGTGTACTGTCTTTCCCATTTTTTAGCTCCTTTGCTGCATTTATGACTTTAGCGTGATAAAGTATCTATACTATACTCCTGATCACTATAATTTGCAATCTTTTTTGATCCACACCGCAAGTCCCTGTCTATTCACATAGAACTCTCCACAGCCTTCATCATCTATACGTATATCATACTTTGCGTTGCCCATGACATCTGCAAAGTGCGCACCCGCAAACTGTTTTCCTACATACATTCTCTTTGTGCCGCCCACGCCATCAGACATCACAACTGCAAGTCCTGAATCTTTGTGCTCATCGTCACCCTCTCTTGTCCATCCAACCACATCACTGTGATCGAAATAATCATGCTGGACGCCGTATGCATACTTCTTTCTGAGCTTCAGTATCTTGTTCAGAACTGTCTTCTTTGATCTAACCTTCACCTGAGGGATTCCGGCATAATCTCCCATATAGAGACATGGATATCCCTGCTGTCTGAGCAGTATGACTGCATATGCAAGCGGTTTGAACCAGTCCTCAACATATGACTCAAGCACACCGCCAACCTGCGACTCATGGTTGTCCACAAACGTCACAGCCTTCTCAGGGTTGCTCATCATAAGTGAGCCCTTGAGCAGATCTGCCATGTTGTATTCTCCATTCGCAACTGAAGCGTCATGGAAGTTGAAATGCAGTGGAACATCAAACATGGATATCGAATTGTCCGTTGCCTTTATGTACCCATTCAGGTAGTCCACATTCCAGTGCCAGAAATCTCCAACGGCAAATATGTCCTTATGGATATATTCCGGCTCAGACTCATCATTCTTCTTGCCCGATGCCGCCGGCACATCAGATGTTCTCTGCACAAAATCTTTGATAAACCATGCAGGAACAGCCTCAGCCTCCTGGAATCTGAATCCATCCACATCAGTGTTCTTCTCATACCACTGTGCCCAGTTCATGAGCTCATCGTACACTTCCTGATTATAGAAATCTATCTCACTGCCTATTATGTAATCATACTTGGAGAATTCCTTCTCGGCATCAGCCTCTTTGCGTCCCTCAAGCGCACATACACGCTGTCTGAACTCATCCTGATTCCAGTCTATTCCGGCAAAATGCCTCCAGTTCCACTTGAACTTGGAATATTTGCTCTTTCTTCCCGGGAATGTAAATCTGGACAGAGCTCCAACAACCTTCTTATTTCCTATCATCTGAGGGATATCTTTTGAATTGAAGTCAGCTGCAGTAACCTTCTCTATCTTGTCTGCGCCAAGCTTCTGTCTGACAGCTATATCTGCATATACATTTATCCCCTGCTCCTTCATAGCCTTTATGGCCGCTATGTACTCAGCCTTTGTTCCGTATCTTGTTCCAACAGAACCCTTCTGATCAAACTCTCCCAGATCGTACAGATCATATGGTGCGTAACCCATATCTTCCTTACCCTGCGCACCCTTTGTTGCAGGTGGAAACCATACAGCCGTTGCCCCGAGCTTCTTCAGAACTGCAGCGTCTTCCGCTGCCTTCTTCCACAAATCCTGGCTGTCTGGTGTATTCGCTGTAAAATACTGTACCAAAAGTCCGTTATCCTTCATCTCAATACCTCCGTTTTCGGCATATAATTACCCATATTTTAGATTATAGCAAATCTGCATATACGAGTAAAGCCAAGATGCCAAAATGTGATTAATTTGCACTAAAAAACCGCCTGCAGATTCTATTACAGACGGTTCTTTAGGAATCACTCACTTTTTCTGTCGCCCATCGCCTGCTGGCACACACGCGACTATTCAGGGTTCTTTATATTACATATTCTTTATTCTCTCTATAGCTTCAACTGTGTTCTCATATGTTCCAAATGCAGTGAGTCTGAAGTAACCTTCTCCGCTTGGTCCAAATCCTGATCCAGGAGTTCCGACTACATTTGCGTTCTCAAGGAGATAATCAAAGAAATCCCATGATGACATATTGTCAGGTGTCTTCAGCCAGATATAAGGAGCATTCACGCCGCCTGATACTGTGTATCCGGCATCCTTAAGTCCCTGTGATATAACCTTTGCATTGTTCATATAATATGCTATCTGCGCCTTTGTCTGAGCCTTACCCTCATCAGAGTATACCGCATCTCCGGCTGCCTGAACGATATAAGGTGCACCGTTGAACTTTGTTCCATGTCTTCTTGCCCAGAGACTGTGCATGGACACGCCATCTGCATCCTTGAGATCCTTAGGAACAACTGCATATCCAAGACGTGTACCTGTGAATCCGGCGTTCTTTGAAAAGCTCTTGAGCTCTATGGCGCATGTTCTTGCCCCCTCACACTCATAAATGGTGTGTGGAACGTCCTCTTCGCTTATATATGCCTCGTATGCAGCATCATATATGATCACTGCTCCGACCTTATTTGCATAGTCAACCCACTCCTGAAGCTGTGCCTTCTTGATCGTTGCTCCTGTAGGATTGTTAGGGAAGCACAGATATATGATATCAGGAGTCTTCTTTGGAAGCTCAGGTGCGAAATTGTTGTCAGCAAGACATGGCATGTATATAACATCACTCCAAAGCTCTGTATCCTTGTCGTATGTTCCGGTTCTTCCTGCCATTACGTTTGAATCCACATATACAGGGTATACAGGGTCACATACAGCTATCTTGCTGTCTGCTGTGAATATCTCCTGGATGTTTGCTGAGTCGCTCTTTGCTCCATCACTGACAAATATCTCGTCTGCAGATATGTCCACGCCTCTGTCAGCATAATCGTTCTTTGCTATGGTATTTCTAAGGAACTCATATCCAAGATCAGGGGCATATCCCTTGAATGTCTCTGCCACTGCCATCTCGTCAACCGCCTTGTGCAGTCTCTCGATGATCGCAGGTGCAAGTGGCTGTGTCACGTCACCGATACTCAGTCTTATAACCTTCTTATCAGGATGTGCAGCGCTGTACTCTCTCTGCTTTCTTCCAACTGTTGAAAACAGGTAACTTCCAGGCAGTTTCAAATAATTCTCATTTGCTCTAAACATTTTTTATCCTCCTATTTTATGTATCGCCCCTCTCGCTTATGAGAGCAGGGCAGGTCGTCGGGACCAATTACGAGTATGAACTTCGTTCATGCGGTCCCTCCTAAATAAATGTAACCGTCAAATACTTCTCTTGCCGGCCCTTTCATATACACTCTTCCATCTGTATCACATCTTATATCCAGATCTCCGCCGTTCATCTTCACAATCACGGAGTTTTCCGTAAATCCCATGTGCACACATGCGGCAGCAACCGCACAGGCACCCGTCCCACAGGCCATGGTCTCTCCGGAGCCTCTCTCCCATACTCTCATGCGGGCAGAGTATCTGTCAAGTATCTGCGCAAATTCAACATTTGCACCATACGGGAATTCCAGGCTTTTTGATACAGCTTCCACTACAGACGTATCACACATATCTGTGCTCTCTACAAATATCACGGCATGGGGATTGCCGATATCCACCTTTATCAGGTCTGCAACGCCGCCATCGGGCAGACACACACTGATGTCTCTTATCTCTGGTATACCCATATCAACAGTGACGCTTTTGACCACGCCATGCGCAGTCTCAAGCTCCAGACTTCTCACCCCTGCAAGTGTCTCTATCGTAAGTGTCTCCCGTTTCGTCAGTCCCCTGTCAAATACATACTTGCCAACACATCTTATACCGTTGCCGCACATCTGCGCCCTGCTGCCATCAGCGTTGTATATATCCATCTTGAAATCCGCTATGTCAGATGGTTCTATAAGTATAAGTCCATCGCTTCCTATACCGGTATGTCTGTCACTGATCTTTCTGGCAGCCTCATCAGGTCTGTCAAGTTTCCCATCAAGACAGTCCACATACACATAATCATTGCCCAATGCTTCCATCTTTGTGAAATGCAAGCCGGATCCTCCCTTAGAAATCGCTAGAATTATCCAATATCATATATGCCATCTCGACTATATTTATTCCATGATCCATGCTTTTTTTCTGAAGATATCTGTGGGCACCCTGCTCATCATACTCATAGTCATTCATAAGCTTCAGTTTTGCCGCCTTGATGACTTTCTTCTCTTCCTCTGTCCTCTCCTTAGGTCTGGACTTTCGCTTTTTTCTCTCCCACAGGATATTCTCAATGGTGAGAGATACAACATTCACAAAATCCATTGATTTGACCGGCATGGACAGACAGACAACTCCGCTGTCCTGCACCTCTGCGTAATTCTTCTTACTGCTGAGGACTATCATCTCAAAACCTTCAGGCATATAATTTTCCAGGTCATAGTACATCATATCCGGATATCTGTAACCACATATTATCAGTCCGTCATCGCAGGTGTCCACGGCTTGTGCAGCCTGTGCGCCTGTGGTACACATCTTGGTGACAGTTATTCCATTGCGTATAAGCAAATTCTTGATACTCTTTGCTTCTTCTATTTTAGGAAAAACAACTATTACATTTACCAATTATCCGCACCTCTCACCAATAGTCTTCCACCCATAAATATTTGGCTTATCAAATTTATAGGTAAGCAGGAACACGCCCCGCTTACCTATACTACTCAATCATATATAATTCATATTAAAACGTTCACCGAGGAACAGTTTGATCAGACTTTGTAAAGATAGTTTGAGATCTCCCAGTCTGTAACCTGTCTGGTATACTCATTCCACTCATCCATCTTTGCATTTGTATATCTCTCAAATATATGAGATCCTACAGCTTCCTTCATGAACTCGCTCTCCTGCATAGCTAGAGTTGCCTCTCTGAGGTTTGCTGGAAGACTGTGGATATGACGCTCCTTCTTCTCCTCTGGAGTAAGGTTGAATATATTAGTATCTACACTTGGTGGAACTGGAAGCTGACGCTTGATTCCGTCAAGTCCTGCCTTGAGACATACTGCCATTGCAAGGTATGGGTTTGCTGTTGGATCAGGACATCTGAGCTCTACTCTTGTTCCCGCACCACGTGCACTTGGGATTCTGATAAGAGGACTTCTGTTCTTTGCTGACCATGCGATGTATATAGGAGCTTCATAGCCTGGAACAAGTCTCTTATATGAGTTTACAAGTGGATTTGTTATAGCTGTCATCTCCTTCATGTGCTCCATGATACCGGCGATGAACCAATATGCCTCCTGGCTGAGTCCCAGCTTGTCGTTCTCATCTGCAAATATGTTCTTGCCATCCTTCTGGAGTGACATATTCATATGCATACCAGAACCACATACACCGTACTTTGGCTTTGGCATGAATGTTGCGCAGAGACCATGTCTCTTTGCGATAGTTTTGACAACAAGCTTGAATGTCTCAATGTTATCTGCTGTCTTAAGTGCCTCACCATACTTGAAATCTATCTCATGCTGTGCAGGAGCAACCTCATGGTGGGATGCCTCGATCTCAAATCCCATCTGCTCAAGAGTAAGTACCATGTCTCTTCTTGCGTTCTCGCCGAAATCCAGAGGGCCAAGGTCAAAATAACTTGCTCTCTCGTATGTATTTGTTGTTGGCAGGCCATTCTCATCTGTCTGGAAGAGGAAAAACTCGCACTCAGGTCCGACATTCATCTCATAGCCCATCTCTTTGGCCTCTGCCAATGCTCTCTTAAGTACATATCTAGGATCGCCTTCAAAAGGTGTTCCATCTGGCTTATACACATCACATATAAGTCTCGCAACTTTACCCTGCTGTGGTCTCCATGGGAATGTCTCATATGTATCATAGTCAGGATAGAGATACATATCTGACTCCTCTATTCTCGCAAAACCTTCGATTGATGATCCATCAAACATGATCTTGTTATCAAGAGCCTTCTCAATCTGACTTGCAGTTATCGCTACGTTCTTAAGATCTCCAAAAATATCTGTAAACTGGAGTCTGATAAACTCTACATCATCTTCTTTGACCTTTTTCAGTATGTCTTCCTTTGTGTATTTTCCCATTGTTATACTCCTTTTCTACACATTGTTTGAGCAGCCGCATGCAAATGAGCTTATGCGAAGCGTCTGCGTGCTTCATAGCTAGAGTAATAATAAACTTTGACAGAACTTTTGTCAACACGGTTAAACAGATGCTTTTTCATTTGAACAAATGTTCCATCATTATCTGAGGTCACGTTTCCTGAACATCAGCCATGTTGCGCTTATCATGGCCGCCCCATACACAGCGGCCACCGCAAGCGATATACCTGCATGGCTCCAGTCTATATCCCGGGCGCCCATCTCTTTTACTGAATCAAGAGGCAGATAAGTCAAAATGTCATCTAACTTATCTGACTTCGCTATCATGCTCACAATGCCAAGCCCCATATTCAACACAAAGAACACAAGTATGTTAAGTGATACAGATGCAGCCTTCGATGTAAACGCAAATGCTATAAACACACAGGTCATATAGAGCATAGTCATAACAAAGCCCTCACATAACACAGCTCTCAGCATATATCCAAGAACCGACGCTGTAAAAGGCTTGCCGAAGCCTCCAATGATCGAACCTCCTACGAGATATATGAGCACATCCTCCGCAGCAAGGATCCACACCGCCACTACATATACTATGATCTTGGAGATCAATATATGTCCACGGCTGTGCCCCTGGGCGATCGCACACTGCATATCTCTCGACTTATAATCACTGGTTATCAGAGACGCAGCAACAAACCCGAACAGCATACCCGACACCGAGCTTCCCGAAAATGATATAAGCAGATATTCGAACTGTGTGAGTCCGTCAAACTGAACGCCTATCACATTTCCAAGAAATCTCACTAGCAGAAGATACAGGATATCCCTGCCCGCAAACACTATATAGCACACCCTGAAGCCCACACTTTTCCACAGTTTATAAAACTCCGCTGACAGTAACCTAGACATATCTTCTACCTCCTATCATCTTGATGAAGTAGTTCTCAAGACTCTCCTCCTCCACATGATATTCCGACACAAACACCCTCTCATTGAACAGTGTCCATGCAAATTCATCCGGGTCGACGGGTTGTGTTATCACGATCTCCGCACCATTTACATACGGCTGCCATATATTATATCTGGTCTGTAAAATGGACACGACCTTCTGTACATCATTGGTCCTCAGTTTTATTCTTCTCTGGCATCTGGAATCCAGGTTCTCAGCCGACACTACATCTACTATATGTCCATGGTCTATGATCACGTAATCCGTGGCAAGTTCATGGAGCTCAGTCAGTATGTGACTAGATATAAGTATCGTCACACCCAGCCTCTGATTCAGCTGTCTTAACATATTTCTTATCTCTACTATGCCCATGGGATCAAGGCCATTTATCGGCTCGTCCAGGAGCAAAAGCTCCGGGCCTGATATCATAGCACAGCCTATGGCAAGCCTCTGTTTCATTCCCATGGAATAGTTTTTGAACTTTCTGTCGCCCACACCATTCAGTCCAACATGAGTCAGTATCTGGTCAGGAAGCTGCTCATCTTTTATTCCCCTGAGTTTCATATTAAGCTTTATATTGTCCCTTGCGCTATAATTGCTATGAAGTCCGGCGTGTTCACACACAGTACCTATCTTCTGTCTGGCCTGCAAAAGTCCAGCCTTATCCAAGCAGCCAAATAATTCTATCTCTCCGCTGTCCGGGAACAGCAGACCATTTATATGATTTATCATAGTGGTCTTACCGGCACCATTCTGTCCGATAAAACCGTATATTTTTCCTCGTTCAAGAGCCAGATTCACATCGGTCAGGACTTTGTTCCTGCCGTATGATTTATTCAGGCCGCTTACTCTGACAACTATCTCACCCATTTTCCCAAAACCTTTCTTCTAATTTATCAGGGCCAGCCTCTGTAATCTTATTTTTATTGTGATCTTTCATCGCAATCCTATCTGTTCACAACACACAAGCCAGGCCGTTTCCCCTGTATCATATCAAAGGCTATATTATCATAAAAAAAGCCCACTACTCAACAATGAAATTGAATAGTGGGCTCTGTATACTTATCACTGATAAGAATTAATCCTGAACGTATGGTAATATTGCGATCTGTCTAGCTCTCTTGACAGCAATTGTGATTGCTCTCTGATGCTTTGCACATGTTCCTGTGATTCTTCTAGGAAGGATCTTGCCTCTCTCAGAGATGTACTTTCTGAGTGTGTTTGAATCCTTGTAATCGATCACAGCATCTTTATTTGCACAATACTCGCAGACTTTCTTTCTTCTACGGATATTTCTTCTCTTCATTGGAGCGTCAGCTCTATCAGTCTTGTTATAAGCCATTGTATTTACCTCCTGTTTTATTTGAATGGTAAATCGTCCTCTATACCCTCAGGTATGCTCATGAAACCTTCAGCACCTGCGTTGCCAGGTTCCGGTCTTCCAGCAGGCTGATATCCACCGTTACCTGATGCCTGTCCGCTGGCAGCTTTGCTCTCTGCAAACTCCTGCTCCTCAACAACGACATCGGTCGTGTATACCTTGTTACCATCCTTATTCGTATAGCTTCCAGTCTGGATTCTACCTGTTATAGCAATCTTAGTGCCCTGCTTGAGATACTTCTCAGCAAACTCAGCACTTCTTCCAAATGCTACGCAACCGATAAAATCTGCGCTCTGGTCGCCGTTTCTATTGAATCTTCTGTCTACAGCCAGTGTGTATCTTGCGATAGCCATCTGTCCATCGCCTGAAGCTGACTGTGAATATCTAACTTCTGGATCACGGGTAAGTCTACCCATCAATATTACCTTGTTCATTATAGAATACCTCCTATTACTCGGCGTCTAATCTAACGCAAAGATATCTAAGAACGGATTCCATAATACGAATGTTAGCCTCAAGCTGAGCTGGTACGTCAGCATCTGCATCGAACTGAATGAAGTAGTAGTATGCTTCGTTCATCTTCTGAATCTCGTAAGCAAGCTTCTTAAGTCCACACTCGTTTACATCTGTAATTGTAGCGTTAGCCTTCTCAATATAAGACTTTACCTTATCAACTACAGCTGTTCTGGCTTCCTCATCAATCTTTGCACTAACAACTAAAGTCAATTCATATTTGTTCATTACATTGCACCTCCTTATGGTCTCTGGCCCATACTCATGTATGAGCAAGGAATATGATTAATACATCACAAGTGTTGATATTATCATATTTTTCCATATTGTTCAAGCACTTTTTGCGTTAATTTTGCCGTTTGCTCTCTCTTAGTTCCCACTTCTAATTTCTGTAATCTGCAACTCTTACTTCTATTTGTCAACGCCTACAATTTTCTTGCTGCTTTCCTGCCATCAGTTCTGCATAAACTCCGTGACATGCTTTCTGCTCCATATCGGGAACATATTCCTCTGGCACTCTGGATTCCTTCTCTGGTCTATGCCTATGGTTTCAAAAAATGACTTCCACATATCCGTGTATTCATCCCGCATCTCTTCTGCCCTGGAAAGTACCTCCGCCTCACTGTCCGTAAGCGCCCTTATATACATATCCTCATCCCTTGGATGCACCGCCACAATGCGCCTGTTGTCATCCATGATCATCCAGTGCTCCGACATCATCCTGTCAGCGAAGTGTTCAGCAACCGGTATCAGAACATTGTTCTTCGGTTCTATGTGACATACATACACTCTCCTGTCTATCGCCGTAAATCTCGCAAATTCCCTGAACCGGTGCACCTCATTCCCCACTGTTCTTCTAAGTTCCATCACTTTCATAACTTCTGGCAGTATAAGCATCTGTTCGACTCTCCGTCCTTCTCTGAATGCCACTATGAGATATCTGTACACAGAATCAAGTGCATCCTCCCGGCAGGACATCAGGGCATAGAACACATTCATATACACTATGTCCGATATCCTGCGTATAGATCTCATAACCTTCTGGCTCTTCTCATCATCAGCATACACATGTACATAATCTGCAAACATATCAAGCTGGCTCACAGGTTCACACATAAGCCTGACACCGTCATGTCCAGCCCCAAGTGCATAACTCCACGCATCATATATACATGTCAGCATATCCTCATAGCTTTTTCCACATGTAAACACTTTCATCCATATCACCTCACGCCTGCATACCTATATCAAACAATGTCATCTGTCTGAACTGTTCGTCCTTATGACGGATCTCCCAGTTCTCTTTCCTGCTCATATCCGTCATCTCATGTTCTATATACTCCCGCTCAATAGGGATCCTGTACATCATCCTGCCGCCACACGTTATGAAATAATGCGCCCTCTTCAGGACAACGCCCATCTTCTTCAGGCTTTCAAACGTCAAAAAGCCATATCGTCTTGCTCTGACTATCCTGCCCGCAGACTTTGGTCCTATACCTGGTATCCTGAGAAGCATATCATACTCGGCAGTCTGAACCTCTACCGGAAACTGATCAAGATGCCTTATCGCCCAATTACACTTGGGATCCATCCTGTTATCAAGATTCGGTTCGGATTCAGAAACTATCTCCTCTGCCCTGAATCCATAGTACCTGAGAAGCCAGTCCGCCTGATAGAGCCTGTGCTCCCTGAGGAGAGGAACCTCTGTCCCAATGGCTGGAAGTGCGTCATCATCATTCAGTGGAATATAGGCAGAGTAAAATACCCTCTTCAGATCATAATTCTGATAAAGTGTCTGGGCAGTCCTTATCAGGGTATAATCCGTCTCATCTCCTGTTCCCACGATCATCTGTGTACTCTGACCTGCCGGAGCAAATGGTCTACGCCTGTCTGCATCGTGGAACATAACCGGAAGAAGGTTGTCTGTAGTTTTAAGAGCAGTTTTATCTGACGAGCCGGAAGCTCCGGGAAGCAGACTACCCCCACCTCCTCCCTGGCCATCCAGTCTTAGCCCATGACCAGCAGAACGATCAGGATTAAATATACTGCCCGTAAGATACCTGTTGATCCCGCTCCTCTCCATCTTCTCAGACTTTCCCACAGCAACGCGGTGGGCTACTATGGTGTTCGTAAGCTTTCCCATAGGATCGAGGATAGTTCTGAAGTTCTTGTTCGGAGCCAGCTTCCTCAGGCTTTCATCAGTTGGGAGCTCCATGTTCACACTTATCCTGTCTGCCAGATAACCAGCCATGCTGATGAGTTCATCAGATGCACCGGGTATCGTCTTGACATGGATATAACCGTTAAACCTGTATTTCGTCCTGAGAAGATACAGCGTCTCACACATCTTCTGCATGGTATACGTCGGATCTCTCAAAACCCCAGAACTCAAAAACAACCCTTCTATATAATTACGCTTGTAAAATTCAATGACCAGATCACACAGTTCATCCGGTTCAAATGTCGCCCTTGGCACATCATTGCTCCTGCGGTTAAGACAATACTTGCAGTCATATACGCAGTGGTTGGTCATAAGAACCTTGAGCAGCGATATACACCTTCCATCCCCTGCAAAGCTGTGACAAATTCCACATGACACGCTGTTGCCAAGTGATCCCTTCACTCCTTTCCTGTCCACTCCGCTTGATGTACACGCCACGTCATACTTCGCCGCATCCGCAAGTATATTAAGTTTCTCCTTTGTTGTAAGTCCTGTAATTATCTCACTCATGGCTACAATTATACGAACATTTGTTCGATATTGCAAGTGGTAATTTTTTCATTTACACATTCAAGAACGCAAAAAGGCCATATACTTTCATACGAAAGTATACAGCCTTTCCGCTTCGCAGGATGAACATCCTCTTCCTGCTATATATAGATATTGTGCTTATGCTTTATCTTAGAGCTGTGGGCCTGCTGCAACTAATGCCTTACCTGCTGCATTACCCTCATACTTAGCAAAGTTCTTCTGGAATCTTGCTGCAAGATCCTTAGCCTTTGTCTCCCACTCTGAAGCATCAGCGTATGTGTCACGTGGGTCAAGGATTGCTGGATCTACGCCAGGAAGCTCTGTTGGAACCTCAAAGTCGAACATAGGGATCTTCTTTGTAGGAGCCTCATTGATAGCACCGCTGAGGATCGCATCGATGATTCCTCTTGTATCCTTGATTGAGATTCTCTTACCTGTTCCATTCCATCCTGTGTTTACAAGATATGCCTTAGCTCCGCTCTTCTCCATCTTCTTAACAAGCTCCTCTGCATACTTTGTAGGATGCAGCTCGAGGAATGCCTGACCGAAGCAAG
>JAEDGW010000132.1 GCA_016297325.1 Coprococcus sp. | reverse complement strand
AGCATTCAAGCTATAGATAAGATCCGCTTTGTTCTGATACGGAATGAAAACGATATTCTCAAAATGATGCTTTTTGCTGTACAGAACCAGCTTATCCAGCACAGAACCAGCGCCCACAAATGCAAATACAACCTCTCGTCCATCTGCTGTCTTTGTGCCCGGCTTGAATCTTCTTACAACTTTCATCAAATTCTCAAGGTCATAGTACAGACCGATGTTGCCGGAATACATGATAACAAACTTATCATTCAGACCGTACTTATTCTTGAACGACATAACATTCTCATTATTCTCATCCAACGGATAGATCTCGTTCTCATCAATCCAGTTGTTGATCATAACGGTCTTCGGGACTTTCTTACCCCTGAAACGATTCTCGACCGTTTCAACCAGATCACGACCAACTGTGATCACAAGATCACTCCGCTTGCAGCTGAACTTGTCGAACCACATCATGACATTCGTTATGATTTTACTCTTGCTATACCCAACAGCCAACACCTGTTCCGGATTGAAATCCTGTATATTGTATATGTACTTGGCGTGTTTCATCCACTTGCCCCAAACGCCGAGCAAACCACCAAGAATAGGTGGCTGGGAAATAGAGAACACATAATCCTGCTTTCCTACCTTAAAAGTCGCGCCCATTGCGCCAAAGAAATAAGATACAATATTTTTTATTCTGCTTTTCTTGTTCGTTTTAGAAAACTCTGGAACACGGATTCGCAGAATTATTATACCATTTATTTCTTCTCTATAATACTTTTGTGTCTTGTATTTTGCATCTACTGTACCCAGATAAGATGGCACTACGCATATTACGGTTATGTCAAATCTATCTAACATCCCTTCTGCCAATTCACGCAGTATCTGCCCTGTGGATGCTGTATCTGGTATATAATAGTGCGCATATATCAACAATCTCTTTTTATCCATAAATTCTACTTCGATCCTTCCCTACCAAGCACAACCTTGATAGTCTTCAGCACTATCCTCACATCAAGTCCAAAGCTCCAGTTCTCTATATACTCCGTATCCAGTCTCACGACCTCCTCGAAGTCCGTGATGTCGCTTCGGCCGCTCACCTGCCACATACCGGTGATTCCCGGTTTAGTAGCAAGTCGGCTCTTGTGGTGCATCTCATACTGCTCCACCTCAGAGATAAGTGGTGGTCTTGTTCCAACCAGTGAGAGATCCCCTTTCAGCACATTGAAGAACTGTGGAAACTCGTCTATGGAGAAGTCTCTGATATACTGGCCGATTCCCTTCTTCTTGGTGCCGTCCGGCAGGATCTTGTTGCCTATGACTCTCGGGTCAAAGTCCATCTTGAACATCTTCGAATCGCTCATGGTGTTCTGCGCCATGAGTTCCTTCTTGCGCTCCTCAGCGTCCATGTACATGCTTCGGAACTTGTACATCTTGAATATCTTGCCGTTCAATCCCACTCTGTCCTGCTTAAAGAAAATCGGTCCCGGGGACTTGATGTATATGACAGGTCCTATAAATATTGTGAGGATGAGCGTGAATATGCTTCCAACCAGACCGCCTATTATATCTGCCGTTCTCTTAAGCAGCATCTGCTTTGGTGTTGCGTAATTCATCATGGTCGTGACCACGGTCTCACCATTTATCTTCTGGATGAGCTGCTTGTCGCCGTGGGTCTTCACGATGGATGATATGCACATGTGAACCGTGATGCCGCCCTCGATAAATGCGTCTATCAGCGTGTTCGCATATCCGTATGCTCCGCGCACATCCACGTATATCTCGTCCACCCATGCGGTTCTCACATAATCAACTGCGCTGTTGTAATCCGCCACCACCGGCACTCCCTGAATCTCCTGACCGATGAGATTGGCATCTATCACCATGACACCTACTATATCAAACCCGGAGTAGTTCTTCTCCTTGAGTCCTGCCACCACATCATCTGCTATATGTCTGGTGGTCATGACCAGAAGTTTCTTGCCCTTGCCCTTCTCTGCATATTTCTCGAGATGTTTCTTCCACAGGCTTCTCACCACGAATGTAACATACACATATATGGCCCACATGAGCAGGATGGTAGTTCTGGAATATATAGATGTATCCTTGAGGACAAACACATACAGAAGGAGCAGTGCAACTATCGCGAAACCGTTCTTGAAGCTGGATATGAATTCCTTGAAGTATCCTCTTCTGAGAACGCCCTCATATGTATTCAGGAATATCATGGCTACTATATCCGCCAGCTCCGTGATGATAGCCAATGCCAGATAATCTCTGTTCGCATACGGATTTACCATGCCGTGTCTGATCTGGAATGCCACAAGAAATGACAATTGAAGTACTATAAGATCCAGCAGCATGAAGTCGAAGTGCTTCAGCCAGCCTTTTGCCCCTTTCTGATACATATTTTCCTCTCCTCATTTGTAAAAACCTGTAGATGACCGCAGACCCGCAATCATCCAAATCTATAATTCATACATGAAACACCTGAACTAACACTCTGTTCAACTGTTTCATCTGTGAACTGCACACCTGATAACTATATACAACAGGTAGTCAATCAGCACTTGATACATTCCTGTCTTCACTCTGCCCATTCATCTTTTACACCACCTCGGCCAGCAGCTCCGGGCATTCCGTGGCACGAACTCCCTGCTTGCTGCGGCTTTGGCGGCAATCACTTGTTATACATCAAAAGAGCAATTATTTAACTACGTAAGTAACTGTCTTCTTGTATGACTTGTAATTATGTGTTGCTGCAACTGTTACGGTTACTCTGACCTTTGTGCCCTTCTTGACACCCTTGCCTACTATAACCTTACCATTAGATACCTTTACTCTTCCGTTGTTTGTTGTGTAAGAAACCTTTGCCTTACCCTTAACGCCGGAAACGTAAACTCTCTTGCTTGTCTTGCCTGCAACTACACGTACCTTCTGAGCAGCCTTCTTTACAGTATATGTAATAGTCTTTGTACCCTTAAAGTTGCCCTTACCTGTAATAGTAATCTTGTATGTTCCAGCATTTGTAGCTGCTGTGATTCCCTTTACAGTGTAATCAACATTCTTCTTGAGTGTAGTCTTACCATACTTAACAGTAATAGCTGTTGCCTGCTTCTTGCCTGTATAAGTCTTTGTTGTAGCTGAAGCTGATACATTGCTTGGTGCAACTGACTTAGCTGCTACTCGGTAAGTATAAGTCTTGGTTCCTTTATAGTTACCTTTTCCTGTAACTGTTACCTTATATACGCCAGCGTTCTTAACATAGTAATAACCCTTTAAATCGTAATCTTTTCCAGCTACAAGAGTCTTTCCGTTTACTTTGACAACAAACTTTGCTTTCTGTGTAGCTCCGTTATAGTAAAGTGTTGATGCTGTTGTAACAGTTGCCTTCTTTGAAAGATCAACCTTTTCAGGTGAGTTTGTAGCAGCAAATGCTGTTGCAGGTACCATCATAGCTATACACAATACTATTGCCAGTAACTTTTTTAATCTCTTCACGATAAATTCCTCCTTCCCAAATTAATCGTAAATGTATATGATAAAACATACCGTACGCCACACTACGATATGTAATATCCAACATTACTTGTGTGATGCTTCTGTTGCGGCAGCCTCGCCAGTTTTTTCGGTGCCATATCTGCCGTATGAACCGTACTGGCTGTAATACTTGCCGTATTTGCCATAGTATTTCTTGTAGGCTCTTCCTGTTGTCTCCACTCTGTTGAGTATGATGCCAAGGAGCTTACATCCAACCTGATCGAGCTGTTGCAGTGACTGTTTTACAAGATTTCTTGATGTCTCGCCAGCTCTCACGACGAGGGCTGCGCCATCACACAGCGATGCGATCTGTGCTGCATCTGCCACACTTCCCATAGGAGGTGAATCAATGATGACGTATCTGTAAGTCTCTGCCAGCTTGTCAAGCATCTCTGCAAATCTGGCATCCTCCAGCAGAGCCGATGGACTCTCCAGCAGATTCACACATGGAACCATGTATGCATTTTCGATCTGTGTCTGATAAACCACATCCTCCATCTCCGCCTGACCTGAAAGGTAACAGCCAAGATCCTGAAGCTTGTCCGCATTTTTTATGTGGTGTCTTTCCTTTATAACTGATTTTCTGAGGTCTACATCAACCAGAACTGCAGGGAATCCTGCCTCCGCCAGCATCCTCCACAAATTAATAGCAACACTGCTCTTGCCCTCGTTTGGCATGCTGCTTGCGATAAGTATCTTTCTGGTGTTCTTGCCACAGAACTTTATATTTATCCTGAGACGGTTCATCGCCTCTTCAACTGCATAAGGCAGTTCCTGGAACTCTACATTTAACTTATTCATGCTTTGCTCCTCTCTTTCCCAGTTTTCTTGGTGCATAATCCTGGACATCATCTGTTCTGAACTGTTCGCTCTCAGGGATGACCGTAAGTGGAACTATACCGAAATACTTCTCCAGATCATCTGCTGAGTGAATGGTGTCATCCATGAGATATCCTACGATGATGATCATACAATATATGAGCGCTCCGAGTATCGCTCCGATGGCTGTATACTTAAGATAGCTTGGTCCAACCTTCTGATCGGCCACTCTTGCAACCTGTGCTATATTTGGCGCATTTGTGCTCATGGTCTCTGGGAGATAATCAACGGATACATTGGCAAGTGTATTTGCGATGTCGCATGCCTGCTGCTTGTCGGTGCTGGTGACTGTGATCTTCAGCACTCGGGTATCCGACGGATTCTCAAGGCTTATCATCTTTGCCAGCTCTGCTGAATCCATGTTAAGTCCCATCTTGTCTATAACCTGATCCAGTACCGGATAGCTGAGTATCAGATCTTCATAATCCTTTGTCAGTGATGATCCCAGGTTCAGATCCTGAAGATTCACCACCGAATCGCTTGACGCTGATACCACATATAACTTTGCGGTTGACTGGTATGTCGGTTTCACCATGAAATATGCATATGCATTGAAGAGCACTGCTCCAAGCAGGAAGCACAGTATGATATATGGAAGTTTCTCAACGAGTGCCATACCCATATCAAGCAGATCTAT
Organism: Coprococcus sp.; assembly: GCA_016297325.1. GTDB lineage: Bacteria > Bacillota > Clostridia > Lachnospirales > Lachnospiraceae > Coprococcus. The sequence goes on along the minus strand of JAEDGW010000132.1, from coordinate 1,314 downwards.
CTCTTTGTCCTCTTCTTCCACCTTTAGTGTGGTTATCGTGTTCTTTGCTGTCACTTCGTTATCAAGTGCCGCCATATTGTTGGAATTCATATTACTCCTCCGTGTTTCTAATTTTTATCAGGTGATCCCTGCGCCTGTTTTTTGTCATTGTGATAGGATGTTCAGATCCTACTTGTATTCTTTGTAGAACAGATCAAGTATCGCCTGCTGACGGCTTGCCTCATCGGCTTCTACCTCAGCAAATCCAAGATCGTCTATGGTCTCTGTTCCTTCTATGCTCACAGTTCCCGCATCCTTGTCCTTCAGCACCAGAAGTGCCAGCTTTGAGAATTTCTGTGAATTTATATCTGTCACCATGTAATCGCCGAGGGCTTCATATATGGTGAGCGGATATGAGTTGTCTGCGTTGCATTTGTCTGACAGATTCTTCATCAGACCTGCCTTGTACGCCTCATGACGCTTCATTCGCTGTGTGTTGGATTCATCTCCCACATCGTATCTGTCATGTACGTAGTGCACCGCCTGTTCATCTGTCAGCGTGATGGTCTCGCCCATCTTCATGGTCTTGTCCACCTTTGAGAAATCGTCCTCTATGGTGACTGTGACTCCGCCTGCCAGGTGGTTGATCGTGCCTATGGCTCCCATGTTTACAGCGGCGTAACCGTCTATCTTCTGGCCGCCAAGGAAATTCGACACTGCTTTTTTCACATTCTCACAGCTCATCTCAAGGCCATCGCCATTCTCATGCGCCAGTGCAAGCTGTGCAACCGATGATCCAAGGCTTGTGCCATCCGGCTCCAATGAATCCTGTTCAACCATGGTGTTTCGGTCAAGTGAAAGTGTCTTGTATGTACCATCGCTCAGGTCTCTCACCATCAGCATCACCACATCACATCTGCCTGCGCCTTCATAGTCCGTGACCTTCTGGACCTTACCCATGTTGTCTATTCCCATGAACAGATACGTCTCTATGTTCTTCTTTGGAACATATCTGACTCCGTCCACCTCTATCATGCCGTCGATCCTGGCGTCCGTCGGGCTTGCTGCACTACCACCGTTTGCAGGTCTGAGTGCTATGACAAGCACCACGCACAATATGGCGATCAGCAAAACTCCTGCGCCGATCCGTCTGTATATTCTCTTTTTTTCTGTAAATGTCATGTTTTTATGCGACATATGTATCACCTCTGATCATACCTGCAGTTTTGTCCGATCACATACCGTGTATCCAGCACCTGCTGCAGCCTATCTCAATGTTCCAATCAGAAGATTTGCTCCGGCCGTCGGCCACATCTTCTCACACACTATGAGTGC
>JAEDGW010000131.1 GCA_016297325.1 Coprococcus sp. | reverse complement strand
CATGTACTTGTCGGAGCTTTGGTTGGAGGTCCGGCGGGATCAAGTACAGCTTATGTGGACAGTTCAGAGGATTATAACCAGAATGAGGTAGCCCTCGACTACAATGCAGGTCTTGTCGGCGCAGCAGCCGGACTCTATCTGTATGTGAAGAACAACGGCACAGATGAGGAGAAGGCGGTACAGAAGGTAGTTCCAAAGAGTGAAGTGTCATCAGAACTCAGAACAATAAGCGGAGAATCTGGTGGAAACACGACAACAGAGGCACCTACAACAGAGGATGACACAAAGGATCCTTCAACCGGATCGACAGGCTCAACCGGATCGACGACGGGCTCAACAACTGAGACAACTACAAAGAATCCTTCAACCGGTTCAACAGGATCAACTGGCTCAACAGCTTCAACAACTGAGAAAGTTACAGAGGCTCCAACAGAGGCTCCAGCCATAAAGGTTACAGGAATCTCATTTGACAAGACATACATAACACTTAATGTGGGAGATAGTGATGAGATCAAGGCGACGGTAACACCGAGTGATGCCACAGATGCATCCCTTGTATGGTCAAGTTCAGACAAGGCTAAGGTATCCGTACAGAATGGCAAGATCACAGCTCTTGGTGCCGGAACAGTCAAGATCACAGCAATGTCTAAGGACGGCTCGAATGTCAAGGCGGAATGTACAGTAAAGGTTCTTGAACCAGGTAAACTGTCATGCAGGACAGATGCCATTGCATGGAATGATCTGGTATACGGATATGCGGATGTTGACGCAGAGAATATAGATCTGGAAAACAGCGGTGAGTCGAATCTGACTGACATACAGGTAAGCCTGAGGAGTGGAAATAATTTCCAGATAACGTCATATCCTGCAGGCCAGATAACAGCAGGACAGACTACATCAGTATCAGTCAGACCTGTGGCAGGACTTGGCGCAGGAAGATACAGTGACACACTTGTCATAACAACAAAGAATGGCCTGGCGAATATTTCTCTTACTGCTGTAGTTGGTAAGGCAGAAAACACTGCAAGTGTAACACTTAGTAAGGAGGCAGTCACAGCATCATCCATAACGGTTGACAGTCAGATATCCGGAACAGATACCGGTGCGGAGTATGCTATAGCGTCTGTAGATAATGCTTCGGCAGATAATCTCACATGGCAGGACAGCACATATTTTGCAGGACTTAAGGAATTCACAGTATATTATGTGTACGGCAGAATGAAGGAGACAGCAAATGTAAAGGCTGGCCAGATCAGCAGTGCACTTGAGGTTACTACATTAGTATCAGATCCATATACAGTTGATATGGGAAGAGTGAGCGACAGCAGATATGTGGGAGCACTTGTCGATGCAAATGGCAATCCTACAGTAAGAGTATCCAAGTTAAGCGGTGTTACAACGATAACATTTACAGAGAACAAGGATTACACAATAACAGGTGATGGCGCAGATGTGGCTGTGGATACAGGAAATGCAAGCGGAATAACCATAGCTGATGCGGCTGTTAAGAGTATCACGGTACGCCCTGCTGGTTCAGGAACATTTGTGATAAAGGTGAGCGGAAGCAATATTGTCTCAGATGGAATCACATGTGTAAAGGGCTCGGCTGCTGATTCAAATGTAAAGATATCAGGAAAGACTCCATCGTCATCCATATCATCTACAACTCCGGATGCGGCTGCGATAAAGTCAGAAGGTGATATAGAGATAGAGGATATTCAGATAAAGTCTGAGGGCAAGGGTATCCAGTCTTCAGGAACTGTAAGGATATCAGGTGGTTCAAATAAGATAGAAGCTGTGTCAGAAGCAGTATCTGCATCTGATGTGGAGATGACAGGTGGTCAGCTCGATGCTACATCGACAGATCTCGGTGAGGATGAGTCGGTTATTTCAGCTGATAATTCGATAAAGCTTGTGGGCGGTAAGATCACAGCCGATGCTTCAGGTTCATCTGGCAATTCATTTGGTGTTAAGTCAGATGATGGAGATATCATAGTTGACGGTGAGGTGTCGATAGGCGGCAAGCCATCATATTCAAAGGATCCTGTGGACAGCAAGGGTGACAGCGTTGTTATGGTCAAGGTTACATTTGCTGATGAGAACGGAACAGAACTCTATGCAGCTTCGATGAACAAGGGTACTGAGCTTGACCTTGCGAACATTGATATCAGTATGAATGATGGCTCTTCATATGCACAGTCAAAGCCGGGATATAAATTATCATGGGCTGCTGTTGGTGGCAGAACATATGGGGCTGACGAGGTATATGGAGCACTTGAAGGTGATGTAAACTTTATTGCCGTGTGGACATGGATAGTTGTGGATATAAGCAGCGATGGCGATATCACATTTAAGGCCACAGGAAATGCAAGTTACAAGACAGCATACACCGGCGGACGAAAGACACCGGAGATGGTTGTTGTCTCACAGGGAAGGACTCTTGTCCCTGGCACTGATTACACTGTCACATACAGTAACAATATAAATGCCGGAACTGCGAAGGTGGTAGTTGCCGGAAAAGACAAATACAGCGGAACACGTACACTCACATTTACCATACTGAGGAGAAGCCTTGGCAGGTCTACAGTATCTGTGGCCAAGACTGCTGTATATACAGGTAAGCTTTTGACTCCGACAGTAAAAGTGCTCTATGGCAAGACTACACTTGTGAAGAACAGGAATTATACAGTTAAGTATTATTCCAACAGGAATTTTGGCAGAGCAAAGGTTGTCATAACAGGTAAGGGCAACTATACAGGAAGTGTGACACGCTACTTCAATATAGTAACAAAGATTGGCAAGGTTTACACCAGCGGCAACTACAGATACAGGATCACAAATGCTTCGACTGCCGGAAGAGGAACAGTTACACTCGTGTCGGCGGTCAGGAAGACTGCATCTGTCACAGTGCCTGATGTGGTAAAAATTGGTGGTAAGAACTTCAAAGTGACAGCTATAGGAGGCGGAGCTTTTAAGAGCAATACAAAGCTTAATTATGTTGTCATAGGAAAGAATGTGAAGACCATAGGTGAAAATGCATTCTATGGATGTAAGAATCTTAAGATGATCACAGTAAAGAATACGACGATGACATCAAAGACGCTGAGTGCAAAGGCATTTGCGGGAACACCTGCAAAGCTTATTGTGAAGGTGCCTGTGACAAAACTTACATATTACAAGAAGCTGTTTGCAGTGAAAGGTTTGTCAAAGAAAGCTGTTGTAAAGAAGTAATATCAATATTAAGTGGTAAGTTGTAAAGCCCGGACATGACGGAGACGTTGTGTCCGGACTTTTTCTGACTGACAAGGATAGGCAGTGTGTAAATATGCTTGAACAGAAATTTGACAGGGCTGAAGCTGTGGCGCTTGCCGGATTTTCAGATGAGGAGAGCAGACATTTGCAAATGCTGCTCTGCAGAGTGTACGACAATATGAGGGACAACGAAAAAGACAACAGAAAGAGGGATAAATAGATATGAAGAACATGAAGGTAAGAATTCCAATGTATTTTGTCGGACTGTTTATTATGACTATAGGTATAGCATTGTCAGTCAAATCCAATCTGGGAGTGTCACCTGTCAGCTCCATACCATACACTATGACATGTGTATGGGGAATCGAGATGGGAAAGGCGACGATCATATTCCATGCGGCATTGGTGCTTATACAGATACTAATACTTAGAAAAAGATTCAAGCCGATAAATCTGCTGCAGGTTGTAGTGGGAATCGTGTTCGGATACTTCACAACATTCTGTAATTACCTGGCGACATACCTGCCTTCAACGGATAATATGGTGATGCGAATTGTACTGATGCTTGTGAGCACTGTGTTCATAGCGGTTGGTATATTTTTCTATCTGCCGGCTGACCTTATACCGCTTGCCGGAGAGGGTGTCATGCAGGCTGTATCAGATGTGACAAAAATTGAATTCTCCAAGGTTAAGATTGGGTTTGATTGCTCAATGGTCGTCATATCAGTGATAACCTGTCTGATATGCATACACAGCCTTGGCAGTGTGGGTGTTGGTACTGTGATCGCTGCGTTTCTGGTTGGTTTCAATCTTGGTCGTGTCAACAAGGCATTTGGTGCAAAGAGAGACAAGCTTCTTGGCAAGCATACATACACTGAGGAAGAGGTTCTCAGGGAGAGAATAGACGTAGCAAAGTAGTAAGAGATGTGTATGATCCAGGGGACAAGGTGTTCCATATCTGATATTTTCCCTTCATAAATGGCTAGCCTGGGGAGTTTTATTTGTTTGATTTTGATATTACGTGGTGTATAATTTATAGCATGATAAATAAAAATTTGCGTATAGGAGGAGAGGAAAGATGGCTGATAAGAATACTGCTGAAATAGGCTTTGAAAAACAGATTTGGGATGCGGCATGTGTACTTCGTGGAAATCTGGATGCATCAGAGTATAAAAGTGTTGTGCTTGGTCTGATTTTCTTGAAATACATATCGGATAGATTTGATGAGAAATATAAAGAACTTGTGGAGGAAGGAGACGGATTCGAGGAAGATGTAGATGAATATACATCAGAAGGTATCTTCTTTGTACCTGTTGGAGCACGTTGGAATGATATAGCAGCAAATGCGCATACTCCGGAGATAGGAACAATAATAGATAATGCAATGCGAGCTATAGAGAAAGAAAATAAGAGACTTAAGGATATTCTCCCTAAGAATTTTGCCAGACCAGAGCTTGATAAGAGGCGTCTTGGGGATGTAGTAGACTTATTTACAAATATTCAGATGATTGAACATGGGAATGAGAAGGACATCCTTGGTCGAACATATGAATATTGTCTGTCAATGTTTGCCGAGCAGGAAGGCAAGCGTGGAGGAGAATTCTTTACTCCGTCATGTGTTGTGCGTACTCTCGTGGAAGTTCTCAAACCATTCAAAGGCCGTGTGTATGATCCGGCATGTGGATCAGGCGGTATGTTTGTTCAGTCAGCGAAATTCATAGAAAAACATAGTGGAAATATAAGTGATATATCAATATATGGTCAGGATTCCAATCCAACGACATGGAAGATGGCTCAGATGAATCTTGCTATACGAGGAATAGAGCCTGATTTGGGATCTTATGCAGCGGATACATTCCTTGAAGATCGTCATCCAACATTACGTGCGGATTACATCATGGCAAATCCTCCATTTAACCTTTCAAATTGGGGAGCGGACAAGTTAAAAGATGATGTACGTTGGAAGTATGGAATGCCACCGGCAGGAAATGCAAACTTTGCATGGCTGGAGCATATGATATATCATCTTGCGCCGGCAGGAAAGATAGGTATGGTTCTTGCAAATGGCTCTCTGTCATCACAGTCTGGCGGAGAGGGAGAAATCCGTAAGAACATAATAAATGCTGATTTGGTAGAGTGCATCGTTGCTATGCCAAATCAGTTATTCTACACAACTCAGATTCCGGTATCATTGTGGTTCCTTAATAAACAGAAAAAACAGTCTGGCAAAACTTTGTTCATAGATGCTCGTAAGATGGGAACTATGGTTAGCCGCAAGCTCAGAGAGCTCACAGATGAAGATATTCAGAAAATAGCAGATGCATATACAGCATTTGTCGATGGAACTCTTGAAGATGTGAAGGGATTCTGTGCAGTTGCAGATATTGCAGAGATTGAAAAACAAGATTTCATACTTACTCCGGGCAGATATGTAGGAATAGAAGAGCAGGAGGATGATGGCGAGCCGTTCGAGGAGAAGATGACAAGGCTTACATCGGAACTGTCTGAATTGTTTGATAAGAGTCATGAGTTGGAGGATGAGATTCGTAGGAAGTTGAGGGCGATTGGGTATGATATATAAGCTTTCAGACATTATGGACATAATAGGTGGTGGAACGCCCAAAACTTCAAATCCAGATTATTGGGATGGGGATATACCATGGTTGTCCGTGAAAGATTTCAATAATGATTTGAGATATGTATATAATACAGAAAAGAAAATAACTAAATTAGGTTTGGAGAATTCAAGCACAAAATTCTTGGATAGAGGAGATATGATAATCTCTGCAAGAGGAACTGTTGGAGAAATTGCATCAATTCCATATCCAATGACATTTAATCAATCATGTTATGGCCTTAGAGCAAAGAAAAATATAATATCTAGTGATTATTTGTATTATTTAATAAAATATAATGTTGGTAAATTGCAAAAAAAAGTTCATGGATCTGTGTTTGACACTATAACCCGGGAGACATTTTCTGACATAGAGGTTGATATACCCAGATTAGAGATACAGAATAAAATTGTTTCTGTATTATGTGATATAGATGCTAAGATACAGTTGAATGTTACGATAAATAGGAATTTAGCATTGGTTGCATAAATAGGAATTTGTATGAGCAAGCGGTAGCTTTGTTTGAAGCAATGTATCAAG
>JAEDGW010000130.1 GCA_016297325.1 Coprococcus sp. | reverse complement strand
CAATAGGCTCGTATGCGTATATTGTATCAGGATTCTTTTTCATATCTGAGTTCTGAAGCGTATTGTAGAAGCTTCCAAGGAACCCCTCAAAAGTATCTTTCTTTCTCTGTGACAGTGGAATCTCTGTAATTCCCTTCTTCTTGCAGAACTCCTCATAGGCATAGAATGCACCGTCCGCAGTCCAATGGTGATCTGTCCTAAAATAAATATACTCATCTTTGTGTGATTTCAGGGTGTCAAATATGTCTACCGTCTTAACTCCATCCATCATACTGTAATAATATTCTATAGCCTGTTTCTGATCAGAACCACCAAGTTTCTTAAGTTCACTGTCTGACAAAAGAATTCCCGAACTATTTGGCACCAAAATGTCATACACATCTGTCTGGCCCGAAAGCTTGGCTGCAGCACCGTTCAGTGCATCTATATACTGTGTTGCCGAATCCTGAACGAAATAATACATGCTATAGGCTGCGCCGTCCTTTACATACAGGTTATCCTGAAGCTGTTTCTGAAAAGCTTCATCCATAGCCTTTGAATCAGGTGGCTCAACAGTTTTTACCACGTTATCAGTCCCTGTCGAATTTTTATTTACTTTTGAATGAGTTGCCTCCGCAGAAAGCCCGATCTCAGGATCCTCCGTAGTGGACTGTGTTGTACTCTCCGAGCTGTTCTTGTCATCTTTACTGTCAGTATTGTCTTTCTTAACCTTATCTGCATCAGGTATCTCATCGCCCTTAATTCCACCGCCCACAACCTGTGTTCCGGCCTCTATGCCATACAGTGATTTCAGACTTTGATCAGCAGATACAAGTGAATCTCTCATAGGGTATGTGTCAGAATACCACAGGGATACCGCCTCAAAATAAGAACCATCCAGAAATGATGTGATCGTAAACGATGGAAACTTCGCAAGCTCACGCTTCTCAACATCTGATGTCTTAGGTCTGACAAATAACAATATTCCTATAAACGCCCCCACCGCCATGACCGCCGCAAACAGCAAAACAGCAAGTGCCCTGAATTTCTTAATCTGTTGTCTTTGACTTCTCGTAAATCTTCTCTTCATATCTACCTTCATCTTCCCGCAGCCACACTGCGAATTATCTGACTAGAACTGGAAATACAAAAATGGGTTATAGCTTGCTCCCACAAGTGCCAGCACTGAGATTATGAGCAGGAATGCCGGTGTGAGCATCTCGCACACATTGTGCAGCGTGAGCACCAAAGGTTTTACCTTGCCAGCCTCCATAGCAGCCTTTCTCATTCTCTTGCCAATATCTGTACAGGCTACACACGCAAGCACAATGAAGAACATATTCTTCAGGAATACTGTTCCAAGTGCCATATTTGCAAATCCCGATGTACCTATGCCAAACATACCGGCAAGCACTGTTCCAAGCTCTGAAAGGCTCTCAAACCTGAATATCGTCCAGCCAAACAAAATGACGAGCAGCGTATAGATATGCGACGCCACAGGGCCAAGCCTTCCGCCCAGATAAAACTTCTCCAGGAGAAGAAAAATCAGATAGTAAAGCCCCCAGAATATATAATTCCAGCTTGCTCCATGCCACATTCCCGTGAGGAACCACACTATAGCCATGTTTCTGATGTATTTTGCAGTGCCGCATCTGTTGCCGCCCAAAGGTATATACACATAATCCCTGAAAAAGGAACTAAGTGATATATGCCATCTTCTCCAAAAATTATTCACTGATGTAGCCATATAAGGATAGTTAAAGTTCTCATCGTAATGAAATCCAACCATACGGCCCATTCCTATCGCCATATCTGAATATGCCGAAAAATCAAGATATATCTGAAGCATATACGCGATCATTCCAAGCCACATTCCCAGGGTCGTCTGAGCCTTAAGGCTTGCAACTCCAGCCGGAAGCAGAGTGTCTGCTATGCTTGCACACGAGTTGGCCAGGACGGCTTTCTTGGCAAGTCCAACCGTAAATCTTCTGACACCCATATAGATGTCATTAGCTGTTATCTCCCTGTTGTCAATCTCATCCGCAACAGTCTCATACCTGACAATAGGACCGGCTATACACTGATGAAACAGGCTTGAGTAAAGCAGAAGCTTCCAATACTCTTTCTGTGGTTTTACCTGATTTCTGTACACATCCACCACATAGGATATGAGCTGGAATGTGTAAAATGATATTCCAATAGGAAGAACTATCTGAGGCACTGCTTTGGGCACGCCAAATATAGCTTTGAAATTGCCAATAAAAAATCCAAGATATTTGAATACTGCCAGACACGCAAGCATAATGACCAGATCACACACAAGGTAGAATTTCTCTGTTCTCTTTGTATATCCAGCTCTGGCCTCACTGATCTTCAGTGCAAATATCCAGCTCACAAGAGTCTCACCCGCAAGGAGCAGCAGATATCTCGGTCCTCCCCACGCATAAAACACCAGTGAAAATATGAGCAGAACCTTATTGCGTTTCTGCGGCGATACCGCAAAGTATACTATGAGATTTGCTGTAAAAAATACAAATAAAAAAATCAAGCTTGAAAATACCATATCTATTCTCTCTCACATTTATTTTTTTGGGTATTATCCCCTATTCCTCAATTGGCAGTATTATACTTCACAACCATAGTTAAGGCAACCTTAGCAAATCTTAAAGATCTATCAGGTGCACCTCTCTGTCTATCTGTGTGCCATTTACAATGAATCTGACTCTTCCATTTCCTATGGTGATGTCTCTCTCATCAGCTCCAATGTCTGTTCCAACACTGTTGATCACCTGCGTGTTTATATCTGAATTTGAGAGCAATATCCTTGAAGTATGTGTGCTGTTGCCCATGGCATATGCATCCTTGCCCTGAACCTCCACCTTGACATATGCATATTGTATCTCCACATCTGTGCTGCCATTTCTACACCCTATTCCGTAACACTCATTTGCCCTCACATTCATTGATATATTCACATTCTGCATCTTAACTGAACATCTTGCACCTGTCACAGTTCCTATCACCGCTGTGGTTATAGAGGCTCCGGAGATCTTACCTGATATGTTCTCTATGCTTATGTCTGCACAGCCCTCAAACGATCCTATGGTAGTGCTTCTGGCTATTCCATTGTATATCTCCATATCGCAGTTCTCTATATGTATATGACAGTCGCTGCTTACACAGCCTATGATCACACCTTCCTGTCCGCGCTGATCTATCTCATAACGTCCATGAGATATGTAGATATTACCGCCCAGGCCAGATCCTATTCCTATTCCCCTCATGCCTGTGGCCGTTATGGACAGTACACCATCCTGGTTGAAATACAGATCCCCATGGCCGGAGAAATAATCATTGCCTATTCCAAAATATCTGCCTCCAGCCAGGGTAATCCTCAGGTCTCCATCGCCTGCAAGTTCAAGCTTAGACGACTCCGGAACCTGAATTCCACCGGTACGCAGTTCATTGTCACCTGTGAGAACTATCCTCACATCGCAGTGTTCCCCAAGTCTTATACACGGTATACCCTTCTCACCACCCAGACTTATGCTGTCTATACGAAGCTCACCGCAGAAACCATCGCCTATGGTTATCAGCATATTTGACTTAAAGCCCGGAGTTCCCGTCATGCTGATATACCTGTAAGCATCGCCCACACGCCTGAAATCAAGTGCTGTATACTTGTTAAAAGCAAGCTGTACCATGGATATCTCATCCTCATCAGTTATGACATATATCTTCTTGCCATACTTTGTTATCTCATTCTGGTTATACTGCACTATCTCAGTCACTACCCTCTTGTCTATCTCCTGAACAGCCTCTGGAGACGGCTTTGCTGTATAGTAGCCCTGTATCAGATCTGCACCCAGCCTTATGACTTCCCTGAGTTCATCACCCAATTCCACTCCCTCGGCCAGTGTTACTATATCATTGTCATGAGCAAACTCTATTATGTCTTTCACAAAATGCTGTTTCTGAGGATCTTCATGTATGTTTGTCATGAGCATCCTGTCTATCTTCACATACTGCGGCATATACCTCAGGAGATTATTTACATTTGAATAACCTGAACCATAGTCATCTATGGCAGTCTCTATATTCATTCGATCATATCTGTTCTTGATCTCACCAAGAAGCTTGTCATTCATCTCAGCTTCCTCCGTAAATTCCACAACGACATGACCGCCCAGACGGCTGAGTTTCTTCTCTATGATATCCTCATCCTCCGGTGCAAGCCTGCATCCCGGAATACTGTTCATGAATATCTTCTTTTCCCTGAGTTCATCATTCTTCTGCTCTATCAGATTCAGCACGTTGACAAATGTAGCACGCTCCACATCCGAAAGCCTTCCCATTCTGTCAGCGCTCTGAATGATATCTAATGGTGAAATATACTCTTCCGTGTCGGCGCGCATCAGCACCTCATACGCATATATCTGACCTGTATGCGCATTGACGATAGGCTGAAAATGATAAGTGAGCAGATTCCTGTCCAGAATATCAGCGACGAACTTGTCCTGTTCAAGATCCTCCTGCGTCAGATCAGAATTGCGGGATGTCTCCAGATACTCCCTCTTTTTGTCATTGTTCTTGGAATTTATGAGATCATTGACATAGTGATCCAGAGCCTCTGCGCTTGACACGATCTCGGTATCAACCGCAAAACAGACTTCTATCGTGAAACCCTCTTTATTTGTCCTGTTGAACTGCTCTGCCTTTTTCTCTATCTGTGCTATTATCTCGCTTGTATGGTTACTGTTCTCTTCCATCACCTGAGTTGCCACTACAAACTCATCATTGCACATTCTCATGCATACATCGTACTTATCTATGGACGACGATATCATTCCAGCGAGAGCCTGTATCGCTTCGTCACCAGTCTTTCTTCCAAGTCTTGTGTTTATCTGTCCAAGGCCCTTGATGTCTATCGCCAGAAGCGTGATGCTCCTTCCATTTAGAAGAGCCTCCTCACACATATCCCTGCATCTGGCAGTAAACCCATTGTAGTTGTATACTCCCGTGAGATCATCTCTGATCTGTGAGGCATTCATCTTGTCTATCAGCTTCTGAAGGTTTGCCTGCCTGTAAAATGCTTCCATGCCCTGCATTATCTGTCTGAGCCATGCGCTGTACGAACTATCATATGCTCTGCATGCACTTCCATTGTTGATAACCGCATAGCCAAAACATCTATCGTCAAAATTAAGCGGGGTGAACACATATGCGTCCGGTCGTTCCCTGTCCTCGTCAAGCTCAGGTATAAGCTTTGAGACATCAAAACAATCATCAAAATCTATAGCACCCTCACCATCACCGCTTTTGATGATCCTGTACATATTCTTCGTATATCCTACCCGGAGAGCATTTGCCCCCATCATAACTTCAGGTGCATTCCAATACTCATTCAGACAAAGGCTGAAATTTCTGAAACCACTGTCTGGATGGATATTCTGAAATATAGTATTATAAAATCCACGGTAGTCTCTCTGCGAGAGCAGATCCTCCATCATATGATCATAATAAGATCCGTATCTTGCTGACTGTGATGACAAATCCCATGCCAAACCAGATTTCATACTGGCTCCCGTACACCTGTCACATCCACAGCTTCTGCCCGGATGTATCTTCGCCAGAGGTCTGTCCTGCTCAAATGGCAATCCCTTAATCCTGCTGTCCAGCAGCGAGGCCACATACATTCCATCTTCCCTGGCAGGTATGTCCATCGATGTAAGAGGGATGACCTTATCGTCGTTCGCATCCAGTGTATCATATCCTACAACAGCGATATCTTCTGGCACATTTATTCCTCTATTCTCCAGCTCCGCAGCAAATCCAATGGCCATATAATCATTAGCACATACTATCGCATCCGGCAGTCCATCTCCTGATTCCAGCATAGATGCCGCTGTATCCCGTCCTGAATCATACCAGTTGTTGCCATAGTATACCTTGTCTTCATCACACTTTAAACCATGCTTTTTAAGACTGTCAAAAAAGCCCTCCTTCTTCTTTATAGAACTGGCATTGCCCTGCCAGCCATCCAGCATGACAATATCTCTGCACCCATGCACATCTATTAGATGATCCGTGAGTTCGCACATATTGCTCCTGTGATCTATGTTGATTGACTCATAACCGTCAACATAGTCCTCCATCACAAGCACCAGGCCATCAAATTCCTGTTTTATTCTCCACAAAAGTCCCTCTGCTATACCCGGAGTCCTTATCCTGTCAGTAAACACAACCAACGCATCATATCTTCTCATATCGACCAGATTGAATATATTTGCATCGCCAATCTCTCTCTGATACGTATCCTGATACTTCAGATACATCGAAAAAACACACACATCGTAGTCAAGTTCAAAAGCCCTTTCAAAAAAACCTGAAAGGAACCGCCCCTGTATGTACTCATCAGCCTGAGCTGTAAGTACAGCTATCCTTTTCCGTCTCAT
>JAEDGW010000129.1 GCA_016297325.1 Coprococcus sp. | reverse complement strand
GTCAGTATGTAGGACCGGAGGAGGACGTTCTGGCAAAGAATGAACTTATCAGAATGAAGTACGGAAGAATGTACGACAGGATCACATTTGACGATTAATTGACTGACGCCATCATAAGGCATGCAGGACATGTTCCTATGGTGGCTGTTAGTGACATATTTTAAATTACTTAAATATAGACAGATGAAGGAGACGAAAATATGGCAGATTATATAAAGGGCGTGGATCTCTCCACTGTTGTCGAGGTTGAAGAGTTAGGTGCGAAATATTATGACAACGGTGTGGAGGGAGATATATTTGACATACTGAAGAGCTATGGTGTGAATTCTGTGAGACTTCGTCTGTGGAATGATCCGTACACCGAGGATGGTGTACCTTATGGTGCGGGCACAAATGACCTTGAGGTATACAAGAAACTCGCAAAGCGCGCTATGGATCATGGAATGAGCGTTCTGCTTGATTATCACTACAGTGATTTCTGGGCTGACCCGGGCAAGCAGAGAGTGCCAAAGGCGTGGAGAGGTATGGACGCTGATCAGCTTGAAAAGGCTGTGTATGACTACACAAGGGAGACTCTTTCAGAGATGAAGGAAGCGGGCGTTTTCCCTCAGCTTGTCCAGGTTGGAAACGAGCTTACAAATGGACTTATGTGGCCGCTTGGCCAGAAGCCTGAGTATGACAATATCGCGAAGTTTGTGAGTGCGGGTATAAGGGCGGTTAAATCGGTTGACGTTGATATTCCGGTCATGATACATCTCGACAACGGAGGCAACAATTCCATGTATGTGGACTGGTTTGACCACTACATGGAAAGAGGAGAAGATTTTGATATAATTGGCATGTCGTATTATCCGTTCTGGCATGGAACGATGAAGGAACTTGAGGTCAACATGCGTGACATGGCGGCTAGATACGGCAAGAAGATAGTTATCGCAGAGGTATCCATGGGATTCACCATGGAGGACTATGCGGATTATGAGAAGCTGGGGCCTGAAGATAGAAAGGGCTATGCGACAAAGAGTTCACTGGTGGAAAAACTTGATTATCCTATGACGCCGGAGGGACAGTCGGATTTCATGAACGATATAATGAAACTGATCGATTCTGTTCCTGGCGGTGATGGCTTCTATTATTGGGAAGCTGGCTGGATTCCTGTTCCGGGAAGCGGCTGGGCGACAGAGGGTGCTCTGTCATATATAGAGGAGTCGGGCCCTTGTGGAAATGAATGGGCTAATCAGGCACTTTTTGACTATGATGGATGCGCATTGCCGGCACTTAAGACTATACGTGATTACAAGCCGGAACATGACGACTATCCGCTTAAGTGATAAAGCGATAGTAAAGTACATGTTTTTGATACATTTGTATATGTTTATGAAAAGCGGATCTGTGTATAATTTGTATATGCAGATTCGTTTTTTTATATGAGACTCCGGGCGGCAGCCCATTGACATGGACGATTTCGTGAGGAGTGATCCGGAGTTTCACAGGAGGTAAAATAGTATGAAAAAAGTTGCACTGTTCATGGACGGATGGAAGAGATATTTTACATACGCATGGCCGCTTGGATTCATGCAGAAGATAAAGGATGCCCAGGCAGATGTGAATCTTTATATATTCAACAGCAATGGAAACTGGAACAGGGATGATGGCTACAGCTATGGTGAATACAATATCTATAACCTGCCAGAACTCACGGATTTTGACGGGATCATAATCTCGGTAAACAATATCAAATATCCGGACGTGACGGCGGAACTTCTGGAGAGAATACGGAAGAGCGGGGTTCCGGCGATAAGTCTTGAGACAGCATTTGACGGACTGCACTTTGTGGGTATAGATAATTATGATGCCATGTATGACATGACAAGGCATATGATAGAGAAACACGGTGCAAAGAAGATGTGGTATCTTGCCGGGCCAAAGGACAATTATGAGGCGCAGGAGAGATGCCGCGCGTTCGTGGATTGCATGGACGAATATGGTCTTACTGTGGATGACGAGGATGTCCTGTTCGGTGATTTTGGTTTCAATGACGGTGTGTCTGGATTTGAGGAGCTGCTCAGGCTGCATGGACACACCTGTATACAGCATGAAAAGGATGGACCGGATTATGGCGGCCCTGCGGAGGTATACGGTGAGATAACCAGCGGCAGCTTTGCCGATTCTGCACCGGATGCAGAGAATCCGGGAGCAAAGGAACAGGAGGAGCTGGATGAGAAACGGCTTGAGGAGCGGGAGCTTGTCAGAAAGATACTCCCTGATGCCATCATCTGTGCAAATGACAATCTGGCGGTGGGCGTATGCAACAGAGCTGAATCGCTGGGACTTTCTGTGCCACAGGACTTCAAGGTTACGGGATTCGACAACTTTGACAAGGCCGCTTACTATACTCCGCGTATAACAACAGTTAGCAGGATCCGTGAGAAGATCGGATATGCGGCGGCAGAGATCATGCTGAATATCTGGGCGGGTAATGCACCGGATACCAGCTCATACATAGACTATAAATGTATATTTACAGAGAGCTGCGGCTGTGGCTCGGATGCCATGCTGAACGGCAGACAGTACCTTAAGAATTATATAATGGGCGTTGTGGAGCGGGAAGAGATCGATGAGAGCACCTTGGACTTCACACATCTGCTGAGCAGGTGCAAGGATTACAGCGGGCTCTATCCGTGCGTTCAGACGGCATATACTGAGGCAGAATGTAAGAAGTGCGTTATGGTCGTTGACAGATCCCTTGTGGAGATGGGCGGTTCAGGCCCGACCCTCTCGGCGGCGTATGATGAGGATGTATTTGCGGTGAAGGGATATCCTCAGAGAATGCAGATCGTGTACAGACAGGGTGTCTCAGATGCAGGAGACGATACATACCACAGCATGTTCCCTCTTCTGGACGATGAGACAGGCGGCAATATATTCTTATTTGCACCGTTTCACTTCGGAGACAAGGCGGTAGGCTTCTGCTGCGTGGAGAATGGTTATTACCTCATGGATAAGCAGCTCTGGGCGACAGTCATAAGCGAAATGAACGTGGCCATGATCACGTTGTTCAACAAATGGAGACTGGAGCAGATCAATCAGGAGCTTGCGGCGATATCCATAAAGGATCCTCTCACCCAGATATACAACAGAGAGGGCATGAGACAGATCGCTGCAAAGGCATTTGACAAGGCGGAAAAACAGGGAAGGGCGCTGCTCATAATGTTTGCCGACATGGACAGACTCAAATATATAAACGACACATACGGTCATGAGTTTGGCGATAAGGCTATAAGAAATGCGGCCAGAGCTGTGGCCGGAGGCGGCGGAGTGAGCAGTATCCCTGTGAGATATGGCGGAGATGAATTTGTGACCATATCCATATATGATGAGGAGGAAGCTCCTGAGGAGCGGAAGGCGGCGATCCTTGAGAAAGCCAGGGAGATAGCTGCGCAGGAGAAGCTTCCATTCGATCTGGAGTTCAGCATAGGTTATGTGATCACTGATCCGGAGAGCGATAAGACGCTGGAGGACTATGTGCGGGAGGCTGACCACATCATGTATCAGGAGAAGATGCAGAAGAAAGTGAGTAGGATATAATAACGCAAAAGAGGATCAGTTCTGCTGGTTCTCTTTTGTCTGACTTGAGCTTGAAACAGGCATTCGGGGTAAATTGAATGGTTCTAATACGAAAGACCTTATGTTATAATAAGACGGCAATAATTTGCAGTAAAAATGTATGCAAGGCGCTGCTTTATGCAGCCTGAAGAATGAGATTATATTTACGAGGAGGATAAACACATGTTGAAGAATGTAACTGATTCAGTATTTTATGTGGGCGTGGATGACAAGGATATAGACCTTTTTGAGAACCAGTACATAGTTCCAAACGGCATAGCGTACAATTCTTATGTCATCATGGACGAGAAGATAGCCATTATGGATATGGTAGATGCAAAGTGCGCAGACCAGTGGTTTGCAAATGTGGCAGAGGTGCTGGGAGACAGACAGCCGGATTATCTGATAATATCACATCTTGAGCCGGATCACTCAGCCAACCTTGGCGATGTGCTTGCAAAGTACCCGGATATCAAGATCGTATCGAATGCAAAGCTTTTCGGAATGCTCCCAAATTTCTTTGAGGTTCCTGTGGCTGACAGAAGCGTGACTGTTGCAGAGGGACAGACGCTCTCACTTGGAAGCCATACACTTCAGTTCTTTATGGCTCCTATGGTTCACTGGCCTGAGGTTATGGTCACATATGAGCAGAGTGAGAAGATACTCTTCTCAGCGGATGCATTTGGCAAGTTCGGAACTCTGGATACGGATGAGGACTGGGCGTGTGAGGCAAGACGTTATTACTTCAATATAGTAGGAAAATATGGTATGCCTGCACAGGCACTTCTCAAGAAGGCATCAGGACTGGACATCCAGAAGATATGTGCACTCCACGGACCAATCCTTACAGAGAACCTTGAATATTACATCGGCAAATATCAGCTGTGGTCAACATATACACCTGAGGATGAGGGAATCTTCATCGCTTACTGCAGTCTCCACGGCAACACAGAGAAGGCGGCAAAGAAGCTTGCGGAGATCCTTGAGGCAAAAGGCGCACCAAAGGTTGCAATATCAGACCTCTCAAGAGATGATATGGCAGAGTGCATAGAGGATGCCTTTAGATACGACAGACTTGTGCTCGCAGCACCTACATACGATGGAGGCATGATGCCAGTCATGGCAGATTTCATCAACCACCTGAAGATGAAGGCGTACCAGAAGAGAAAGGTTGCATTTATCGAGAATGGCTCATGGGCACCGATGGCAGCCAAGCTCATGAAGGAGCAGATGTCAGCCATGAAGGACATAGAGATCGTGGACGAGCACGTGACCATCAAGTCTGCATTCAAGCAGTCGGATGTGGTAGCACTCGAAGCCATGGCCGAAAAGTTATTATAAAAGATACGGATAATAAATATAAAGTAAGTCTGGAACTGACTTACATACGTAGTTATTATTCATCTAACAGGTGAGTTGCCACAATAAAGTTGTTACACAGAGTTGCTATACATATCGTGAGCAGGGAATTTGAGCCCGCCGGTCCTTAGGTGGCGCTGTGAGGCGGCACCTTAGTACCGCTGCAGGGCGAAATAAGCGGAAGCGACCCAGCGAATGATATGTATAGCAGCTCTGTGTTCAAAGATAGAATTAGCAACTCACCGTCCTATCAATAATGTAAGGAAGGTGTAAGACATGGCTAAGTCCATGGTTTCCGGTAAGCCCCTCAGCCTGATGCTGCAGTTTGCCACCCCGCTTTTGCTCGGCAATCTGCTCCAACAGACATACAACATAATAGATGCGGCTATTGTGGGGCAGATACTGGGTGATAAGGCTCTGGCTGGAGTCGGAGCAAGCAGCAGTATACAGTTTCTCGTTCTGGGATTCTGTATGGGATGCTGCGCAGGATTTGGTGTTCCTGTTGCGAAGTATTTTGGTGCAAATGATATGCATAAGATGAGAAAGTATATATTTAACGGAGCAGTTCTCACGGGAATTATAGCACTTATCGTAACAGTCATATGTTCGGTGTGCTGCAATCAGATTCTTCATCTGCTCTCGGTTCCGCAGGATATATATGACAAGGCGTATTCTTATCTTATAGTCATATTCCTGGGAATACCGTTCACGCTTATGTACAATTATCTGTCCAGTGTGCTCAGATCGCTGGGGGATAGTAGGACACCTTTTATGTTCCTGGCATTTTCGGCGATACTGAACATATTCCTTGATCTGTTTTGTATATTGGTACTCAAATGGGATTGCGCCGGTGCGGCCATAGCGACTATCACGGCACAGGCTGTGAGTGGAATATTGTGTCTTGTATACATATTCAAAAAGGTTCAGGTGATGCATCTTGAGTCGCAGGACAGAAAGGTAGAGGGTTCTGCTGTGAAGGAACTTCTCGTTATGGGAATCCCAACAGGTTTGCAGTTCTCCATAACAGCCATAGGCAGTATGGTCATGCAGTCCGCAAACAACAAGCTGGGAAGCGTGTATGTATCGGGATTCACAGCCGGTATGAGGATAAAGCAGTTTACTATGTGTCCGTTTGACGCATTTGCAACGGCGGCTTCTGTGTTCTGCAGTCAGAATCTTGGAGCCGGACAGGCAAAGCGTATAAAACAGGGATTGTGGCAGGCGATAGCCGTTGCGACTTTGTACGGCGTTATTGCTGGACTTGTGATGATATTATTTGGAAGACCACTTTCCATGATATTCGTCAAGAAGAGTGCGGTGGATGTACTCGATGCCTCAGCCAAGTATCTGAGATGCATGGGATTCTTCTATTGGAGTCTCGGTATACTCAATGTGGCCCGTATGGTGACGCAGGGACTTGGCTATTCTGGCAGAGCGATATTCTCAGGTGTGACCGAGATGGCGGCCAGGATCATAGT
>JAEDGW010000128.1 GCA_016297325.1 Coprococcus sp. | reverse complement strand
TTAAAACTGGTCTAAGAATCTCATGTCGTTCTCATAGAGAAGTCTCATGTCATCTATCTCATACTTGAGAAGTGTTACTCTCTCAAGTCCGATTCCAAATGCAAATCCTGAATATACCTCAGGATCTATTCCACAGTCGCGGAGAACCTTTGGATGAACCATACCACAGCCAAGGATCTCTATCCAGCCACTGCCCTTACATACTCGGCATCCCTTGCCGCCGCACTTGAAGCATGTGATATCACACTCTGCTGAAGGCTCTGTGAATGGGAAATGGTGAGGTCTGAACTTGACCTTTGTGTTCTCACCGAAGAACTCCTTTGCCCACTGCGCCAGTGTTCCCTTGAGGTCTGCCATAGTGATTCCCTTGTCTATTACAAGTCCCTCTACCTGATGGAATGATGGTGAATGTGTTGCATCTACCTCATCAGCTCTGAATACTCGTCCAGGTGAGAGGATTCTTATAGGAAGATTGCCCTTCTCCATGATTCTTGCCTGAACAGGTGATGTCTGTGTACGGAGGAGGATATCCTTTGTAACATAGAATGTATCCTGCTCATCCTTTGCAGGGTGATTTGCAGGGATGTTCAGCAGCTCAAAGTTGTACTTGTCGTACTCTACCTCAGGGCCCTCAACGATCTCATAACCCATACCGATGAATACTCTCTCCAGATCCTCAAGTGCTATCTGGTTTGGATGTCTGTGTCCTGTGAGCTTCTTAACACCAGGAAGAGTTACATCTATTGTCTCTCTCTTCATCTTCTCTGCACGGAGTGCTCTGTTGATGGACTTTGTCTTCTCGTCAAGTGCTGTCTCGATGGCCTGACGTGCCTCATTTACCATCTGA
This sequence comes from Coprococcus sp., assembly GCA_016297325.1. GTDB lineage: Bacteria > Bacillota > Clostridia > Lachnospirales > Lachnospiraceae > Coprococcus. The sequence continues at coordinate 5,637 of JAEDGW010000128.1, read as the reverse complement.
CCGACCTTAGGTCTGTCCTCCGGTGCAACATCCTTCATGCTTTTGAGAACCTGTGTGAGTTCTCCCTTCTTACCGAGTATCGCCACCTTCACATCGTTCAGTGATGATACAACCTCTGCGCTCTCGATCTTGGCAAGAGCCTCTGCCTTGATGGCTTCCAACTTGTCTTTCATCGTATTTCTCCTTTTACTTCCATCTAAGTATCTGCCGATACCTACTATTTCTATCGGGCTGCCACGATTTCTGCATGACAGTTTACTGCACAAAAAAACCGTCCCCGATATGCTGTTATACATACCAGGGACGGATATATCCGCGTTACCACCCTGATTCCAGATAAATGCTATCATCTGCATGAACCGTTTATCTGACTCTCATTAGACACTTAACGCATGTCACTCGCCGCGACCTACACAATCAGTACATCATATATCCTGATCTTCTGCCGAGGAGACTCTGATGTGAAATTAAATGTACAGCCCTGCCAACCAGGCTTCCAGCCGCTGACCCGGTCTCTCTGTGGATGACTCATACATCTTTTGCATCGTCTCTGTCTTTTCTCATATTTTACATTAGTGATAATATACCCATTGCCTGCAATTCGTCAACATTTTTTCTTGCGAAGTAAGCCTCTGTCTATGAATTTGTTGAGTTCCGCACCTATGAGCATCACATACATACACATATAGAACCACAATGCCAGAAGTATAACACTGGCAAGACTTCCATACATATATGTGTTTATCCCGACTATATTTATGTAGCTTGCCACGCCAAATGACAGGAGCATCCACAGGCATGTGCTGAAAACCGCTCCCGGAACGGCTGTTTTAATCCTTATCTTTCCCACCGGAAGTGCCCAATAAGCCAGGATCATGACACCAAACAATATCGTTGGTGCAAATCCTATCTTGACCAGTGACAGGATATGTGCCACAGGATCAACCAGATGGAAACCATTGACATTCTCAAGCCTTACCAATATATTCGCCACCACAACATCGCCCAGAATATATATAACCATCACTGCGATGAGCATGACGCAGAAAATCAATGTATAAAGTGTATGTATGGCTCTTCTGAGAAAATAGTTTACACTGTCCTCCCTGCCAGATATGAACGTCAATCCTCTTCCAATCGCCATCGTTCCCTTAGCCGCAGACCAGACTGTGAGCAGCACAGAAACCGTAGTCATGACCACTGTACTTCTGCTGTCATAGATCTCTGTCACCATGAAATCAAAGTTTGACTGGATAGCATTTGGTATGATCTCATTTATCAATCCTACCACCTGATCCTGCGTAAAAGGAAGGTATTTGACCAGCGTCAACAATGCCATCATCAGTGGAAAGAGCGAAAGCAGCCAGAAGAATGCCGCCTGCGCCGCAAATGAAGGAATCTGATCTTTATTCATCTCAGCCATAAACAACCTGACCTTGTAATAAAGGCGAATGATATTTCTCCTTATATTCATATATTATCTCCGCAATTTTGGTTTACAAAAAACCCACTCATTTACTCTACTGAACTCAGCACTGCTCCATTGTAATAATGACTTATGATATCTCCGGCCGAATATCCAAGACCTGCAAGTGCATTTGCACCATTCTGGCTCATGCCAACGCCGTGTCCGTATCCGCCGCCCTTGAGTATATACATATTATTGTCTTTCTTGACGTAATAGAAGTTACTTGGAACTCCTGTCCAGCCTGTGAGTTCTGAACCATCCTGCTCAGTTATGGCCTTGCCGTCCGTTGCAAACAGCACTCTTATATTGTTCTGTCCGCTCACAACCACAGTGCCATCACTTCCCTTTATAGTGACCTCCTTGACCAGACCGCTGTCGTCTCTGCCAGTCATCTCTATAGATTCTATCTTGCCAACAGATGTTGCAGACACGCCTGAACACCTTGAAAGTCCTGTCTCAATAGCACTTCTCATCTCATCCTCAGTGTAAGTTACAGTCCATCTGTACATAGGATAATCTCTCTCTACCACGTCCGTGTCCGTCTTGCCATCCATGAAATCCCTAAAAGCTTCCTCATCACTGAAATGTGGAATATCAAGAGCAGTATTCTGTATTCTCGTACACGTATATGGCATGCTGCCACCCCAGACCTGATCACTCGTTGTTGTCGTTCCACAGGATGTAGAGAAGTACACCGCATTTATGATCTCGCCGTTATATGTAGGAACAATTCCCGTCGTCTCCTGGACCGCAGCTATAGAATTGTCGGTCTCCGGGAAATTGTTGTATACCTGACATGCCGTCGTATCATCCAGATCGGCATTATACCCGTTGTAATTGCTTCCCAGCTTTCTATATGTAAATCCTCTGGCACATATCGCCTGTGCCTTGAGTGCCTCCTTATTGTAGCTTGCTGACACCTCACTTGATACTACGCCATACAGATACTGCTCTATATCGACCTGATTGACTATAAGATATCCGCCCGAATCCTTTGTTATATCAAGTACGCCGTGATAGCTTGGAGCTCCACCAGACTTGCTGAGGCTGGACACTGTGATACGTCCATCTGAGCTGTCAGGCTGGACAACTATGCTCGACGCCTTGGCATCGCTTCCCAGTGATACAAGCTCGTTTGCCTTATACTCCTTCTTCTTGCCATCACTTGTGACTGCAAATGCGGTATTACACGAAAACTCCACATAACTCTGCTTATAGCTGCCTCCATTCGTCAGGATAACCCTCACGCTGTTTTCCATACCTGAGATCACGACAGACGAACCACCATCACCACGTCCGCCAGAAGTTCTGTCTCCACTGGAATTCCTGACTGAAGCTGTCTTTGTCGGCTTCTCCTTTGCTGCTATGGAACCGGCTCCCTGGATAGTATAGTCATATTCCTGTATAACACTGTTGTCATCTGTGTCTGATGATGCATACTGCTTAAGATCCGCCGTAGGATCATCCGGAGCCTCGATCACCACAGTCTCGACAAGACTTCCTGAAGACTCGGTGCTGTCCTCCGTAGTATTCTCCCCCATACGGCTCTTTCCTGTAATGAACACATATCCAACGACAAATATCAATATGACCGTGACAAAACTCACAACTTTGAAATTCTTATTGTATTTTATCTTCTGATACCATTTCTTTCGCTGATCTATACGCATTTTTAATCCCCATTCCTTATTACAGAGAAAAAGCAGCATATACATGCTGCTTTTTTGTCTTTTGTAATAAACTGAAATGCGCCCTTGCTTTTGAGTCCTAGCAGCGCTAGGTGGGCAACCGCAATTGTATATCTGCCTTCCACTAGAACTTATATAACGAGGCTTGACTTCAATAGCAATGATATAGGAATCCCGTTTATTCAAATGTAGGTTCAAAATCACAAGAGACTTATTACATCTCAGCTTTGAACACATTATACATTACCTTTACATGACTTGCAAGAAATTTTCTCATCAACTTTAACCAACTTTTTACATAATTCCCATGCCATATTCTGCACATATACACACCTTGAAATACTCTTCTTATATGTGGTAAGATATAACTACTTATGGATATTTCTAATTAAGAAAGGCAGGTGTATATATGGACAGATCCACTTTACAATTGACAATAGGTATACTTCTTGGAATATTCCTTTTGGTGCTTGTGATTCTCACCGTCGTCTATATCAGAAGACGCCTCGCAGAAAAAAGAGAGGCAGCCATGAGGGATCCTGACATTTTTCAGGATGAAACGCTTAAGGAGGATCACAGCGAGAGCAAAGGCTACTGGCTGAACAAAGACGATCTGGAAGAGGCCGATCAGTCATACCGTCTCCGCTATTATCATTACTTTGACAACATCGACGAATGCATCCACGACCTTATCGTGGAGATGTACGACTGCGGCTTCGTCAGAACCGAAGATATATTTGTGGCAGCCTATGGAGAAGATGCACTTACACCCGATTCATTTATATATATGACGGATGCAGACTGTGACCTTGAGAAGGCCAAAGCGGCACTTCCGCCTGTAAGCGAAAAGAGCCAGAAGATCATCTACGATCTGTGGACATCCTATGTGGAAGAGCTCCTGGATACCGTTGAGATCCATACAACAGAGGCAAATAAGAACATCATCAAAGATGCACTTATGGTATACGGCCGCAAGAAGATCACCACTCTTCTTCGCAGCCCTGAATAAAACAAAAGCTTTCAAAGGAGATTTTTAACATGAAAGACAACTGTATAGTAGCTCAGTCAGGAGGACCTACCGTGGCTATAAACGCATCGCTTGCAGGTGTTATAGACGGAGTTAAAAAGAGCAACAAATTTACCCGTGTATATGGTGCGATCCATGGGATACAGGGAGTGCTGGAGAATAATTTCATAGACCTTTCTCTTATGGCACTGTCAAAGTTTCCTCTGGTCAACACACTGGAACTTTCTCCAGCCATGTACCTCGGCTCATGCCGTTACAAGCTTCCTGATTTTGAGGTAGACTCAAAACCATACGAGATCATATTTGACAGGTTTGAGGAATACAAGGTTGCTGCATTCTATTATATAGGAGGCAACGACTCCATGGACACAGTGGACAAACTGAGCAAATACGCTGAGAAGATCGGATCAGACGTGAAGATCATCGGTATACCTAAGACCATCGACAACGACCTGTGCCACACAGATCACACACCTGGTTTTGGATCTGCAGCCAAATATGTCGCATCCACCATGCTTGAGATTGCACACGACACATATATATACAACATTCCAAGTGTTGTTATAGTAGAGATCATGGGAAGAGATGCCGGCTGGCTCACTGCAGCTTCATGCCTTGCAAGGAATGACTACAGTCCTGCCCCACACCTCATCTACCTCCCAGAGGTTGATTTCGATGAGGATCAGTTTATTGATGATATCAAGAATGTACTCAAGACATCAAGATGTGTCATCATAGCAGTATCCGAGGGTATTCACGACAAGGATGGCAACTACATCAGTGCCACCTCCACCGTAGCAGACAAATTCGGACACGCCCAGCTCAGTGGAACCGGCAAGGCTCTGGAAAGTCTGGTAAAGGACAGAATGGACATAAAGGTTCGTTCTATAGAGCTCAACGTTCTCCAGAGATGTGCCGCACACATTTCATCCAGAACAGATATAAATGAATCATTTGCACTTGGTCAGGCAGCAGTAAAATACGCTGCCGAGGGAATGACCGCTGTCATGTCAACTATCAAGCGTGTTTCCAACGATCCATACCAGTGGATCATCGAGCCTGAAAATGTATCACTCATCGCAAATCAGGCCAAGACTATTCCACCCGACTGGATAACACCTGAGAAGAACGATGTAACACCTGAGATGGAATCATACCTCAGACCACTGATCATAGGTGAGGTTTCACTGCAGTACAAGGACGGACTTCCTATGTATCTGCCGGTTAATCATCTGCTGTAATATATAATATCTTGTTCAATAAAAGGCATAAATTATATGGTTCTATGAAAGCCATATAATTTATGCCTTTATTATCACATAACATCCTTATTCTCAAAATACATCATCCCGCTGGCCATCGTGATCAGCAAGAGCCCTCCGGCAACCGCCAGTCCGCTCTCCGGGCTGATTCCATTCTCCACCACATACGACATCCTCTGCCACATCGTGTAG
>JAEDGW010000127.1 GCA_016297325.1 Coprococcus sp. | reverse complement strand
GAATGGGACCGGGGACTCCACCGCCGCCGGGATATATGAACGGAGGAATGGGCGTTCCACCACAGGGGTATAATGCCATGAGACCGTCGCAGCGGAGAAATCCTGCGATATCAGCAGAACGATTTAAGATGTTTGGAATACCGGTACTTGTATATGCCGTAGTGAGTGCTGCATGTTTATATAAAAACTGGTCAAGTATTTTATCTGCAGTGATGGCTGTGGTATCGATAGCGTTCATAAGTGTGAATATTTCCCGTGGAGAAAAGAAACGTTCGGCAGATCTGGAATCAGATACAGGTTATGTATCAAAAAGCCAGATTAAGCTTATACCGTATTATATTATTATATTGCTTCTATCCATAGCGGTGAGTTTTACAGATGAGGCATATATGATATTTGGCTGTAATGTTGGAATCATACTGACAGAAATGTACGCAGTGATGTCATATTATAATGACACTGAAAACCACGGAATTATTAAGGGGATTATAGCCTTTCTTGAGATGTTCATCGGGGCTGTTGGATATATAAATATGCCTTTTGCAGACAGAAGAGCAGAGCGTGAAGAGTCGGGCAGAAAGCGTAATTCCAAGCTTATGTATGTGCTTCTAGGCTGTGCAATAGCGCTTCCGCTTCTTGTCATTATACTTAATCTGCTGTCATCGGCAGATCCGGTATTTGCAAAAGTTATAAAGGATATATTCGGCAAAATATTCTTTTCATGGGGTGTTGTGAAGATTGTTTTGTTTGCAGTTGTAATATTCTTCTTTGTATATGGATTTATTGTTAAGGCTGGACGCAGGGACCTTGGTGCAAATGCTCCTAAAGAGGGGACTTATGAACCAGTTATAGGAATAACGATAACGGTTGTTCTCACTGCATTTTATCTTATATTTGCAGTTGTTCAGGTAATATATCTTTTCATGAACAGTGCAGGACTTCCGGATGACCTCACATATGCAGAGTATGCCAGACGTGGATTCTTCCAACTTTTGTTTGTGGCAGTCGTAAATGTATGTATTGTAATGATATTCAATGCGATATTCAAAAAGAGTGTAGTGTTGAAAACTGTGCTGGTTATTATGTGTGCGTGTACATATGTTATGATAGCATCTTCAGCGGTGCGGCTTTCGATGTACATAAAGGAATATGATCTCACATATCTCAGAATAAATACAATATGGGCTCTTATTGTGACAGCCATAATAATGACAGGCGTGATAGTGAGTATGTTTTATACTGGAATGCCGGTATTCAGGTTTATATTTGTAACAGTTATGGTTATGTTCACTTTGTACGCATTTGTGAGACCAGGAGCTGTGATAGCAAAGTACAATCTGGAGCATGCCAGAGGTGATGTGGATCTGAAATATGTCATGGATATTGGCAGTGACGGTATACCGTATGTTGTAGATTATCTGAAAGAGAAGGATGTGTCTGCTGATGATGAGCTGAGAGATGTGTATGAGAAGTATGGAGATTCCAGCATATATTCTTATTACCTAGGTGAGACTGTCAGAGATGTCCTCGGTGATATTGTGGAATGTAATGATTATAAGGGCTATGTGAGAGGATTTAATTTTTCAAGATACAGAGCTACAAAGATCATAAAAGACTATATGAGATAATATATGGGGCGGTTCAATAGATAAAAAGTGTTGCAAATATGGAACTTGGCGAACCGTTCAGATAAAAAAACGCCTGCAAGGCAAGTGTATGGAAAATATAAATATATCTTGAAAATAGATGTATGTATATAATCAATACGCGCCGGCAGGCGGTTTTTCATATTAGGAGCAGGAGTCATGATACTGCTCGTCCACTGGGTTATATATAAGATACCTTAGTTGTTTTCTTCTGGAACATAGTGCCTTGAGGTGTAGTACTCAAATATATCCTCTGACTTATCATATGGCAGGAACTGTGATCTCTCCCTTACAACCCATTCATCACCGTTGTGGAGAACCTCTCCAAATACGTAGCAGTTGTTGTGCTTTGCATCTTCGCAGGCTTTGAATATGGCATCCTCTCTGACATAAACCTTCTCGGTATGCTTACACTTGATAAGTGCAAATACATTGTCAACCTCAGCAAGACACTGCTTGTGGAGATTGCCGTTGTAGATGTAGAGGAAGAGGATGATCCTTCCGACGTTCTCTCCCCGGTCGAGATAGATTCGCATCTCCTCGTCAATTCCTTCCTTCTGTCCGGTTCTGTCGTCACCCTTTAAAACCACCGAATCACTGCGGCTGTACTTGTGACCCCAGAATACGAGTTCCGGATCAGTTCCGTCGTTGTGCTCAACTATGGCAGCAAGATTGAGGTCGTAGGTATCTTCTGATGTGGCGCTCATGATGCTGTCGAAAGCAATCTTTATCTTTTTCTTGAGGTCGACTTTCTTGGCGTCCCAGCCAATGCCGACCGTAAGTTTGTTATCATCTTTTACAACATATTCGTTCATAAAAACCCCTCCTTATAAGAAGAATAAAAGTGTATCAATGAAGAATGTTGGTACAAGGATTGCTACAGACCATGCAAGGTATCCGACAAATGATGGCATCTTGATACCGTTCTCCTCAGCAATTGATCGTACCATGAAGTTTGGTGCATTTCCAATGTAAGTATTTGCACCCATAAATACTGCACCACATGAGATTGCCATCAGCATAACCTGAGGAACGATACCCATTGCAGTGCTTATGCCCTCTGTAAATCCGCTGGAAGCAGCAGTTGTGAAGAAGACAAGGTATGTCGGTGTGTTGTCAAGGAAGCTTGACAGAAGTCCTGTCATCCAGAAGAACTGTGCAGGATGTGTGAGTCCAAGCTCAGATCCGCGGGCCTTAAGTATGAGCAGGGCAGGGATCATAGTTATGAATATACCTATGAACAGGATAGCCACTTCTTCTATAGCATCCCAAGTAAAGTTGTTGGCTTTACGCACCTTTTTATTTGTAGTCTTAAATGACAGCCATGCTGCTGCAAGCATGATCACGATCTCGATGATCGCAGCCCATGACAGTGTAACACCTTCACAGAAGTTGATTCCCTTTGCAAATGCTGGGAACTTCATAGGAAGAACGCCACTAAGTATAACGGCACCAACTATCATGACAAGGAATATGATGTTGTGTGCACCCTTGAGTCTGACAGGTTTTTTGTTTGCCGGGTCAATTACAGGCTTCTCACGTCCGTCTGCGATATCCTTCTTGTAAGTTCTCATGTCGAGGAAGAAGAATACTGCGAGCAGGATAACCAGATTCACAGCCATGACCTTTATAAGTCTGAGACTCCAGAAGAAGTCAACTCCATTCATGAATCCCATCAGAAGTGGAGGATCACCGACAGGGGTGAGACAGCCACCGATATTGGAAACGAGGAAGATAAAGAATACGATTATCTGTACTTTTCTACGTCTCCATTTGTTTGCCTTTATGATCGGCCTGATCATGAGCATACTGGCACCGGTTGTTCCGATCCAGCTTGAAAGAAGTGTTCCGATCAGGAGCAGTACAACATTGAGTTTTGGTGTTCCGACCAGATCGCCTTCGAGTGATATGTTGCCGGCAACACAGAACAGTGCAAATAACAGTACGATGAAAGTGAGATAGTCACCTATCATGACTTCCAGCAGCTGTTCGCCCATGGTTCCAAAACCGTGGAATATGGCAAAAGGTATTAAAAATAAAAGAGACCAGCCCGCGACAGCCCATTGCTTGTGTTTCTCCCACCATTCGCCAGCTATAAGCGGCATAACGGCTATGCAGAGAAGCATACAGACAAATGGAATGCACCATGTCAGAGGAAGCTCCGCACCGAGCGATTCGGTTCCGGATCCACTTTCCGCCGCCAGGGCACTTATCCGGGAAATTCCAAGAACGGAGATAACTGTACCAAGGCCTAGAAATAATTTGTTTTTCATTGTTTTTGCCTCCTATTAATTATAATTGAAAAACCTTATCTATGCTAACAAATATATGGTAAAAATTCAACGAAAAAAATCGAAACTTAACCATTTATTTTCCAGGTGTCATATTGCCATTTTATGGAAAAATATAAAAAATGTTAGTCATGTGATGGACAATAAATGTTGTATAGCTTGTCATAAATGTGTTAGAATCAGAAGTACAGGTAAGTAAGGTCGTAAGACAGAACAGAGGTAATCAGAAAGTTATGGAACATCAGTGGTCAAAGGCATATAAACCAAAAAGAAAAATATATGTACTCAGATCCCATGAGGCGAATGGGTTTGATGAGTTCTGCGAGGAGAATGGATATGACTGGTACAAAGTATTTGGCAACATATACAGACCTCTTGCAAACAGAGCTCTTTTTTATGTGCCTGAAAAGATGACGGATGCAGGATATTCCCGTCTGTGCGGAGGCGTAGAGATTGGATACAGTGATATGGAAGAACTTCCAAGTGGATGTGTGAGTATCACAGTTCCGGCATTTGACGTGATCGATATCAAAGGATTCGATATATCTCTTATAGAGGATATACCTAGACTTATGACCACGGCATATTCATACGCCAAACTGTATATAGAGACGGAGAAGATGCATGTAGTTTCGAACAACAAGCTTCCTTATATATGCTATATGGAGAGTGCAGACAGTCTTTGTGTGGAGATCCCGGTATGGTCCAAGAAGACCAAGACTGAGGAGATGCTTACCCTTGACAATATGAGCAAGAGAGATCTGTATGAGATAGCCTACAGGGAGCCTGCAACAGGACATTATAACTGGAACTGGCTTAAGACTAAGCTGGAGCAGTGTGAATATATAGGACTTGACCAGTTCATATTTGCAAGATTTGACATAAAGAGTTACCGTCTGATAAACAACGTCATGGGACGTGATGTCGCAAAGGAGCTCTTCAGATATATATGTGATGCCATGACGAAGAAAGACTGGATCCTTTATTCGGCGAAGTGTGAGCGGGATGAATTTGCCATGATCATCAAATATATGCCTGATGATGAAGTCCTCAATAAGCTGTACACTTTCTTTGAGGAGATAGGACAGCTTCCGTCGAACAGAAAGTACAAGATATATTATAGCTGCGGACTTGTTGTGTATGATGAATTTGAGCGTATAAATACATCGATGCGTATTGAGGATATGGCTCAGATGGCTCATCTTCAGTGTATCAAGACGAATGTGAATGAGATAAAGATTTACACTTCTGAGATGAAGAGAGAGTACGTCATGGCACAGCAGTACAAGCTGGAGCTGCCTGATGCCATAGAGAACGAGGATCTCATGGTATATCTCCAGCCGAAGTACAATCCTCAGAATGACAAACTTACCGGAGCCGAGGCTCTTATAAGATGGTTCTACAAGGGCGGAGATATATTATCCCCTAAGTATTTCGTCCCTCAGTTTGAATCCGACGGAACTATAGATATCATTGACAGATACGTGCTCAGAAAAGTGTGTAAGAAGTTCAAGGAGTGGAAGGAACTCGGCTATCCACTGTTCCCGATATCCTGTAATCTTTCAAGACATCAGATATCAAGACCGGATCTCATATACGTCCTGTGTGACATAGTTGATGAGTATGGGGTAGACCATTCATTGATAGATTTTGAGATAACTGAGAGTGCGGATTTTGCAGATGTGCAGTATCTTATCAAAGTGTTGAATGAGTTAAAAGACAACGGATTCAAGATCTCCATGGATGATTTCGGAACCGGATATTCCAGCATGGCACTCCTTAAGGATATGCCGCTTGATATCATCAAGATTGACAAGAGCTTTATTGACGGCATAGCAACTGGTGAGCCAAACAACAAAGATATGCTCATGACACAGGATATACTGACCATGGCGAGACATCTGGGTATCAAGAGTCTTGCAGAGGGCGTAGAGACATTTGAGCAGAAGGAGTATCTGAGAGAGTGGGGCTGCCATTACATACAGGGATACTATTACAGCAAACCTATACCGATAACAGGATATGAATATCTTCTGAAGAAGATAGTTCTCGGACAGGACTGATAACAGAATATAGATATTGGACACAGATATTAAGAACTCCCGGACAAAGAGGGCTCTGATATTTCGGATATACCGTGATATCTAAGCTGATAATGTCCGGGAGTTTTTATATTATCAGAAATAATATGAACATATACATAATGTACAAATGCAATATACATGTTCAACAATGCGTAAAATAAAATTATCAAGAATTGTTCCCAATAAGTATTGACATATGAAATTTTTTAAGTATAATAGATAATAGTTGATAAATAAACATCAACAAGGGAATAATAGATGTCAGAGAATAAACGGCTGATGTGATAGCCGGATCATTAAAATACGAAAAGGAGAATTTAATTATGGCAAAGTTTGTATGTACAGTATGTGGTTATATCTATGAGGGAGAGCAGGCTCCAGCAGAGTGTCCTATCTGTCACGCAGGAGCTGACAAGTTCAAGAAGGTAGAGGGTGAGCTTACACTTGCTGCAGAGCATGAGTTTGGTGTATATG
>JAEDGW010000126.1 GCA_016297325.1 Coprococcus sp. | reverse complement strand
ATCATCTTTATTGTATAGATTAGAAATATCATTTACAAGCCTTATTGCATTTCTTCATTGCACTTAATGCGAATATAAATAAAAAAATATTCGTATAACTACTTGACACAACAGTTAGAATAGACTAACATGTATGCGAACGAAAAACAGAAAATATTCGCATGTGTCAGGAGGTAAAAAGATGTTCATAGAAGGAAAGGATCTTGTAAAGAAGTATGGAAAGGGAGAGGCAGTGGTATTTGCGCTGGATCATGCGGATTTCAGCATGGACAAGGGCGAGATCAGTGTCATACTTGGTCCGAGTGGAAGTGGAAAGAGTACGCTGGTCAATATCCTGGGCGGCCTTGATAAAGCGACAGAGGGAACGCTGCTTGTAGATGGAAAGGATCTGGAAAAGATGTCAGCAAAGGAGCTTGAGCTTTATAGAAGAGACAGACTTGGGTTTATATTTCAGTCTTATAACTTAACACCTGATCTTACAGCCAGAGAGAATATAGAGATGACAGCAGAACTTGTAAAGGATCCTTTATCTGTGGATACGTTGATGGATGAGCTGGGACTTGTGAAGTATGAAAAGCATTTTCCTAAAGAACTCTCAGGTGGACAGCAGCAGAGAGTAGCCATTGCAAGGGCTATGGTGAAGAAACCGGATCTTCTTCTGTGTGACGAGCTCACAGGTGCGCTTGATTCAAAGTCATCTAGGGATGTACTCCGAAGAATTCAGGCGATGAACGATACATATGGAACAACCATCGTGATAATTACTCATAACGAAAATATCGCCAGTATGGCAGATCGTGTAATAAAGATCAAGGATGGCAAGGTAGTGAAAAATTTCAAGAACGACAATAAACAGAGTGTAGAGGAGATGGAGCTGTAATATGACGATCAATAAGAGAGCTGTGCGAAGCGTAAAGAAAAATATTTCCTTCTATATAATAAGTATTATTCTGACCATAATCATATCAATACTCATTGTGGCGCCGTTATCAACAGGACACAATATGACAAAGGTTATAAATGATTTTGTGGAAAAATATAAGGCGGAGGATGCAGAATTTGTCACATATAAGCCGATATCAGAGGACGATATGAGGACTCTGGAGAACGATTATGATGTGATCATGGAATACAGCAGATATAAAGACGTAAAGATAAGTGGCAGCGACCTGGACGGCCTTACGGTAAGGATATTTGATATGCCGGAAAAACTCAATCTGTGTGATGTGAGGGATGGCGGTATGCCGGAAGATGGTGAGGCTCTTATAACACAGAACTTGGCTGATATCCATGGCATAAAGGTTGGCGACGTGGTTGACCTTGGAAAGTATTCATATAAAGTGTCAGCATTTGCGACCAAGGCAGATTACATATATATGCTTGAGAAATTGTCGGGATATTTTGAAAAAGATAAACTTGCGGTCATGGTTGTGACACATGATGATTACGACAAAATAGATGCTGATGAGACGGGATATTATTCAATAAAGTATAACAGGGATAACGATAAAGAAGTCCGTGAAAAGTTAAATGACGATTATGTCATAGCAAGTTATCTTGCGGCAACAACAAATACAAGGATATCAATGCCTGTAAACGAGGGAGATGCCGTATCAAATATGGCAACTATGTATGCGCCGATCATGTTCATAATAGTGTTGGCACTGATAGTTATGGTACTCGGAAGAAATATCAGAAATGAGCAGTATCTCCTTGGAACATTCATAGCTCTTGGATTTTCAAGAAAACAGATAGTAGGACATTATATGCGTTTTGGTCTGCTCCCGGGAATTGTGGGAAGTGTGCTTGGAACGATTGCTGCTATTCCGGTCACGAAGGCCATAACATATTTCTATATAGCATATGATTTTGAAAAAATAAATTATACAGTGCGATATGACGTAGCTGCGGTACTGGCTGCTCTTATCCTGCCATCTTTGCTCTATTGTCTGGCGATAGCTGTGCAGGCCTCAAAACTGCTGAGAAAATCCGCTGTTGACCTCCTCAGAAATACAGGCAAGAATAGCAGAGCGATACGTATCATGAGAAACAGTCATGCCAGGACACAGCTCAAGATGAGAGTGAGAAGCGTTCTGGGACACCCTGGCAGAAGTGTAGTGACGGTCATAGGTGTGTGTGTTGCAGCGTTCTGTATCCTTACAGGACTTATCATGCGGGACAGTCTGGACAGTCTTATGCATGACGGCCTTACGAGTTCAGTCAAATACGAATATCTTTACAGATTGAATTCTCTTGGAAATGGAACACCGGATAAAGGTGAGGCTCTGTTCCAGAATTATTATGAAGTTGAGAATAATACGGTTCAGTTATCTACCCAGGGAATAGATGAGGGATCAAAGTATTTTCCTGATGAGACAGACACAGGTGAAAAACTGGATCTGGACAAATATTATCTCGCAAGTGCGGCATCTGAGACTTATGGGGTGAAGCTGGGGGATGAGTTTACATTTTATAATATTGCAGATCTGAAGGAACACAAGGTTAAGATAAGCGGCGTCGTAACGGACAATACTCACTGTTATCTCTACACATCAAGAGACAATGCGACAAAGCTTGCCGGTGTGGACAGTGGAACTTACAACTGTATCATCAGTGATAAAAAGCTGGATCTTGACAAGGATCTTGTTGCAAGTGAGACGAGTATGGCTGTATCTGCGGACACAATGCAGAATATAATGGCACCGATGAATGCCATCATCATAGGTATAGAGGTGCTTGGAATAGTGCTTGGTGTATTTATCCTTTATCTCGTCATAAATATGATAGTGTCTGAGACAGGAACAAATATATCGGTCATGAAGGTACTTGGATTTAGCAGAAAAGAGATATCTAACAGGGTACTGAACGTCAATCATGTCCTTGTATGTATAGGTTTCCTGATAGGAATTCCTGCAGCATATGCATTTGTAAAGGTTGGATATTCAGATACCATAGAGAATTACGGAATGCTTCTTTCACCTGTAGTAACTGTGAAGGCTCTGGTTCTGGGATTCATATTCACATGGATCACATATGAACTGTCGTTGCTCCTCCAGAAAAGGAAAATATCCAGGATTGACATGGTGGAGTCTTTGAAGGAAAATAATAGAAACGAGTAGTTATGATTTTACCTTAGGGGGGTCACATGGCAAAGAGAGTGTTTACAGATGAAGAACGTGCGGTATATAGAGAGAAGATGCTGGATGCAGGTTTTGATCTGCTGAAGAAGTACGGAATGACACATATGTCGGTGGCAAAGATAACGGAGGCTGCGGGCATTGGTGTGAGCACTTTCTACAATTTCTTTCCTTCAAAAGAGGCATATGTTTATGAGGTAATTAAATATAGAAGAAAGATAATTCCAAATCTTATGAATCTGGCTTTAAACGGCAAAGAAAAGGCCGGACCGGACGAGGCGAGGGCATACCTGAGATTGATGATAGACGAAAAATACAGTGTATTTCCAAGCCTCACTCCGGAGGATGAAAAAAAACTTCTGGAGATGCTGCCGGAGCAGGCAAGGCCAAATCTACAGCGCGAGCAGGCGATCGGAACGGAATTTATGAAGTGGCTTGATGGAGTAAGGCCTGACATTAATATTGCTGTGGTTGCGAATCTTATAAAGATATATGTCCTCGGTGCAGAGGGCAGGGAGATCCTTCATGAAGTCGTATATGAGGAGACCATGGAACGGATGAGAGATGTGATCATATATGAGATATTTGGTAAAATAAAATAATATATTTGTGCAAGAATCGCTGATTGCAAGTGTTCGTAACATTCCGTATAATATTTATTATTTTATAAAGGGAGGAAGATATATCAGGGGATATATCGAGAATGCTATGTTAAAAAAGAGATTACTTGTGGTGGCAGTGGCGCTTTCTGCAGCTCTGTGCAGCGGTGGACAGATATATGCGCTGGCTGCTGCATAAGGTGCAGCGGGTTATTCAGAGATCGCAGCCGTATCGTCTGAATTTGAGATCAAGGATGGCGTGCTGGTTAAGTACAATGGAACTGACAGCCGTGTAGTGATCCCGGAATCAGTTACGTCTATCGGTAAAGAGGCATTTGTGAGTAATGTATCAATGGTGAGTGTAGTTATTCCGGAGTCAGTGACTTCGATTGGTGATACGGCATTTGAGCACTGTACTTCCCTAAAGGAAGTCAAGCTGCCGAAGAGCCTTAAAACTCTTGGAATACGATCATTTGCAGATTGCACTGCACTTCAGGAGATAACTATACCTGAGAATGTGAAGATTGTACCGAATCTGTGTTTCCTGTTGTGTAGATCAATGAAAAGTGTCGTTCTGGAAAATGTCACTGAGATATGTGAGGGAGCATTTGGCGCCTGTGACAATCTTACAGATGTTCAGCTTCCAGATACTTTGAAAAAGCTGGATAAGCTGGCCTTCTTTAGCTGTAGGACATTGGAGAGATTTTATATTCCATCTTCTGTGACTGATATTTCGGAGGATGCATTTTCATCATGTTACAGTATTGTTCTTATATGTGAGAAGGAAAGTCCGGTGGAGACTGTACTCAAGGAAAAGGGGCTGAAATATAGATATCCCCAGACTATCGTGGCAAATAATGTGACAAAGATATATGGCGAAAAGCCATTTGCTCTTGGCGCGAAGTCCAGTGGCGGCTGCAAGCTGACATACAGATCACTCAACAAGAATGTTGCAACCATAAGTGCAAGTGGTGTTGTGACACTTAAGGGATATGGCCAGACGGTTATAGTCGTAGCTTCAGACGGGGACGGTGCCTATGAGGAGGTTTCCAAAAACATAGTTGTGACGGTTAGACCACATACTGAGGTTGTAAGTTACCTGAAGTCGACAGCAAAGGGACAGATGACCATTCGTTGGTATAAGGATACTAGGGCTACAGGATATGTGCTTCAGTATTCAAGCGACTGGCGTTTCAAGAATAACGTGGTTCAGGTTAAAACGGCGAGCAATTCTGTGGTGAGCAAAAATGTCAGCAAGCTTGTACCTGGCAGGAAGTATTATGTGAGAGTCTACGCATATAAGAAGACCGGAACAAAACAGATTGTCGGCAAATGGAGCAAGATAAAATCGGTTGTTATAAGCCGCAAATAATATAGCAAAGTTGTAACATTTGGCACAGATATAAATGTGCCAGATGTTATTTTTGAATGGATGGAGAGTACAGACATGATACAGGATATAGAACCACAGAGGTTTAATAACCAATACAGTAACAGGAGAGAACCAGAGGAGCGGGATATGGTTCTCTCTTTTTCTGAGAAAATGATATTTGCAAAAGTGATGGACGATGAGAACCTGCTTGAGTTCATGACGTACGGAGAACTGCAGAAAATAACTGGATGTGACAGGAAAATAGATGACCTGGTGTATCTCTTTTCGATAGACGATACTGCGTATTTTCTGTGGAATGGGGATGACAGACTGACTGCCCCGGGATATGACTACCGCAGCATGTATAAGACAAGGGCCTGCCATCCGAAGACTGCGGTTCTTGCGGCGGCAACTGGCTGGCATATGTCACTTTGGTACAGGACCAACAGGTTCTGCGGTGCCTGTGGTGAGAGGACTGTTCATGACGAGAAAGAGAGAATGCTCAGATGCCCATCCTGTGGCAGGCTGATATTTCCGGTCATAGCCCCTGCGGTTATCGTGGGCGTGACAGATGGCGACAGGATAATACTCACCACATATGCGGGCCGTGAGTACAAGAGATATGCTCTGATAGCGGGATTTACCGAGATAGGGGAGAGTGCCGAGCAGACCGTCAGAAGGGAGGTCATGGAGGAGGTTGGCATCAGCGTCAAGAACATCACATATTACAAGTCACAGCCATGGGGCTATGACAGCAATCTCCTTATGGGGTATTTCTGTCAGGCGGACATACCGGAGGGCGGTGATGGACACCTGACCATAGACAGACAGGAGCTTGCAACCGGAGAGTGGGTGAATCGTGAGGATATCCCGGACTATCCGGAGCACCTGAGCCTTACCCATGAGATGATGGTGTATTTCAAGGAACACGGACAGGAAGTGTTTAAACAGCATACAGAGCTGAGAGCTCATAGCTATTGAATATACGGCGGGGGATCATTGTAGTTTGCAAGAAACACACTGAGCTTAAGCTCGTTGTTCATTGCATATTGTGCCAACGATGAAGAATACGGCACCCAGAACCAGCATCCACGGAATAAAGTCGTATGTTCCCCGGATCATCTGGAACAGGGCAAAGTGACCGAGATATTTTGATGCGCCGAGGTTTACTGCGTAATACATGAAACCTGCCATGTAGCCGAGTATGAACTGATTTGTCAGACTGCTCACGAGATAGCTTATACTGCCTAGAAAGATGATCTCAGTAAAGCTTCCGGCAAATAATCTGCCAAATGAAATCGTTCCACCTGAACCTTTTATTATAGATAAAATTACTAATACTATGATCGCTGCCAACAGTATAGCGGTGGCGAGTCTTACCAGAAGGAGCTGCCAGAGTGGCAGCTCCTTTGATCTTATAAGAGCTCTTATGCTGCGGTCCTGCTCCGGTATGAGCAGCGG
>JAEDGW010000125.1 GCA_016297325.1 Coprococcus sp. | reverse complement strand
AAGGCTTTTAATATATCATGAAAAACAATAAAAAGTGCTGGTCGCCGGCATTAAAAAAAGAAGCTCAAATTCTTGATTTTCATGAGTTTGAGCTTCTTTTTTATTTATATTGTATTCAGACAGGATTCTGAATATAATAAAATGTATGGCGTAAATACAAATTATTATGATGCATAAGCAAAAGGGAAGAAGGATTACTTATGTAATCTATGTTATGCGGGTGAAAATAGGGGATACATATGAAACCAACTAAAGAGTACTACAATAATCAGAATATTAAATATCATGACCCTGAAGAGGTTAGGAAAAAGTGGATAAAGATCTTCCGTAAGATAAATCCTTACAATGATCCTGCCACGATGATGCAAAGTGTTAAGGAGGCATTTGTTCTTGTTGAGTGTGTTATGAAGAACAAGCTGGCGGATTATAGAAATGCATATGAATCCTATGGAGAGCCGGTGCCAGATACGAGGGCATCATATGTATTTCATTATCCACAGGGAGATATAGTGATAGATTTTGCAGATTATACCGTTTTTGGAATGACAAAATATCTGCGGGCAATTGGGTATAATCTTCAGGGGGAAATTGATGAGACCCGTAAGCTGAGGAATTTTTTTATTCATAATCTTGAGACTACGACAGTGGAGTATTTCAAAGATAATATGAATTTTGGTACAGTGATGCAGGCGCTATACAATCTTGGCGAAACATTGGTTGCGCTTGGCATGCTTCAGCCTCAGGACGTGCAGCCATCATTTGAGGATATGCGTGTACAAGTGGGAGAGACACTTGGACTTTCAGATGAATTTGTAGTGGATAGATTTATCGCAAAGTCAGGTACTTCCAGGTTGTATGAGGGCAGACACATCAGACTGAATCGTAAGGTGGCTATAAAGGAACTTTTACCAAATACATTCTCTGAGCAGCTTTTGATCAATGAGAGGGATCTGCTTGTGAGCCTGTCACATCCGAGAATACCGCATATATATGATGTGTTTAATCAGAATGGCACGTTTTATATAGTTATGGATTATATTGACGGGGAAGGACTTGATGCATATGTACAGCATAACAGGTGTTCAGTGGCTGAGAAACTCAGACTAGTATACGATATATGTGATGTTGTAAATTATCTGCATGCGTCAAAGGGGATGATTCATGCTGATCTGAAGCCAAAAAATGTAATGGTGGATGTAAATGGTGATGTGTACATTATAGATTTTGGCACTGCTGTGAATAAAAAAGTTAGGGAACAAATAAGGGGAGTCAGTATGGGATACACCGCGCCGGAGGTGACAGCGGGCAAACCTATAGATTATAGAATTGATATATATTCGATAGGAGCCATTATGAAATTCCTGTTTGCAGAGGAGCTTCGGGCTTCGGAGACGAAAAAAAGTGAGAATGCGGAGGCTGTCAGAAGGATAGCAACCCGGTGCATGGAGTATGAGCCGTATAAAAGGTACAATAATGTAGTAGAAATACAATGGGAAATAAATGGAATACTGAACAATGGTACGGTTAGTCTTGGAAAGGTGTCAAAGCCAAAGAAGAATCGCAATATTTTGAGTATAGTTCTGTATGTGGTGTGTATATTGGCAATCGCAGTACCTGCAGGACTGAAAGTGAAAACTTATATAGACAATAAGGCTGCAAATGAGAAAAATCAGCTTACTGAGGATAGCAGCGATACTGATACAGGGGCAAATATCGCTAATGACGGAATTGTAAAAGAGTCAGCAGGGGATGATTCAGCAGTAAAAGCTTCGGCAGGGAAAGATTCAGCAGGAAATGATTTATCAGGAAAAGATTCCACAGATGGAAATTTGGAAGGTTCGGATACTGAAAGTGGGAAAACTATTTCGGATGAAGAGGCACTAGATGCATTTAAGGAGCTTGAACAGAAGGCCTGGAAGTATCTTGTGGATGGCGATGAGGACTCGTATATTGGTTTGTTCCGATGCAATGAAAGTGGCAAGAAGCAGCAGAGAACACAGTTTGAGCAGTATCATGAAGATATGAAAGACATATATGATGATTGCGATTATATTCTGCTGTGTAATGAAGATGGTCTGTGTTATGGCTGTGCAACAAGGACTCTGGTTTCTGGAGAGGGTGCTGGTGCTACA
The DNA here is from genome assembly GCA_016297325.1 of Coprococcus sp. Lineage (GTDB taxonomy): Bacteria > Bacillota > Clostridia > Lachnospirales > Lachnospiraceae > Coprococcus. Next base: position 4,592 of record JAEDGW010000125.1, on the reverse strand, counting down.
TTTGTGAGAAAAGAATTTGTATATCCTTTTTCGTATAAGGATGGCGAGTGGAAGTTTGATATCACACCGGAGACGGCAGCCGTTACAGAGAGCAAAGTGAACGAGAGGGTATATGGAGCTCTGACTGAGAATTTCAACAATGCAAGAGAGACGGGAAGAAATTGGGCTGTGCTGGACAAGATGAATTATCTATGGCTTGATGATAGCCTGGTGTATGAAGATATGGTTGATGTCAGCGTTGTGTCCGTGTCACAGATGGCTGACGGTTCGATCGAGTTTAATGTATCTATCAAGAATGGAACCGCCAAAGAAGTTGCAGTGTCTGGATGTGTCGTTGATTTGAATAATGGAGATGGGGCGGTTCTGGTGTCTGGCTATAGAGCTGGTGTTGATACCAGTGTTCCTGCAAGATCCAGTAAAATGGTATCGCTTGTAGTTCCAAAAGAAGATGTGCAGAATATTGCAGCTGTCTGGGGAGATGTGCAGGCAAATGTGGTGATTGAGTAATTATGATGAGGATGTCGAGGTAAAAGCTTTGACATCCTTTTTGGTGTAATAAGCGAAAGAACTTGGCATCTTTTTGGGTGTCACAAGCGAAAAAACTCGAAATCCTTTTTATGTCACAAGCAAAAAACTGCAGCCTGCGAACGCTTCAGCTGCATCGTTTTACAGGTCTCGAAATATATATCAATTTTATTCAGTTTTCCAAATTCTTCTATATGACATGATATAAGTCCCATTACACATCTAAAGCGGAGCTCTGCGGCCTGCGCAAAAAAATATAGCTCACTGCTGTTAATATCCAATCATAAGATAAACATTGAACCAAAGATAGTGTTCAAGAGAAGGAGGATTAACAGATGGAGAAGAAGTCAATATTCAGGAGGATATGGGACAAGTTTAAGGAGGATCCAGTTTATTCAATTTGGTTCATCCTTGGACTTGTGGAGGTAGTGGTAACTTTGGTGGTGCTGATAGTTGGGATAGTAAATTTCCGAACGACCGGCTATTACATTGCAGGTGATACATACCGTGGAAAAGATGCACAGAATTATGTATTTCAGGATAAATTTGGGTTTTTAGTTGCTTTGTTTGCTATACAGTTCATATTATCTCTGGTTGAGGGATTAAGATATAATCTCGGAAGAACGATTGCAGCATTGTCAACCACAGTAGTATGGGGAGTTTTAGTGGCTGTTTTCAATGGTGCTATAAATGTTGGAATCAATACACAGTCTACAGTTTCCCAGGTACTTGCAGCTGTGTTTGGTCTGGGACTGCCATTTGTGATTTTCCTGTTGTATAAGGGCACAACAGCAGGCAGGATGATATTTATAACAGTCATTTTAATTGCATTGTATTCAATTGGAACAGTGCTTATTTTGACAATACAGCAGCATCCAGTTGAAGCGATATTGTTCATAGTAGCCGTTGTAGTTGCCTGGTTCTTTGTCCCAAGAGGGGATACAAGTTCTGAACCTGTATCAAGTTATGGCGGCAATGATAATATAGGCGCACCAAGTACACCATACTATACAAACGCACCAAGCAGATCAAGCTATTCAGATGCCAGAGAGATGACTAAGACGCAGGATGAGATTGATAGACTGAGAAGAAAGAATGAACAGATGGAGAATTCAATCAAAATGCACAATCGTGGTGCACTGGGATATGGCTACGTGGATAACAAAGTTACACGACGTGGCATAGAGGAAAACGAGAGAAGAATTAAAAACCTTGAGAGATCACTTCATTGATATAATTGTTTACTTGTAGTCCCGCAATACAGTATAATGAATATGTTTGTTTCATTATACTGTGTTGGAGGGATAAAGATGGCAGCAAAGGAAGAGATCAAGAGACGGACAGAGTATGTGAAGAATATCCTGAAGAGCTCTGATGGGGTTAGCAAGAAGGAGCTTATGGAGACTTTGGGGGTTCAGAAGCGTACTCTGGAAAATACTATGAAGTCACTTATAAATGCAGGCTGGGATATTGTAAATGAGAAGGGCCTGTATTATCTGAGAAATAAGGATGAAATTGACAATAGAAAAGAAGAGCCGGAATCACATAAAACGGATGTGTATAAGGTTCTCATACTTTTCTGTCTGATGGATAAGGACGGCAGGAAAGTGGAATTGAGCGAAAAGGAGTTATATAGAGCAGTTGTGGGTGAAGAAATAAGTGGAAATAGAGATTGGTTTGCAAGTGCGCTTACATCTTTGATTGACGAAAAGCAGATCTCGTATCACGGCGGCAAATACATGCTTGGAATGAATGCGCCGAGACTGGTAGTTGGCATATATGATGATTACGATGATACTATGCTGATAAATCTTACGAGGGAACTTGGCAGTCAGGCAGATTCATCGGATGCCATAAAGAGAATAAGGACAAGACTTGCATGGCAATATACAGGAAATAACGATGGCGATTATGATAGCAGCGTGTACATAAGACAGGGAAGACATAAGAATATGGATGCGATCATGGGGCTTATAAAGGACAAGCTCCTTGCAGTTCCATATATGGAAAAGGCGCTGAGTCTGACATATAAAAATAGAAATGGAGAGCAGGTAGAGAAAAGGATTAAAGTGGGAATGCTTTTGTATTCCGCAAGTTTGGATTGTACATATGTGATGGGAGAGAATGTAGACGACGAAAACGACATATCGTGCCTGAGAATTGCAGGAATGGAGGAAATACATGCGATTGATGACGTGCCAAATGATGTCTATAATTCCGAAAAATACAGAGAGATCTACAAGAAAATGTTTGGTATAGGTTACGGAGATGTGGAGAATGTAGAGATAGCATTTGCGGATAAACCTTATGTGAAGAGTGTATTTGACAAGTTGTACAGTGAGAGAAAGAAGCAGGGCGGCGATCCGGCAATCTTCAAGAGGGATGACGGAAGATGGGTGTACAAGGATGAGGTGATCGGTGCAAATAATCTGCTGCCGTACATTAGAAGACTTAGATTTGATAATTGTGAGGTGATAAGGCCGGCTCGTATGAGAGCTGAGATGAAGAGATCAGCGGAACGCATACTTAACAGATATGGCTGTCAGGGGGAAATGGATCATGGAAAGTAAAAGAGTAATTGAGCGTTTGATGGACATTATATCTTTGCTTATAAACAGGGATTGTGAGGATCTGGGATTTGACGGGCTCACAATAGAGGAGATATCGCAGATCCTTGGCATTGATGAGCAGACCGTCCGAAATGATCTGTATTATATATACGCTGCGACCAGGCTTCCGAAGGGCGAGGTCATAGGTAAAAAGGATGTCCCGAAGGGGGGAATGTCGCTGGATATAAGTGATGAAGAGCTGGATGACAATCATGAGAAACTGGTTGATGCATTCTACGATGACAGGTCCAGCCTTGATAAGTCGGAGATGGTAAATGCAAGAAAATATGACGATTTCCATTATTGTGTAAATGCGGACGATTTCACCAATCCACTTTACATAAGTCTCAGCAGCGAGGAATATGACAGCCTTGTAAATGCTCTGAAGGAGAATGGATTCAGCGAGAAATATATAAATATGGATGCCAGAGAATATTATAAGATTTGTCCGGAGTACAATGATTATAGTTCGGCAGACAAGGATATAGAAGAGATCGCAATGGAGGCGATAAGCGAGGACAGATATATTTCATTTGAGTATAGGTCTGAGGATAATAAGGTGTGCATAAAGCCTTTGAGAATAGTGAGACATAGCAGATTTGGCGTAAGTTATATCGTGACGCTGGAGAAGGGGCTTGACAGAGTTGTGCCTTATAGAACTGACAGGATGAAGAATGTGCACATAGTTGATGGGGAGCCGTATGAGGCGGATATGAGCATTCTGGACGATCTTCCTTATATGTGGAGTATGGATTACGAGGGAAGATTCGATGTCAGAGTCAGAATTTACAATGATAACAATGGCAAGATCATAGATAAGGTCAAGAGGGATCTGGAATATCACAAAAATGAAAATGGACCGGTATATAAGATTGAAAATGACGGCGAGAACGTCATAATGTCCGGAATGGTCATAGGCGAGAATGCATTTAGGGCGTGGCTCAGGACTTATGGGGCATCCGTGGAGGTGCTTGAGCCTGAATCACTTCGCGCAGATATGATCCAGGAGGCAAAGAGCAGGCTGACGCTTTATAGCGCAGAAGCATAAGTGCAACATTCTCAAACTCGGGAGGAAAAGATGGATAATCAAATGGTCACAAGACAGTTGAATATAGAGATAGAAAAACTGAAAGTTGGGGATTACACGTCGTACCAGAATTTCTACAGTATGACGTCGAATTACCTGTATACAAATGTATGGAACAATGTGCAGGATCAGAAAGCTACGTATGACATAATGAATGAATTGTATACGGATATCTATGCGAGCATAGGAACTGAACTCACAGACAACAATCAGTTTTTTGAGTGGCTTGACAGCAAGTTGTTTACACATGTCACCACATATCTGACAACACACAACATGCCATGCGCATCAGAGCGAAATGGCGCAAATCGCACTGAGCAGGCTGCGGTTATCGCTGCGGGAATGAATACCGCTATGGGAGGCGGGAACGC
>JAEDGW010000124.1 GCA_016297325.1 Coprococcus sp. | reverse complement strand
CACAAGCAAATCAACCAGAACATTAGTTTGCAATATCAGAACATATGTGCTATCATAGTTTTATAAATGTATTTTATATTGTGATATCGTGCAATTATCATATTATGGACATGGATTACTGGATACGGAGGATTTATTTATGGGTAAAGGAAAGATATCTGCTAAACAGACAGAGATATTGGAATATATCAAGGAAGAACAGTTGAAGAAGGGGTATCCGCCATCAGTGCGTGAGATCTGTAAAGCGGTTGGCCTTAAGTCTACATCTTCTGTTCATGCACATCTCGCATCTCTTGAGGAGAATGGATATATAAGACGTGATCCGACAAAGCCAAGGGCTATCGAGATCATAGATGATGATTTTGCTTTGACTAGACGAGAGGTTGTCAATATTCCAATCGTTGGACAGGTAGCTGCAGGTCAGCCGATACTCGCAACACAGAATATCATGGATTATTTCCCTGTTCCACCTGAGTACATACACAATACTAACAGCCAGACTTTTATGCTCAGGGTTAAGGGCGAAAGCATGATCAATATAGGTATAAATGATGGTGACCTCCTCATAGTTGAGCAATGCTCTTCTGCTTCCAACAGAGATATTGTGGTTGCACTCATTGATGATGGTGCCACAGTTAAGAGGTACTTTAAGGAGAATGGACATATAAGACTTCAGCCGGAGAATGATTACATGGATCCTATCATTGTAGATCACTGTGACATACTTGGTAAAGTAATAGGTCTGTTCAGACAGATGTAGGATATTCATATATATATTTGTTAATATATTCGTATATTTGATAATACATTCGTATAGTATATTTGATTAGAAAGAGAACGCCCAAGGGATATGGCATAATTCCCTTGGGCGTTTCTGTTTATATTATTATTAAGAGGGGCTGTTTAATTGCTTACCATAGTAAGCTTTTCAATTTATTAGCTAAATATACTTAAATATCAAATGTTACTGATTGTTATTACTCTTTATTAACCTTATTATACCACTATTTTAACTATTGTCCAGAGAAAAATAAAAAAAGTAAGCTAAAAAATCATTAAATTAATGTAATAAATGATTTTTTAGCTTATTATATACATAGTATACAATTAAATACTTAATAGATTATATAATCAAATACTTGATAGAATTCTTAATATGGAATACTTAATAGATATGTTTATCAGCATTCTGCTCAGCTATCTGTTTGAACTCTTTAAAGTGAGCCTGGAATAACAGAACGACCTTAGGATCAAACTGTTTTCCGCTCTGGCTTACGATCTCCGTGTAAGCTTCTTCCATTGACCAGCCCTTCTTATAGTATCTTGCAGATGTGAGGGCATCAAATACGTCACATACAGCCATAAGTCGGCTTATATATGCAATCTCCTCTCCCTTCATGTGAAGATAGCCTGAGCCGTCCCATTTCTCATGGTGTTCCTTGGCGATAGTTCTTGCAATCTGAAGTATCTGTCCAGGACATTTCGAGAGAAGTGCATCGCCGTATAATACGTGGCTTTTCATGATAGCATACTCTTCGTCGGTAAGCTTTGAAGGCTTGTTAAGTATCTCCTCGCTGATCATCAGTTTACCTATGTCATGCATCATGGCTGCAGTCGATAGCATGTCCACATAGTCATCATCAAATCCGGATGCTTTTCCGAGAACTTCCATGTATTTTGCCACTCTCTTGATATGCTCTCCTGTTGACTTGGATTTGCTCTCTGAGAGCTCGGCAAATGCGTATATGAGCTCTTTCTGGTTGGTCTTTACCTCCTCGGAATGCTCAATTACGTTGTTGAGCATGGTGGAGTTTCTGGAAACAATGTAATATGAAACAAATGACATGAGGAAAATCGCAATAACGCATGGGGCAATTGACAGGATCATGTTGTCAGCAAAATCAGAGTGGACAGGCGGGATCACCATATCACTTAGGTTGTAGTTGGTTACATCAGCGACAAATACACCCACAGTGGACAACAGCGCCGTATACAGGACCATGGTCTTGTTGTAATACAGAGATGCTACAAGCATAGGGAATATCCACACGATCATCGCAGTGTATGAAAGTGTTGTGTTGAGTATAGTGCAGATAAGGACCGCCAATGCTATGACTATGTACTTGATGCATTTGCCCTCATTGTTCTTAAGCACGTCAATAAACAATGTAGGTGTAAGGGCAAGTACGCAGCATACACCCATACAGGAACACAATATAACTATATTACATTGGCCTCCTATGTACGTGAACACCCAATATAGAAGTATGAGGATCACAAATAATCTCATACATTTGGATGCAATATGATTTATCTTTATATAATTATCACTTAAAAATCTGTTACTCTCCATAAACAATCCCCAAATACCTTAAAACCCCGTCTATATGCTGTCGGTGGCAACTATATCGCCATCATTCCATATCTTTTCAATGTTGTAGAATCTTCTTGATTCTTCTGAAAATATATGAACAATTATATCATAGTAATCAAGCAAAATCCATCCACCTTCGGAGTATCCCTCAATTCCCTTGTGTGCATATCCTGCCTTGTGCATGGCATCTTCAACATTGTCACTTAATGCCTGAACCTGTTTTTTGTTTGTTCCGTCAGCTATGACAATATAGTCACACAGCGTGGTTATCTTGCTTATATTGATTATCTTGATGTCAAATGCTTTCTTTTCCTCGAGAGCATCCCGTATAACTTTTAACATCTCTTTTGAATCTGTCATATCTGTCCTCACATTTCGTTGTTATAATTCTATTTTATTCATATAGTAGTTATATGTCTTAACTGACATCTCGTCAGTGTCACCGCAGTCGCCGCTTTCAAGATAGCTTAAAGTATTCTTGAGTATATGGACTATACTTTTGTCTATGTCTGTAAATGCTTCCTGCCTTATCTCTGCTATCTCGGGGAGTGGCTTTCTGTTTGGTTCAATGTAGTCTGCAACAAAGACTATCTTTTCCAGGAGTGTCATGGCGGGTTTTCCTGTTGTGTGGAATTCTATGGCAGACAGTATCACGCTGTCATCCACCCCATATTTCTCCCTTGCATAGAAAGCTCCAAGCTTTGCGTGTAAAAGCTCCGGATTGGCAAGTTCTACGTCGCTTATTGGAAGTCCGTGCTTTTTACATTTGGATATCTTGTCTGATGCTGACAGGCACTTGGCACAATCATGTAAAAGTCCTGCCGTAAGTGCTTTGTCAATATCCGCTCCGTGAACCATGGCAAGACAGCCTGACACATATTCCACCCCAAGTGAATGTTCAAATCTTTTCTTTGTGAGCTTGCTTTCAAGCCGCTCACGCATCTCAAATCTGTTCATATGATCCCCCTTATATCGTATCAGATGATCATGTCGTTTTGGAATCATCACTGATACAGGTGATTATCAATTATGTAATCTCTGACATCTGGAGGAACTGCATCATCGATACATCCTCCGGTCCTGATATTTTCTCTTATCATGCTTGATGATACCGCATATTCGTGTATATTCTCCATGCGTATATCGGCAAATGGGTATAACTTTTTAAGAAAATGGATCTTATCATGTACAACATCCCCGGGAGTATCACTTCTGGTGGTTACAAGCAGAGTTGCAAGTCTTGCAATGACGTCTGGCTGGTGCCATTTGTCGAAATACATGATCGAGTCTCCGCCCATGATAAAATACCAGTGGACATCCGGATAGAGGCTGTGCAGGCTTTTAAGCGTGTCAGACGTATATGTGATACCCGGCCTGCATAACTCAAAATCAGAAAATTCCAGACGGTCTATGCCGTCTATGGCAAGCTTTATCATGTTCACTCTGTGCTCCACCGGAATGGCTTCTGATATATCCTTATAGGCAGGTTTGTTGTTCGGCATAACAAGAACTTTATCAAGATCAAACTGCCCTAGTGCCTGGATACCAAGCTCTAGATGTCCGTTGTGGATAGGATTAAATGTTCCTCCAAGTATACCTATATCTGCATGTCCGTGTGTTGTCATGATCTATCTCCATTATAGTTTATTAAAGTGGTTTAGGTCACTTATCGAGGAAGTTCTATCTTCTTATGCTCTTTTGACTCCTTGTACAGGACGATCTTTCTTCCAATCACCTGGACAACCTGGGAGTGTGTTCTCTCACCCAGCACGGCAGCTATCTCTCTTGGATCATCGAGACAGTTCTTTAAAACCGAGATCTTGATAAGTTCTCTCGCCTCAAGAGCTTCAGCAACTGAAGTTGTGAACTCAGGCGTAAGTGAAGACTTGCCGATGTTAAGTATTGGCTGGATCGTCTGTGCCAGCCCTTTTAAATAAGCTCTCTGTTTACTGTTCATTTATTCTGTAACCGGCGATTTGCCAGTCGTCTCCTTTACTTATAATAATCAAATTCAAGGAAATACATTCTGACTGTATCTCCGTCTACGCAGCCGAGTTCTTCGAGCTGTGTAAGGATACCGTTGTCGCGGAGAAACTTCTGGAAGAAGTCAAATCCCTTTTCGGACTCGAGGTTGGTATATCCGAGCATCTTCTCGATACGAGGACCCTCAACGATGTATACGCCCTCCTCTTCGTCAGATTTCCTGACTTCAAATGGAAGTTCAGGATCATCCTGAAGCTCCAGATCAATCTCAGGTTCAAACTCCACGATATCTCTAGGTGACTGTTTTACCAGGTCGTTTACATACCACAGAAGCTCATTTATGCCCTTTCCTGATACTGCAGATATAGGGAATATCTTGAATCCCTTATCCTCAGGAAATTCTTCCTTGAGCATCTCTATGACAGTCTCAAATCCTATGTCATCAAGGAGATCAACCTTGTTGGCAGCGATAACCTGTGGTCTCTTCTCTATGTCTTTGTTATATTTTGCAAGCTCATCATTGATGATATGGATATCATTGATTGGGTCTCTTCCGTCAACTGAAGCGGCATCTACTATATGGATCAGCACCTTTGTTCTCTCTATATGTCTGAGGAATTGAAGGCCGAGACCTGTGCCCTCTGATGCGCCCTCTATGATTCCCGGGATATCAGCTATGACAAAACCGTTCTTGTCACCCAGATCAACCACACCGAGATTAGGGACAAGCGTTGTGAAATGATATGCAGCTATCTTAGGTCTGGCGTTAGTAACTCTTGCAAGGAATGTTGATTTGCCGACACTTGGATATCCGACAAGACCTACATCGGCTATGCACTTGAGCTCAAGGTCAACTACCAGCTCTTTCGCAGGCTGTCCCGGCTGTGCATACTTTGGAGCCTGCATGGTTGCTGTTACATAGGTTCTGTTGCCGCGTCCGCCGTGGCCGCCCTTAAGAAATACAACAGGCTCTTTTTTGTAGGCCATATCCAGAATGACCTTGCCACTTTCAGCGTCCTTGACAACAGTTCCAGGTGGAACTTTGAGAACTATATCGGCTCCGTCTTTTCCGTGGCAGTTCTTCTTGCCGCCTTCCTCACCGTCACCGGCTCTGTATTTTGTTACGTGTCTATAGTTTGTGAGTGTGTTCATGCCCTCGTCGACAACGAAAATGACGTCTCCGCCATTGCCTCCGTCGCCGCCATCCGGACCGCCGTTCGGCACGTACTTCTCTCTTCTGAAAGATACGTGGCCGTCGCCGCCCTTGCCTGATCTCACATATATTCTGGCTCTATCGGCAAACATAATATACCGCCTTTCTGTGTCAAAACTTACCCGTGTCCAAATAAAAATGCAGCACATACAGGATATAACTGTGCGCTACCACATAGTATACCCTATATCAGCTCATTTGTCTGTAAAAAAAGACTGGAATAATAAAATTACTCCAGTCTCCTTATCGTATTACTTATATATAATATCCAATATTACTCGTTGACTACTGGATAGATAGAAACCTGCTTCTTGTCTCTACCTTTTCTCTCAAATCTAACGATACCATCAGCAGTAGCGAACAGTGTGTCATCTCCGCCGATACCAACGTTAAGACCTGGGTGAATCTTTGTTCCACGCTGTCTGTAAAGGATGTTACCAGCCTTTACGAACTGACCGTCAGCTCTCTTAGCGCCAAGTCTCTTGGACTCTGAGTCTCTGCCGTTCTTAGTAGAACCTACACCTTTCTTATGAGCGAAAAACTGAAGTTCCATCTTCATCATGTCAATTACACCTCCTTAAAGGTCATACAAATATAATCGCCATAGGATTCTTCAATTCCGGATATGCCGATGACAAATGCCTGCATCAGAGTCTGGGCTTTGATATCAGGTAAGCCCTTGAACATGAAATCCATATTCCCATTCTCCTGATCGCATTCGAGTGTGAAATCCACATCTGAGAGCTTCTCAATGGAGTTGAGAATAGTTATCGCTATTGCAGATACTGCACTACACACGATATCCTGTCCTGGATCATCATATTCTGCATGTCCGTTTGTCTTAAATCCTATATAGTCCGAATTGCTGTTCTGAAAAATAACTACATCAATCATGTCTTATAATCAATACAGTCTGAAATTAAGCGTTGATCTTCTTGATCTCAACCTTAGTATATGACTGTCTGTGACCATTCTTCTTGTGATAGCCAGTCTTTCTCTTGTACTTGTAAACAATAACTTTCTTAGACTTGCCTTCACCAACTACTGATGCTGTTACAGATGCATTAGCAACTGCATCTCCACACTTAACGTCTGAATCAGTGCTTACTAAGATAACATCATCAAATGTTACTTCGCTTCCAGCCTCTGCTGCGAGCTTCTCAACTTTGATTACGTCTCCTTCAGCTACCTTGTACTGCTTACCGCCTGTTGCTATAATTGCGTACATGGTT
>JAEDGW010000001.1 GCA_016297325.1 Coprococcus sp. | reverse complement strand
CTTCGGCGAGGGGCTGACGCTACATGTCAAGTTTTCAGAGAAAACTTGACACATCATTTCTTGAACATCAGCCCATTAAAAGTCGCCTTCGGCGAGGGGCTGACGCTACATGTCAAGTTTTCAGAGAAAACTTGACACATCTATCTCTTAAGTGAAAACTTCATCTTGTCCTCTGGAATTATCAGGCTGACTCTGTCCTCCATGTTCCACAGGTACTCGTCATCCACGATAAAGTCCTCCTCATTGTCAGTTCTCACCACATAGCTGTAGTGGTCTCCCTTATATATAAGATTGATGATATGTCCGCAGATTATACCAGCTTCCTCGTCATCACTCATGTCGATATCCTCTGGAAGTATAGATACTATTACCTTGATCTTCTCACGGTCTATCGCCTCACCATTTGCATCCACCAGCACGCCATCCTTCATGGCTGAACCCGGAACGATCTCCGTGAGGTCGCATGATACCTTACCGTCAAATACGCCGAGGGCATAATTTCTATTGACTGAGCTCTCAATCTTGTTGATTGCAGTCTCCGATACCATGATGTGTATTCCATCAGGTTCAACATTGAGGCCAACCTTGTCTCCAACCTTGGCGTACTTTGTGGTCTGAATAACTATCTCATTCCTTCCGGACTCAACGGTGATCTCATAGTGAACGCCCTTAAATACTACGGAGGTCACAACGCCCTTTATAACGCCCTGTTCAGGTGTGGTGATTATCACATCCTCCGGCCTTACTACGGCATCCACCTTCGTTCCAATCTCCACGTCATCCAGACAGACAAATTCTGCACCACAGAATCTTACCTTTAACTTGCCCGTCATGATTCCGTTGAAGATGTTACTCTCGCCTATGAAATCCGCAACAAATGCGTTCTTTGGCTCATTATATATATCTTCAGGAGTTCCTATCTGCTGTATCTCACCCTCGCTCATGACAACTATCTTGTCTGACATGGTGAGTGCTTCCTCCTGATCGTGTGTTACATAGATAAACGTGATTCCCAGCCTGTCATGCATGCCCTTAAGCTCTATCTGCATCTCTTTTCTCATCTTGAGATCCAGTGCTCCCAGCGGCTCATCCAGAAGAAGTATCTCCGGCTCATTGACAAGCGCCCTTGCTATAGCTATTCTCTGCTGCTGTCCACCCGAAAGCGTGGCGACTTTTCTGTCCTCAAAGCCCTCAAGATCGACCATCTCAAGAACTTTCTTGACCTTCTTCACGATTTCTGCCTTAGGAAGCTTCTTGAGCTTGAGGCCAAATGCTATGTTGTCAAAGATATTCAGATGTGGAAACAGTGCATACCTCTGAAAGACCGTGTTAATAGGTCTCTTGTTCGGTGGAAGCTTACTGATATCCTGTCCATTCAGTAATATCTCTCCTGAAGTAGGAATCTCGAATCCTGCTATCATTCTAAGTGTCGTGGTTTTTCCGCAGCCTGAAGGGCCTAAGAATGTGACGAACTCACCTCTCTTCACCTCAAGGTTGAAGCCGTCAACTGCTGTGAATCCATTGTCATACGTCTTGACAATGTTTTTCAGCTCGATAATGTTTTCGATGCTGTTCGTGTTATTGGAATTATTGTTGTTTTTTTCCATTTATTTCCTCCTAAAGTATCGCAGCATATCTATGCCACTTACTTACAGTGCCCCAACAAAGCATGCGGACCATCTGCCATTCCAAATGGACAGCCGGAGGGCGATCGCCCCGCTGTCTGCAGACACTCCAGATCATGCTCCATGTATCACTGCTGTAGATCTCATCATTCCGGGGAGCAAATAACGAAGAGCCTATCTGATAGCTCTCCTTGCATGAGGCCAACTTTATCTTGCCCTCATACTGTCGGGGAATCAAAAACATGTTAAGAAAAAACCCCTTTATGATACCGGGTGATGGCATGGATCACGGTTAGTAGCCCCGTCCGCCCGCCTCGCCATGTCGAGATACATTTTGCTGCAGGGCTTTCAGGGTAAAATAGCTAACAGACTTCCTATTTTTCCCGAAATCCATGAAGATTATTTCAATAGTATTATTGAATAACCGTCAAATATTCTTCTGACTTTTTATGCAGAAAAATCGACCTTGCAGTCAGATTTCCCGGGATACTTCCCGCTGCCTTTCGCAGTCTGACACAAAGTCGATTTATTCTAACACATAATCATTTGTAATGATATATTTTTTCATTAAATTGTAGTAGATAAATTCTAAAAATTACAATATTTTTACGATGTATTTACCTTAGAAACCGCCCTGGATTCCCTTTGATATCTGAAGCTGTGTAACTGTCAGGTTTCCAGCCTGATCAAAGTTTCCTCTTATGTACAGGATCCACTGATCTGTACCCTCTATAAATACTGACTGTGCATACACAGCGCCCTGGCGGTAATTGATGATTCCCGTCTTTGTATATGTACCATTCTTAAGATGGCTGAACTTGCCATTGCTTCTAACCTTATCGATCATATTCGATGGAACTCCGGCAACAGGTGTTCCGGTCATAACCGCATTTACCACATATGCAAATCTGCTCTCAACCATTTCCGCTGATGCATAAGGATTGTCTGCCTGCATCTGTGCCAGTCCCTTGCTGTGAAGTGGGCCGCTTACCACCTTGTCACATGTCGACTGATGATCAAGTCCTGCACCACCAAGCACCGTCTGCTTTGCCCTGTAAACTCCCTTGTTGACAAATGACTGAACTACAACTATAGCCGCCACTATCAGAACCATTATAATTATTACTATTGCTACCATTTCTTATCTCCCGTGATTTACTGTTATTTGTTAATATACTCCACGCCGCCATACACACGCCCACAGCCTTAAAGGCAATGCTGCAAAGCAGCTTTTCCTCATAATCGTCCGTCATCCTCCTTTACACTCACACGTTTTGTCAACTCCAAGGTTCATTCTGTTGAACCATTCCACATACCCCATAATACTTCGAGTTTATTGTAACTGCGTGACAAGTGTCAAGTTTACCCAAGCTAAAAAATTTGTTTTTTAAGTTATTTTAGTTTTTTTAAGGCAGACTCAGTATATTATTATTGTGACTCAGTATATTTGGTGTAAAAGCCACGGGGGCTTTAAGCTTGCTTTCCCCCCTCCCCCATCCAGATAACAGCTCGTTTTTCTCTAGTGGACAAAAAAATAATAAAAGTGCATAAATTTGTATCTTTTCAATTTTTTCCCACTTAAAAAATACAAATTTACAAATCCTTGTATCTTTAATGCAAATATATTGAAAAAAGATAAAATTTTATGCACTAATCCCAAAAAAATATTCATTTTATAAAAACATCAAGTTACCTTTTATCATAATAAATTCCATGATATTCCAGCAAAATAACTGCCCCACACAAGACTTGCTAAGACACAGAACCAGCTAATCCCCATTAACAGTCTCTAAACCATGAGAACCACAAGCTGCACCAATGCGGACACCCATATAAGAACCACCAGATATATCTTCGCCGCTTTTGTCATGTCGAACCTCCCAAAACACATCCCTATTATCACTCTGTTATTAGTCTGTTCTAAGAGATGCTTTTTATGCCTTTGTCCGGCAGAAGTTTTCTAAAAATTATCTGAAAATTTCTTTCAGTTTTTCATACGAAAATCTATACCCATGTTGTCCGTGTCTAACTCTTTTGACCGATATGTTCCATCACGATTATCCTGTGTGCCGCCGCTGATATCAGCATCCCCGCATCGCACACTCTCAACTTTCTTAACATTCGCTTATGCCTGCGCTCCGGCAATATAACCAGCCGCAGAAAACATAGCCATATCAAAAATCACGGATACCAAACCAGCCATAGGGCAAAATGTAATAACGCTTGTCACCACCATAACATCGCCAAATGTACTGACCATATCATCAAAAAATACACCGCAGATCATCCCCACGCATGTAGGAACTGATACCACCACCGCAGCAATTATAAGCATACGCATTATGTGCCTGTCATATTGTATCTTCATACGACTTCCCCCCGTTTTTGAACATCAAATCAATTTTGAACACCAAATCAATTCTTAAACACCAAATCAATTCTTAAACACCAAGTCATTTTTTTAACATCAAGTCAATTTTTTAACATCAAGTCAATCCTTAAACACCAAACCAATTTCTTACCATTAAATATTTATTGCCTCTTACATGAACTACATCAGCGCCAGCCCAACAAACATCTTAATAGCCGTCTCTATGATCTCATCCGGGAACTCGAATCCCGCCGTGTGGAGCTGGGCATGATCCTCACCATCACCCACACCGAAAAATGCTCCATTTGTCGCCTGCAGATAATATCCAAAGTCCTCCGACCATCTCATAGGCTCAGCAAGTTCTGTGATCACAATATTCTGATCAGCCGCACATTTTCTCAGCTTATCCACATTTTTAGCGTGATTCTCAGTAGCCGGGAATCTCTCTATCTCCTGTATCTCAAGTTCAAATTCTCCATCGTACGCCATATTCTGCGCAAGTTTCTTTATCTCGTCCACATATGCGGCAAATACCTTTTCCTTCTCGGCTCTCACCGTCATGCGAAGCGTTCCCTCGGATGCCGCCACACCATAATTGGCACTTCCAACATCCATTCCAATGAGTGTCATCCTGACAAATCCCTTGCTGCGGTTGTACTCCTCCGTAAGCTTCTCTACCTCAAGCAACAGCCTGGCAAGAGCAGGTCCCGGATTCTTCCCCGCCTCTGGATATGCCGCATGGCTGGCAGCCCCCGTCATATGTATCTCTAGCCCCGTCGATGCACATGCAAATGTTCCATCTATCGTCAGCACATGATTTCTCGGATATCCCGGTATATTGTGAAGTCCATAGACCTCACCTATATTCTTCCCCGCTATGAGCTCACGGCACAGCTTTGCCCCAGCACCGATCTCCTCGCCTGGCTGAAAAATAAAATAGACATCCCTATTAAGCGCCGCCATTCGAGACAGCAAAACTGCCGTTCCGCACAATATACTGCTGTGTCCATCATGACCGCAGTAATGTCCTGGCTTTCCATCCTGGCCACACACCGCATCCACGTCTGCCCTGAACGCGATCGGAAATCTATTCGCAGATTTCTCAGCTATCTGTCTACGCTGCTCATCACTGTCATTATTTTCGTCCCCCATTCTGTCATCAGAACATTTCAATACCGCATAAAACCATTCGCCTCTATCCACGACTTCAAGATTGGTATTCTCCCTCAGAAATGACATGAGCATAGCCTTCGTCTGCGTCTCATGCATTGAAGCCTCAGGAATGTTGTGAAGTCTGTGTCTGAGGTCATATATCTTTGTCAGTAATTCTTCTTCGATTTCCATAATATTACAACTCTCCTCCTATACATAAATAAATTATGGCGGTCAGCATCATCACTCGTCACTATTTTTCTACAACTTGATGGCATTTATCGTACAATCTCTCCGGCATCCACTCTTGCTCGTTGCTATTCCTCTACAATCCAAGATACATCCTTATGATACCGAGTATCAGCATATGCACCGGATAGAACATGTAGTTCACGACCTTATTCTGCCTGCCCCGCTTGCCATTATATGTAAGAGTAAGACCAAATCCCAGCAGAGCCCACGGCTCCTTGTACATCGCCAGGAAACAGAACGGCACCGCAACCACAAGCTTTTCATGGAATATATACAGGAAATATCCAATGAGTATGGCATGGAATTCATAATCAACCGCAAGATTCATAGATATGAAGCACATGACAGCTACTATCGGAATCGTCACTATAAACCATACCGTCTTAGGAAGCTTCTCCATCTTTTCCCTCAGCACATCAATGATCCATATCATCACAAGCACCAGCGCCAGCGTGAACATGATATTATTTGCATCCCACTCAAAGAACACGCCACTTGAGAACATGTCAAATGGCACCTCTGATATCACACCAAATATGAGCAATGTACCTAGATACTTCCATTTGTTTCGTGTGTGAAAATATCCCTCCACCAGAAGGAATATGAATATCGGAAATGCTATCCTTCCCAGCACGTCAAATATATCACTGATCACATTCAACGCACCGCCTTAACCTCTTCTACAGTCTGTTCAGGCACATTTTTTATTTTATCTGTCTGTATCCCAATACATTTCCCCCTTAAATTTTCCTTTGAATAACCTGCAATTTATTTATTCTTTTAAGCACATTTCCATTTCTCTATGTTATACTTAATAATATCATATTGGGGATTATTAACATAGGGCTGGTGTTCAAAAGACAGGGGGATTTTTATATGTGGCACGTAGAAACGGACGTATTTGCATTGGCAGTATTTGTCATAATGCTTATCAAAAATCATCTATATAGAAAGAATCAGAAGAATGAACGGTATGATTTTCAGGGGAAATCATTCTACCTGGTTCTCGTATTCAGCATAGCAACAAATCTCATAGACATTTTTGCTTCGCTAGCGATGAACAGTGCCACCAACTGGTGGGTATATCAGATACTCATGACTTTATATGTCATGAGCATGCCACTGCTCGCTGCAGTATGGGTGTCTTACGCCTACGTTCTCATCCATCAGGGGGCTCAGGGTTCAAGCTTTCAGAGGAAACACGCTTTGCTGATGCTCCCCTACATTCTATATGCACTGCTCGCTGCCACAAACCCATTTACCGGACTTTTCTTCAAGCTCTCTCCAGACATGGAATATACCAGAGGAATTCTGTTCATGCCTGTCGGCGTCGGAGCTATCATGTTCTATTCTGCACTCGGCTATGTTCTAGTTATGATCAACCGCAAGATAATCAAGCCTGCTGCAAACGCCTATCTCATGGTCGTATTCTTCGTGATAACCGCAGTGTTCATATGGGTTCAGCTCGCACATCCAGGTTGGCTGATCATCAATTCCAGCTATGCGATCGTCTACATACTGTGTGATGTGACTATCGAGGAACAGCGGCGCAACGCCCTGTATAACCAGATCCAGACTCAGAACGAAGAGCTTCAGGAGGCACTGGACAAGGCTGAGTCTGCCACCCACGCCAAGACGGAATTCCTGTCACGTATGAGTCACGATATCCGTACACCTATGAATGCCATAATCGGACTTACCCATCTCGCAAAGGATGAAAACAATATAAACGTTATAAAGGAATATCTGTACAATATCGAAAGCGCCAGCGACTTCCTTCTGGGTCTCATCAATGATATTCTGGATATGAGCAAGATTGAAAATGGCGATCTGAAGCTCAAGGATGATGTCTTTACCAAAGAAGATTTTTCAAATTCTATATCAACGGTTATCAAACCACTCATGGACGCAAAAGGCATCAATTTCATATTCAAAATGGACGGAGATCCGGAGTGCATAAAGGCAGACAAGCTTCGATTTAACCAGATTTTCTTTAACCTTCTGTCCAAGCCTATTGACCCGTCGATGCTGTACCACGTGCTGTCAACCTATCTCATATCCGACAGGTAGTGAATATGCTTGGGAAATACAGAAGCCGTTACTCGGTAAGTTGGCTTGTAAAATACAGAAGTTATTGCCCAATCGGATGTCTAGTAAAGCATAGAAGTTGTTATTCAGCAGAGCGGCCTGTAAACTGTGAACACATACACTGTTATTCAGCAGAGCGGCCTGTATAAGACAGAAGTTATTACCTAGTAGGATGGCCAGTGAAGCATAGAAGTTGTTATTCAGCAGAGCAACCTGTAAACTGTGAAATACAGACGCTGTTACTCAGTAGATTGGCTAGTGAAACACAAGAAGCTGCTGCTCAGCAAGGCGGCTTGTTGAGCATAAATTCCGTCAACTTTCTGTCTTGGTCATAGTTATAACGCAGTGTTTTTATATTTTTCAGGATTTTTCGAGAAAAAGCTATAAAGTTTTCTCTTTTTGAGACATAAAAAGCAAAAAGATCACAAAGCTCTTCAACTTTGTGATCTTTTTTCATAATTTACGCCATTTAGCGAAAAATTTGTATGCTTTTCTCACATAGGCTATGAGCAGATGCCAGTATTGTTCTTACATCAGCATCTGCTCGTTTCCTATTTAACCTCATTCAGCTTAATTTTTACAACTCGGATACTAAAATCCAGCCAGCGCAATTTCTTATACAATTTCTCAATGTAAATTGTCAATTCATACTTGCCACTGCGCAATTCTCATACAAACTGTCAATATAGACTTGCCACTACGCAACTTCTTATACAAACTGTCAGTACACATTTGCCACTACGCAGTTTCGTACGCAAACTGTCAATTCACATTCACTACTGCGCATTCTCAAACTGGTGCTCTTTGTAGTGATGAGCTTCCTCAAGCATCATGTCCTTTACCTTCATAAGTCTGACCTGGGTGCTTCGCTCATTCTCATCAAGCTTCATACTTATATACTTTATACCCTCCCGCGTCTCCGGGATGATGACATGCTCAAGAGCATTTACGCGTCGGCGGGTCTTCTCTATCTCCGCTGCAAGCATCTGGCAGGACTTCTCAACCTCCGCCAGTCTCAGCATATCAGGAAGTATATCCGAGAGGGACCTCACTGCGTCGTCCAGCTCCCCGGATGTAAATGCAAATCCATATGAATAGATGTCATTTGTATCTGCGCTCTTCGTCTTGTAGTCGTACACCGGAATGTCAACACTCATTACATTCCTGTCGCTAAGGGCGATTCGCACCTCCTGTTTCGGGGCCATGAGCGCCGTACTCAATGTCTGCTCATTCATGCCCACCTTCGCTATTACAAAGTTGGTGTTGGCAGCCTTTATGCCAGCCTCAACCTTCTTTCTCAGTTCCATATTCTCTCTTGCCATGTCGAGGAACTGTCTCATCAGCTCATCTCTTTTATCCTTCAGGAGCTTATGGCCTCTGGACGCCGTGACCAGCTTCTTCTTAAGCCTTGTCAGCTCCATACGTGTAGGATTGACAACCACATTAGCCATCTATCTTCTCCTTTCTTCCAAATATATTTTCCAGCTGCTTGACATGTATCATAAAGTCAAAGTGTATATGGCAATTTCGAATGTCATACACTGAATTGCGACCCCATTGCGGCATATATTGCCAATAGGGGGAATTTGAGGTCGCCGGTCCTTAGGTAATCTTCGATTACCAGCAACAGCCAACTCTCCCACTTCGTGGGTCCCTCTCTATTGCATATACCGCTGCAGACCGAAATAAGCGGAAGCGACCCCCGGTTGGCAATATATGCCGCAATGGGGACGAACACCACCTATATCTTTCGA
Source organism: Coprococcus sp. (assembly GCA_016297325.1). Taxonomy (GTDB): domain Bacteria; phylum Bacillota; class Clostridia; order Lachnospirales; family Lachnospiraceae; genus Coprococcus. Next base: position 62,630 of record JAEDGW010000001.1, on the reverse strand, counting down.
AATTGCCCACACCTACTACTTTCCGTAATACATGTCAAGCCACTTGTCGTCGATACGTTTCAGCTCGGCTCTAGGAAGAATGGAGAGAAGCTTCCAGCCGATGGCCAGTGTCTCCTCGATGCTTCTGTCGGTGCCGTATCCCTGGGATACGTACTCCTTCTCAAATGCCTCTGCAAACTTTGCATATATGATATCTATATCTGAAAGTGCCGATTCACCCAGGATAGTCATGAGCTCCTTGGCATCCTTTCCTCTTGAATAAGCCGCAAATAACTGGTTCATGGTGCTGGCGTGATCTCCTCTGGTCTTGCCTTCACCTGTTCCCTTGTCTTTAAGTCTGGACAGCGATGGAAGTACATCGATAGGCGGTGTGATTCCCTTTCTGTACAGCTCTCTTGAGAGAATGATCTGTCCCTCTGTGATATATCCCGTAAGGTCAGGGATAGGATGCGTCTTGTCATCCTCCGGCATGGTCAGGATAGGTATCATGGTGATACTTCCGTTCTTGCCCTTCTGTCTTCCGGCTCTCTCATACAGAGTTGCCAGGTCAGTGTACATGTATCCAGGATAACCACGACGTCCCGGAACCTCTTTTCTTGCAGCCGATACCTCACGAAGTGCATCCGCATAGTTCGTGATATCCGTGAGGATTACCAGAACGTGCATGTTCTTCTCAAATGCAAGATACTCAGCGGCTGTAAGTGCCATTCTAGGTGTGGCGATACGCTCAACCGCAGGATCATTTGCCAGGTTGATGAAGAGAACTGTTCTGTCTATAGCTCCTGTCTCCTTGAAACTCTCTGTGAAGAAGTTTGCCTCCTCAAATGTGATACCCATGGCTGCAAATACAACGGCAAATGGCTCATCTGTTCCGCGCACCTTCGCCTGTCTTGCGATCTGGGCTGCCAGCTGGCTGTGTGGAAGTCCTGAAGCCGAGAATATAGGCAGCTTCTGTCCTCTAACCAGTGTGTTCAGTCCATCTATCGCAGATATACCTGTCTGAATGAACTCAGACGGATAGTTTCTAGCAGCCGGATTCATTGGCAATCCGTTGATATCTCTTCTCTCATCAGGAAGGATCTCAGGGCCGCCGTCTATAGGTCTTCCAAGTCCGTCAAATACTCGGCCAAGCATATCTTCTGATACGCCGAGCTCCATACTTCTTCCAAGGAATCTTACCTTACTGTTTGAAAGGTTGATACCTGTCGAGTTCTCAAAGAGCTGAACCAGTGCATCCTCACCATTTATCTCAAGAACTTTGCATCTTCTGATCTCGCCGTCCGCCAGCTCGATCTCCCCCAGCTCATCATAAGCCACATTCTCAACTCCGTGCACCAGCATCAGAGGACCCGCAACTTCCTGTATAGTTCTATATTCCTTTGGCATAGTCTTAGTCCTCCTTCTCTATAGCTTCCTGAAGCTCTTTGCCAAGCTCCTTGGATATCTTATCGTACTCTTCATCCACATTCTCAGGAAGCACATATTTGAATCGTCCGATCTTTTCTCTGATCGGCATGTTCAGAATATTTCTTATGCTTGCTCCACCGGCAAGGGCCTGCGCCGACTCCTCATAGAACGCCATGATGAGCTCCATCATCAGGAACTGCTTGTGAAGCGGTGTGTATGTGTCCACATCATGGAATGAGTTCTGGTGAAGGAAATCCTCTCTGATAGATCTGGCGGCTTCCATCTTCAGACGGTCTCCCGCTGAAAGGGCATCCATACCTACCATCTTAACGATCTCATCAAGCTCTGCCTCCTCCTGAAGCAGGGTCATCATCTTCTGTCTGTCAACCATGAACTTTTCATTTACATTTTCCTCGAACCATTTGCCCATGTTGTCCACATACAGAGAGTATGAGGTCAGCCAGTTGATGGCAGGGAAATGTCTCTTGTACGCAAGCGATGAATCCAGTCCCCAGAACACCTTGACAATTCGAAGTGTAGCCTGTGAAACCGGCTCTGAAATATCTCCACCAGGAGGTGAAACCGCACCGATAACTGACAGTGCTCCGGTTCTTCCCTCACTGCCGAGAGTCTTAACCATTCCGGCTCTCTCGTAGAACTGTGCAAGTCTCGAACCGAGGTAAGCAGGGTAACCCTCCTCACCAGGCATCTCCTGCAGACGTCCTGACATCTCTCTGAGCGCCTCAGCCCAACGCGATGTGGAATCCGCCATGAGTGCCACCGAGTAACCCATATCACGGAAATACTCAGCAATAGTTATACCTGTATATATGGAAGCCTCTCTGGCCGCAACCGGCATATCCGATGTGTTGGCTATGAGGACTGTTCTCTGCATAAGTGAATGTCCCGTCTTCGGATCCTTCAGCTCTGGGAACTCGTTCAGAACATCCGTCATCTCATTTCCACGCTCTCCGCATCCGATGTAGACAACTATATCCGCCTCAGCCCATTTTGCAAGCTGATGCTGGATGACTGTCTTGCCACTTCCGAAAGGTCCGGGAACCGCAGCCACACCGCCCTTTGCGATAGGGAAAAATGTATCTACAACTCTCTGTCCTGTGATAAGTGGCATGACCGGTGGTATCTTCTCCTTGTATGGACGCCCCTTTCGAACCGGCCACTTCTGCATAAGTGTCAGTTCTCTGTCTCCCTTGTCTGTCTCAACCACACACACAGTCTCCTCGACTGTGAAGTCTCCTGCTTTTATCTCCTTGATCGTTCCTGTCACGCCGTAAGGCACCATGATCTTCTGTGTGACAACCACCGTCTCCTGAACGGTTCCGATGACATCGCCGGCCGACACCTGATCGCCCACCTTTGCAGTCGGCACAAATGTCCATTTGATATCTCTCTTCAGCGATGGAACTTCAACTCCTCGCTTGAGGTTATTGCCACATATCTTCATGATATCGTCCAGAGGTCTCTGGATTCCATCATATATACTGCTTATAAGTCCCGGTCCCAGCTCAACTGACAGAGGCATTCCCGTTGACTCTACCGGTGCTCCCGGTGCAAGTCCTGACGTCTCCTCGTATACCTGAACTGATGCCTGATCTCCGTGCATCTCTATGATCTCGCCGATAAGTCTGCTCTCACTTACACGCACAACGTCGTACATATTTGCATCACGCATGCCCTCAGCGATGACCAGTGGTCCGGCGACCTTCTTAATCTTTCCTGTAGCCACTTAACAGCTCACGCTCCCTTCTATCTCTTGCTCCATAGGCGATTGCGAATCCTATACTTTGCTCTCACCCATATCCGCTTCATAATCTCTCTACTGCTCTTCATTAAAGAGTATATCTGAGCCTACAGCCTGCTCAACGGATTTCTTTACCCCCGCTATTCCAGCTCCTGTATTGCCTGATATTCCCGGGATCAATATGATCGCCGGTTTCAGATTCTCTCTGTATTTATCTATCTCCTTTGAAAGCTCTTCCGCCAGAGCTTCTGTCATATATATGACCGCATAATCTTCCTCAGCCAGCCTCTTTAACTGTGCTGCCGCATAGTCCGGATTCTTCACAGGAAATGTGTCCAGGCCCAGGGTTGCAAATCCGTATATGCTGTCATAATCACCCATCACAGCTATCTTATACATACATCTCCCTTACCCTTTCCCTGATCGCATCCTCCGGGAGCTGATTCAGTTTGCACGTCAATATGATCCTGACCGTCTTTATCTCGTTAAGCCTTGCCAGAATATACGCAACTATAGGTCCCACGGTAAATGGGTTATATTTCTGAGGCTTTATGGTCTCTATGATCCTGTTGTCACACCATCTCTCAAATGCTGATGCAGAAGACGCAAGTGCCTCTGCCCCCTCAGCATACTGTGTATCAGCAAGATATCTCTGTATCTCCTCCATACCGGACACAGCCGCTGCAGAAAGTCTGCTCACATCGATCGTGTCGCACTCCGCCATGGCTCGCTTCATAAAATCCATGTTTTTTCCGGTCTTCATCGCCCTGACAGCAATCTTGATGTCGGCCACAGCCACCGTAGTCTCCGCATAGTCTCTGAGAAGAGGATCATTTGCCTTTTTCGCTGCCGCCTTTATGGCTTTAAGCGTTCCTCTGTCTATAATGGCATCACACATCTGACCATCGCCGGCATGAACCATGGTCTCCCACGCCAATACCGCACACTCTCTCATGTACTCAGGCAGTCTGTCCCACGCTTTATCCCTGACTATCGCCAGCATCTGCTCGCCATTTATCTGTGCATTGTCGAAGAATACTTTTGCCGGTGTGTCTCCCGCAACCACTGTCTTTATGGCTGCTTTGAGATTGTGGAACAGATCCGGCATCCTTATCACGTCAAATACAGACATGTCGTCAACCATCTCTGACACCGCCGCCCAGGTCTTCTCCGTCTCAGCATTCAATATCTCATCCTCATCCAGTTTGGAGGAATCGCTGTCGCCCCAGCCTTTTTCTCTGATAAACTGAACAGCCTTCTTGTAGGTGTCCATGGCTATCAGCTGCTCTATGGTCGCCTGTGAAAACAGGGACATCTCAAGAGCCCTGACTCTGGCAACTGCGTATATATATTTGTCTGCCATCTGCCTACCTCCAACTATTCGCTGTCGGCAAATAAGAAATGATTCACCTTATCTGCCAGGCTCTCCTTATTTGCATCAAATAATGCCTTAAATGAACAATTCTCTTCTATTCCGCCGTAGGAAAGTATAAATCCTCCCTCGATGTCACAGCATTCGTCTGATATATCGAGTGAACCGCCATGTGCTGTGGCGATCCTGCCGATCTCAGCCTCCACATCCGGCGTAAGCCTCTTTCTGTCTCTGGCCGAGAATATCATAGTTCCTTTCTTTTTCTGAACTGAATTTTCAAGGCATTTCAAAATTATCCCAAAATATTCTTCATCAGGAAGGCTGACCATCTGAGCATAAGCTTTATCAAGCATATCATTTATGATAGCCTGCTTTGCACGAAGCACCGCCTGTCTCTTTTTTAACTCAGATGACGACTTCGCCCTGAACGCCCCGGCTTTCTCTGCCTGAGCAAGTTTTTCCGCTGACTCTGCATTCATCTTGTCTACAGTCTTCTTTGCATTTGCAATGATGGAATCAACATTTCTATCGGCCTTGTCACTTATCTCTTCTGCATTCTGTCTGGCTTCCTGGAGAATCTGTTCTACGATCGTTTCCAATCCTGTCATTAAGTACATCCTCCTTACGAAAAATTACAACTTGATTCCATTTACAGCAAGTATTGACACCAGAAGTGCAAGGATGGCGTATGTCTCAACCATGGCTGGAAAAAGCATTGCCTTACCAAACTGATCCGGCTTCTTTACTACGATTCCAACTGCTGCAACTGCTGTCTTGCCCTGATGCATTGCTGATACAAGACCAACGACTGCTATAGGCAGACATGCTGCGAGCATCATAAGTCCCTGGGCCACTGTGAGCTCCTTTGGTGTTCCTGAAAGTATTCCAATATTTGAAAGTGCGATGAATCCAACCAGAAGTCCGTAGATACCCTGTGTACCCGGAAGAAGCTGGATGATAAGCACCTTTGCGAATTTGCTTGGATCTTCACTTACTACTCCTGCTGCCGCCTGTCCTGCAACTCCTACTCCATATGCAGATCCCATGCCTGCAAGTATAACTGCCAGCGCAGCTCCCACTAATGCCAAAACTGTTCCCATTGTCATAATATTTTCTCCTCCTAAATAATCTCTTTATTTCTGTGCTTCAGTGCCATTTACAATGTCCACGTACTTTGTGTTCTCCCTGAACGGTTTGAATGGATTGCCACCGCCTTCATAGAATTTGCCGAAGAACTCTACATACTGCAGACGGCATGTATGCACGTATGCACCGAGCATGTTTATAGCCAGGTTGAACAAATGTCCAACTATGAATACGAGTATGAACACTATCGCTCCAAATACTCCGTCGCCTGCCATGCTTCCCATCTGATTTATAACCTGTGCGATTACTCCTGTGGCAAGGCCAAGTGCCAGAAGTCTTGAGTATGACAGCAGATCTGACAGCCATCCCGTCAGGTTATATATGTCATACAGACCAAGTGCAAGTCTGAGCACCGGATTCCTGTGGTCTCTTCCAGACATGAGCACTATGATCGCGGCTCCCGCTATCGCCAGACCGTAGCTTGTATTCTTCAGCCAGTCCGGGAAATTGAACTGCATCTGCGCAATCGATGCAAAAAGCTCTGTCGGCATGAGCATGAGCACAAGCCCTGTTATGAGCATGAACCACGAAAGCACATCACATATGAATGCTTTCACATCTTTCTTTTTCAGGCACATATATCCCTTTAAGGCCAGTCCTCCAAACAGGTGTATCAATCCAAACAGCAGTGAATAAAGAAGCAGCTTCATCGGATTGTCAAGTGGCGCAAACCACACCGGCTCAAATGTCACCTCATGATGGAAAAACGTCCTGGACACTACTGTTATCAGGTCTCCGAAGAAACCGCCAAATAATATGCCCCATACAAGTGTTGATATACCACAGTACATGAACAGCCTCAGTGATTTCTGAAGTGCACTGTCCATCTTCGGAAATTTCTTTATCAAAATAAAGCATGCCAGGAATATGATGAGTCCATATGCCGCATCCGACAGCATCAATCCAAACAGGAATATATAGAATATCGCCATCGGGGTGGTCGGATCCATCTCTCCTTTGCCTGGAAGTCCAAATGATTCCAGAACCCCCTCAGCAGATGCAAACATCTTTGGATTCTGCAGCTGTACAGGTGCCGTCTCATCATCCGGTACATCACTTATATCTGTCATGACGCTGAATTCATCGTTCAGTATCTGTACTACCTTATCCGCATCTCTCGCCAGCACATAACCCGATATGACAAATGTGCTCTTCGACTGAAGCAGACTTCCGAGAACCTGATATTTGTCAGAACGGATCCTGTAATAATCGGCAAGCTCTTTCAGCTTTCCTCTGTCTTCTGCCAGCTCCGTGAGGGCATTCTTCTTGTCCTCTATCCACTGTTCAAATTCCCGTATATCCTCCCTGTATTTCTCTGCCTTATCGGCCGGAGTCCTTCTCGAGAAATACGATATCTTCGTAAATCCATGGGATCTTAATATCTCCTCCACTTCCCCCGATATCGTCTTTAATGCAATGACCACCATACAGGTCTGATCTTTGTCCGATCCAATCACATTCACTGTAAATGCTTTTAGTTCAGGATCTTTTTCCTGTATGAGAAGTTCCACCGATGTCTCCGTATGTCCCGGAGGCATGGTTCCTATGAGTACCTCCGTCTTTTCTGTATCAGTGGTATTTATCGGAATGTCCATGTTCATCCATGGAGCAAGTCCTTCTATGGCGATCTGACATTTCACTATGCCCGCTTCACAGCTGGCGATGTCTTTGTTCATCTCCAGTATCTTCTTTACCTTGCGGTTATACTCCAGTCTGTTGTCGATTATGTGCCGGATGTCATCCTCGTCTACTTCCCGTCTTCCTTCAAGACTGGAAAACAGCGATGTCTTTTCCGGGACATACCTGTCGAGTATCTCCAGTGCCTCGTCCGTGTTCTGCACACGTTTCTCATACTTGGCACGCTGGGCATTCGTATTCATCTTCTTAAAGTCATCTGTCTCCTGACTTCCCGTCTCGATCTCCACCATGCCCAGAGCCTGCAGCTTTTCGAGTATCGCCTTTCTCTCACGCTTCATGGCACAGATCGTGATCTTCTTCATAGGAAGTACCGCCATATGTCTACCCCCTTTCTTGAATTTTGTTTTGCAGTCACGCCTGCCTGGTCAGCTCAGCAATGATCATGTCGATGGCAGCTTTCTCCTGCTGCGCAGCTCTATCCTTGAGGCGCCCAGCCTCTGCAGTTGCCAGATCGATGGCCTTTACAGTCAGCTTGTCCTCCTCCGCTTTCTGTTCAGCCTCAGCACTCTTCATGCCATCCTTTGCATTTGCACCGGCAGCCGCTATCATGTCCGCCGCCTCTTTCTTTGCAGCAGCTATCTTGTAATCCGCTTCTTCCTTTGCCTTCCTCACTATCTCGTCAGCCTGTGATTCCGCATCAGTTATAGCCTTCATAGTCTCCTGCAGCATATTATTCCTCCCTTATATTTACTATGAACTTTAACCCCAGATCATGTTTCCAAAAGTCTCTGTTATATCAGGCACTTTAATGGATCATCACTTTATATTATTATGTCAAAACTCATGTAGTATTATTTTATAATGATATTGCTGTAATGTAAATAAACATTTTGTAAAGTTTGTACAACCCCCTTGATATTTTTTCATCGTTAATGTACAATGTGACTATGTTGATAATACTTATGTTTATCCATTAATCATTTTTCTTCCTTTTAATTGGTATTTTGCCAGATTATTTGAATAATATGACGAATACCATATAAAAAAGAACTCATAGCAGTCTTGACCAAACTGTTATGAGTTCTTTTTTATATGGAGCATGCGCATGAGAGGCGCTTACGAAAAATCACTCAATCATTCCGATTCTTCTTACGTGGCGCTCGTCATTTGAGAATGGGGTGTCGAGGAAGATGTCTACTATCTTCAGGGCAAGTCCCGGGCCTATGACTCTGGCACCCATCGCCAGCATATTTGCATCGTTGTGCTCTCTTGTGGCCTGTGCTGAGAAGCAGTCATGGCACAGGGCAGCTCTTATTCCCTTTATCTTGTTTGCGGAGATGGATATTCCGATTCCTGTTCCGCAGATGATGATTCCTCTGTCGCATTCTCCTGATGCAACTGCCTTTGCTGCAGCCTGTCCATATACAGGATAATCCACTGACTCAGTGCTGTAACATCCAAAATTCTTGTACTCAAGCCCACGCTCCTCGAGGTGCTTTATAACCTCCTGCATAAGCTCATAACCGCCGTGATCACATCCAAGTGCTATCATCTCTTAATCCTCCTGATTCCCTATATTATCGGGGTATTTTATTTATCTGGATATACCAGACCTGTTTCAGACCTTTATGATCCTGTGTCCTGCCGCTTTTATCAGACGGTTCATGATGGCATATCCCATGTCTCCCTCTTCAAACGACTCGCTGTACATATACTGTGCGCCTATATCATCGCAGGTTCTGAGCAGACTGTACAGTCCCGCAGATACCGTGATCTCGTTCTTCTTCGTTCCGGCATCAAATACATTCTCACATACGCCGTCATCATACAATTCCATATTGTCCGTGTCGCATAAAATGGCAGTTTTATATCCCTCAGCCTTCTTCTCTGCAACAAGACTTCTGATCTTTGCCGCAGCCTCCTCGCAGCTGCCCTCAACTATGGTGAGCTCGCCCTTAGGTGCGTAGTGCGTGTATTTCATTCCGGGTGCCTTAGGTCTCAGCGCATTGTTCATTCCTGTTATCGCCGGATCTATGGTCACATCACCGACTATATTCTTTATCATCTCCGGTGTGATGTAACCTGGCCTCAATATCGTAGGCCTGTCACCTGTCATATCGACTATAGTTGACTCTATTCCGATTCCCACAGCTCCACCGTCTATGATCATATCAATCCTGCCGTCCATGTCCTGCTGTACATGCTGCGCAGTTGTAGGCGATGGTCTTCCTGACAGGTTGGCACTTGGTGCCGCTATAAATACTCCTGATTCCTTTATCAGTCTCATGGCCGCCGGATGTGATGGCATCCTTATCGCAACTGTGCCCAGCCCTCCAGTCGTGGTATGAGGAACTATGTCCTTCTTATTCAATATGATCGTGAGCGGGCCCGGCCAGAACGCTTCCATGAGCTTCTTCGTGTCGTCATTTACCTCTTTCGCAAGCTCATACACGCTGGCTGTATCAGCTATGTGAACTATAAGCGGGTTGTCCGACGGTCTGCCCTTCGCCGCATATATCTTGTGCGACGCATCCGGATTGAGCGCATCGCCGCCAAGGCCATACACCGTCTCTGTTGGAAATGCAACCAGCCCCCCGGCCTTCAGGATCCTTGATGCCTCCTCGTACATATGATCGTCGTCCACACCAGTCTTTGCAAATATTGTATTCATTATGTGTAAACCTCCCGTACAGCTTTACTGTACGCCCATATTTTAGCCCAGCACTGTTACCCTGTCAAATATTTAAATAAACTATTCCCATGGCATATCCCGCCATTCCTTCCGCATATAAATAGAGCAAACAAATTTTCGCCAGGTACACCCATGAACCATAATCTAAAACTGTACATATTGATATTTGCCATCATCCTTGCAGTGGCCATACCTCCAATAGCCTGTTATCTCTGCATCGTGGTTCCGAGGGAAAAGGCATCTTCCCGCAATACAAACACCCAGTCGCCAAACACCCCAGATGCGCCTGACCGGTCGGAGTCGCCAAATGGCGGTAAAACAGAAGGTTCAGACCCATCTGAAAACTCAGATTCCGGCGGCATATCCGGCGGAGGAACACCATTTGTCATCGTCATAGACCCGGGACACGGCGGATACGACCCGGGGAAAGTAAGTCCTGACGGCATAGCAGAAAAGGACATCAACCTTGCCATATCCCTAAAACTGGAAGCCGACCTTTCCGCAAATGGATTCAGTGTATATCTGACACGAAGCGACGATTCCGCCCTTGGAAAGCAAAGTGGCAGCGGACGCAAGTCCTCAGATCTGAAAACCAGGATCGACATAGCAGACAAGAAAAATGCAGACCTGTTCATCAGCATACATCAGAACAGCTACTCTGCGCCGGATGTACACGGTGCCCAGGTATTTTATTATTCCACATCAAAGGAAGGAAAATCCCTTGCCGAGTGCATACAGGAACACCTGATATCAGACGTGGATCCATCCAACCACCGGTCTGCCAAGGGCAACTCCGAATATATGGTACTCGCCGAAAATCACTGCACCGCCCTCATCGTGGAATGTGGTTTCCTGAGCAACGCAGACGAATGCGCCAGTCTGACAAATGACGGATATCAGTCAGATATAGCAGATTCAATCTGCAGTGCAGTGACCGAATGGGTAAACTCCAGCGCATCCAGATAACCAGCAGACATACAGCTTACCACACGAAAAGGGCTCCGCGGTGACAGCCGCCGGAGCCCCAAGGTTAAGCATTGTTGATATGTTGTGTAATCCTGTGCATAATTAAAACATAATCTATACACTACATCTGTTGCAAATTATTAACCTATAGGCATCCCTCCCTGTCAAAATATTTTCCCATATACAGGTGTGCAATGTGAAAGGTGTGTTGTGATGTATTAATCCGTTCACTCCTGCTTTTCGTATCTTCCATATAGATAAACTGTACTATGAGAATTTGTGAGCACTGATCCATTCACTATCTCTGGGAATTGCATCTGAAACGATAAGAATCAGACAGAATTTGTTGAAAATAAAGAATTGAGCCCGTAACCCCAGGCACCTCAGTTATTATCTCTGAGTATGTTCCGCTCACATCCTCACAATACCCCAATATTGCAGTTTTTCCAACCCCTTTTTGCCATGTTTAACGAAATATTCACAGAAATTAACATACTGTATAATTAAGCGCTGTACCCTCATACAGGGGCTGCGTTAAATGCTTAAAAATGTATGAAATTATTGTGAAAATTCCAATAATTTCTCCCTATATCCTATTTACTTGCTTGACAAATGTGGTAAACTATAATACACATTTTAGTACAATCAACTTATTAAAAAAGGGGGTCGATTCTATTGAAGATTGAACGATTAAGTGAAAATCAGATAAGATGCACACTCAACAAAGCTGATCTGACAGAGAAGCAGCTCAAGATTTCAGAGCTGGCATATGGTTCCCAGAAAGCCAAAGATCTTTTCAAGGATATGCTTCAGCAGGCATCTGTAGAATTGGGCTTTGAAGCAGACGACACTCCGCTTATGATCGAAGCTATACCTGTATCACCTGACTGCCTGATCCTTATTGTGACCAAGGTCGAGGATCCAGAGGAACTTGATACACGTTTTTCACGTTTTACCAAGACCAGTGAATACGATATAGATGACGACGACGATGACATTGAACCTGATGATCTTGACGATGATATAGACGACAACGATATAGATGAGAATGGTCCTGTTGCTCACATAGAGATCAGCGGATCAGGCTCAGTACCTCAGAGTGTACGTGATGCCATAGAAGGAATATTTAACACCATATCAGGACTCGCCGGATCTGCCAGTGATTTTGCAGCACATGCTTCACAACCAGAAAACAGCAATACACCATCAGGTGGCGGAGATCCACACACTACGGAATCCCACACTGAGAATATGAGTTCTCTGTATATATTTGACTCACTGGACACACTCATCAGTGCATCGAAACAGGTTGCATCATTCTATTTCAGCAACAACAACCTGTACAGGAATCCAGCAGACAACAGATACTATCTCGTCCTGACGAACAGCAGCAACACCACTCAGGAATTTGTGAGAACATGCAATATCCTTGCGGAGTACGGAACCAGCCACAAACTGACATATGCTATGCCGGCTCATTTCAAAGAGCACTTTATCAGTATCATGGCAGATGAGGCAATCCAGACACTCTCTGCACTGTAAATTACCGCATAATATATAACAAAAGAAGGATCCGAAATTATCCGGATCCTTCTTATTTTTACTGTCTTATATATCTATATCATCATTTTCTATAACAGCCTTTGGATTGGTATAGAACAGCTCAACCATATAATCTTCGCCGTACTTTCTTTCTATGTACTCAGCACACTCTCTGAGATATGGTGCTTTATCTTCCGAATCCAGGGCATCTGACGCTACAAAATGAACAAGTTCCTCCTTCAGAAGCTTTCTGGCAAAACTCTTTATATCATGTCCAAGATCGCCCACAACAGCTGCTGCGCTTATCTGAATATATGCACCAAGCTGTATCAGTTCCTCAACCTTGTCCTCTTCCTCGTCAAGACATTCATACTGTTCAACATTCGCAACGATAGGTATATATCCATCCATGTTGATATCTCTTATAGCTTCCGATATCGTCTCGAAATCTATATCGTATGCAAATCTTATCATCACATACTTACTGTCCGCCATGGAGTCAAGCTGTCCGGATATGATCTTGCGGTGATTCTCATCATTGTACTCGATCTCTCTTCCAAGATATACCCTGTAATCCGGATCTATCTTGCCAGCCTCCACATTAAGCTGCTCCACTATACGATCAAGTTTGTCACCGTCAAGTATAGGGTTCTTCTTATTATATGGCGGGGTTGCCACTATCGTCCTTATGCCTTCGTCATACGCTATCCTGAGCATCTCTGCTGCCTCCCGGAAGTTATCCGGTCCATCTTCTACTCCTGGCAGAATATGACAATTTATATCTATAAGTCCAAATGAGTCCTGCCCGGGAGGATTAGTTCCATCTGTCTTCATATCTATCTCCATCCTTTATAGTACACAATACTGATATTCAGCAAGTATACTACTCAGCCTCCTTTTTTGCAAGGTAATCATTGATCTCCAGCTCAAGATCAACAGCGTCAAGTCCGTGAACTGCTGCTGCCTCTTCCAGAGTCTCTCCTGCTGCTGCAAGACAGCCTATACAATGCATTCCTGCTGCCATAAGTATAGCTGCAATTCCTGCATCAACTGCTATAATATCATTTATAAGCATATCCTTACTGATAGTTGTCATTATATAATTCCTCCTTGATAAATCATCTCTTCTCAGCATTCACATTATATTATACCCCATTTTAAATGTCTATCCCTTTTGGCATTTATAAATTTATTTTGGTTATTGACACTTATTGAAAAATATACCTTGTTGATAAATATTATTATTACTTGCTAATTATTGACTTTTGTTTTACAATAAGTCTGTGATTATTTTTACTTTATAAGGAGGAAACAATTATGGCATTCGTTATTGGCGATTCATGTATCGGTTGTGGTTCATGCGCTGGATCTTGTCCAGTTGGTGCTATCAGTGATAATGGCGGCGTATTTGTTATCGATGGTTCACAGTGTATCTCATGTGGTGCTTGCGCTGGTTCATGTCCAGTTGGTACTATCTCAGAGGAGTAATTAATACCATTCAGGATACCCTGAGGTATCTAAGATATAACTCAATACTACAACTAATAAACAAGAGGGACTGCCCAGGCAGCCCCTCTTGTTTTTGCTTTTTTACTCTTCTACATAAGTATAGAGGACATTGTGACACTTCACCATCATGTCTGTATACTCATCTCTTGATACAACTATCTCTTTATTCTCTACAGGATCATAGTACCTGACATCTGCATCATTGTAGCTTACAACCAGCACATATCGTCCATCATCTATCATGGAGATGACCGGAATTCCGGCACTTACATATCCAAGTACCATGTCAAGTGAAAGACCTGTTATATCTATTCCCTGTCTCTTGCCGAGCTCATTCAGAGCTGTCACAGGATCATCATAGGAACTGAGCTGATCCTCGTCAACCTGTACACCCTGATATCTGAGCACCATGTACAGACAATCCTGCAGCGATGCCTCTACCGTACCAGTGCTGCGGTGGAATATTCCTGCCGCAATGGTATTATATTCCTGGCTCTCTGTCTGCCTGTATATAACCTCACCATCGCTGGATACCACTATTCCAGATACTGATATAGCATAATTTATAGCATCTCCGGCCACATCATATATCTTGGCAAGTCCAAGGTTATCATAGACATGATAAGTAACCTTATCTCTGACAACGGTCATGATCATATCTGCCGCATCCTTGTCTACCTTCTGCCTGGTTATATTCAGCGTTGGTATATAGCTGAGGTAAATATCCGTCGGAACCGTAAAATACAGCCTGTCAAAACCTGTTATCGACGAATTATGTGTCGTTCCAACTGTAGGATTATTATCATCCTCTTTAAATGTTATGAAGTCATCCTTTATCGCTGTAAATCCAGATCCGGTCTTCTCCCCCCTTGTCAGATACAGAAGATTTGTATCCAGATCCACCTTCATCAGATAGCATCCGGACTTTGCGTATTCTTTTATCTGCTGGCCATCACTGTTTACAATATACAGCCTGGATGCAGGTATTATATCCCTGGCTTCCTCGCTGTATCTCGTTCCCTCAAATGACGCCGAATCCACGTCTACATTTGCATCACTTATAGCTGACACACCGTACACCATATCAGAATCCTTGAAACCATAGCACACAAGGCACTCGCCTGAACCTGCAGTTATGTCATAGCTCTTTCCACTCTTCATATTCATGAGGGTGATTTTCGTATTCTGCGTCTGATCATCGCTCTCGCCATAAGCCATAACACTCATATCTGAGGAAACCTTTACGTCCCTTGACGACAGGTTCTCGGCTATATATGACTGTTTTCGGCTCTGGACATCCACGGCATTGACCTTGCCGCCCATCATATAGTAGAACTTGCTGCCATCATAATATGTCAGACGTGATGTCTCACTCTTCATAGCCTCATAAGGAACATTGCACTCCACAAACAACAGCTCATCAACCTCAAATGATGCATAGTCAAATGTGTACAGTCCTACTCCGAGCTTTCCCTCATGGTCGCCCCTGTTCATATAGCCGTACACGGCAAATGTCAGATTACCGTCCGCCCCGAAGTCAATGATATTTATGTCATAATTGTCATAGGTATATGAATCATTTGTATAATCATCCATCCAGAAACTGTAAACCATAGTGATCTCACTCTCTGCGTAATCATACATCCAAAGCTGTCCGTTTCTGACAAATGCAATCTTCTTGTTGTCCTCAGTGTAACGATATTCCATATCATCGGACGAAACCATACCTATCTCATATACATTGTTGACAGCATCTATACCATTCTTATCAAAATACTCGTCCACATAACGATCATAGTTCAGCATGGTGATCTTTGGCACCATCTGAACAGCTTCCTGCTCATCCGCAGACTCGCCATCCGATGACTCATCTGTGCCATAAGTCCAGTCTTCACCATCTACATAATCACTCTGTGAATCGCTTCCATCACTTGCAGGAACCTCTTTGTAACTCAGCTTATAGAATTCCTTGACAGAATATACACTGGTCACATCCTGATCTGTTATGGATGACATCTTGTATTCCTTTTCTATCACCGCATAGTTCACATCTATCTCTTTAATGAACGTATTTACAGAACTTATGACTGTCGGTTCAAGGCCATCCCACAGCAGATCTGAATAAGCACTTGCCAGATTGACATGCCCCAGTCCATTAGCATCACTTGGCTGGCTTCCCAGATATTCCTGCTTGTATGTTCCTATGACAGACTCCGACTCCAGTGCTTTGAAATCGAAAGTTGCATCATGGAAATCGCCTGCTGCCTGAAGCAGTTCTGCCTCATGGTAATCATCATTCACAACAACTCTGGTGTAATAATCCGCACTAGAACCATCTCTGCCATTCACCTTCACGACCAGCATATACTCCATATCAGCTTTGAGATCCATTCTCACGTCAATACCGAGGACATCATAGCCCTGGCCGTTGTCTGACGCTTCGATATCACCTTTTTCAACCAATGAATCACCTGATATGTTCCTGATCTCATATGAATACGAGTCAGCATATCTGCCTGTATTCTCCACCAATACATCTATATGCTTGTTGTCATCTATCGGCGTGATGGAATCTCTCAGCAATGTCAGATCCACATCACTGGTATATCCATGCATGCAATTCAGGAGCGAATCGCCATAGCCGACATAAGCCAGTGGCAGCTCCGCACCTTTCATCTCTGAAGCCAGATTCTTATAACTTCTATTCTGAAATATATTAACAAAATATACTGTGATAACAAACACAACCGCCATCACAACTATTCTCACAAGTACATTTACTATTTTCTTCACTAATAAAACCTTCTTCTCAGCCTTCTATGCCTGTCGCGCCTCATACAAAACTCATTGCACACAAGCATCTCTATTATATTTCTCATTACACAATTCACACAGCCGGAACCGTATGGTACATAAGGTGGATCCTGTGACGCAGCTTCTCCTGCCCCTTCCTCCAGACCAGCCTTATAGTCATCGGATATCAATCCGCTGTCACTCAGATCGTCAAATACCTTTCTGGCGACACGTCTCATCTCCTCTTTGTCAGGATACATGACAAGCATAGGACTTCCTTCATACTCCAGCTTATCACATTCCTCTTCCACGGCCATGCTCATCTTCCGTATCTCCTCCGGATACATCTCCTTCATATACTCGATGTCCCGGAACAGTTCATCTGAACAATCCACTTTGTCCGGCAAAAGGATTCCGGACATACCTACACTGTATTTTTCGATATTATCTCTCATCTCCGGAGGAACAGCATTTTTCAGATTATACATGTTGCCCTCCTTTATAAGTCCCCTGATATTCTCGTCATACGGACTATATGGAATGTACTTAAATTCTTCACTCATACAAATCTCCCTATCTGCATTGTTGTGTGTCTATTACATAAGTATGCCGATAGGGAGAAAATGTGAATCCAATCACAAATTATATGTGACTGCAAATGTTATTATTTGTCGCCAAATGATATTCCAAGGGTTCTTGCCTCGCCCACGATATCGTCGTCAGGTAACACATATTTGAGCTTACCTGCACTTTCAGAAAGTGGTATTGCTGTCACCTTGTTGTCAAGGAATACAACCAGCTTGCCGAAATCCTTTGCCTTTATAAGCTCTGCAGCCTTTGCTCCAAATCTTGATGATATAACTCTGTCATAAGCATCAGGACTTCCACCTCTCTGAGTATGTCCAGGGATGGCAATTCTTATATCCTGAGTGGTATATGCCTTCAGTTTATCTGCAAGTTCATACGCAACTGAAGGATATGGATTATTAGCAATAACTTCTTTTCTCTTCTTCTTTGGAAGCTCCGCTACCTCCTTGGAGATGGCTCCCTCTGCTACAGCAACTATGGTAAATCCCTTGTTGTCCTTTGTACGCTTATCTATTGCCTTGTAAACCTTCTCTATATCATATGGGATCTCAGGAAGAAGAATCACATCTGCACCTCCTGCGATTCCTGCGTGAAGTGTTATCCAGCCAACCTTATGGCCCATGATCTCCACTATGAATATTCTGTTGTGAGATGCAGCAGTTGTGTGGATACAATCTATAGTCTGTGTTGCAATATCAACTGCACTCTGGAAGCCAAATGTCATATCCGTGCCCCAGAGATCATTGTCGATCGTCTTTGGAAGACCTATGACGTTAAGTCCCTCTTCACTGAGCAGATTGGCAGTCTTCTGTGAACCGTTTCCACCGAGTACACACAGACAATCAAGCTTAAGCTTCTTATATGTCTCCTTCATGGACTTTACTTTGTCAAGTCCATCCTCTGTAGGCTGTCCCATCAGTTTGAAAGGCTGTCTTGAACTTCCAAGGATAGTTCCACCCTTGTTGATGATACCGGAAAAATCTGCTGGCTTCATCTTGACATAATTGCCTCTCATAAGTCCCTTGTAACCCTCAAGGAAACCATAAATCTCAACCTCATCGAACAACTCATAAAGTCCCTTTGCAATACCTCTCATAGTTGCATTCAATGCCTGGCAGTCACCGCCACTTGTCAAAAAACCTACTCTTAACATACTCCGCACCTCTTTCTTCTTTTTTGTAAACTGTCTCTTTCTACAGATACACCCTGCCCTCAAGTGCCCTGAGCAGCGTAACCTCATCAATACATTCCAGATCTCCTCCCACAGGAACTCCACTTGCAATACGGCTGACCTTTATTCCCGCCGGCTTTACCAGCTTGGATATGTACATCGCCGTAGCTTCACCCTCTGGTCCTGATCCTGTAGCTATTATGAGTTCTTCCACATCCTCCGACTGGAGTCTTCTCATGAGTTCTGATATCTTTATATCCGCAGGCCCAACTCCAAGCGCAGGATTTATCACGCCGTGAAGCACATGATACACTCCCTGGAACTGTCCTGTTCTCTCATATGCAGCCAGATCTCTCGGAGTCTCAACAACCATTATAAGCCGGTGATCTCTCTCCGGTGAACTGCATATCGGACATACATCCCTGTCTGTTATGGTATAACAGCAGCTGCAATACTTTATATTCTTCTTGGCATTCACTATGGAATCAGCAAGTGCCAATGCTCTCTCCTCAGGCATACTGATTATATGAAAAGCCAGTCTCTGCGCAGTCTTGGAACCAATTCCCGGCAGTCTCCCCAGCTCCTCTATAAGCCTGTTTACTTCGCCTCCGTAAACTTCCATTAGAAAGGTAATCCTCCAAGTCCCATTCCACCTGAGATCTTGCCCATGCTGTCATTGTAATCCTCTTCCTGGGCTCTGAGTGCCTCGTTCACTGCTGAGATGATAAGGTCCTCAAGTGTCTCTATATCCTCAGGATCCACAACCTCAGGATCAAGCTTTATCTCCATCAGTTCCTTCTTGCCTGATATCTTTGCTGTAACAACACCACCGCCAACTGATGACTCGTAAATCTTATCCTCCAGAGTCTTTGTAGTCTCCTCCATCTGCTTCTGCATCTTCTGTGCCTGCTTCATAAGATTGTTCATGTTACCAGGCATCATTCCTCCTGGAAAACCGCCTCTCTTAGCCATTGCAATATCCTCCTTAATTTCTGCTTTTTATCTTATATAATATTATATCTATTTTATCTCTATATTAGAAAAGTTTATCATGTTAAGTGTATTCTCTTCCTCAAGCCGTCCGTTGTCACTTCGTGAATTCTTCGTGCACACGACCTCGAAATCTATGCTCTTTCCCATGTACTCCTCTATGACTTCCCGGATGCTGTCCACATTCTCCTGCTTGCTGAAATAAAGCTTTGGAAGCTCATCCTCCACAAGAGGTATCATCAATATGAGTTTCTTATGATCATCGGACAGTATGAGTTTCGGCCTCGTCTCCTGATTGTCTCCGTTCCTGACTATATAGTGCTTTGCCGGAACTGACAGCCTGTTCACTATCTCGCCCCAGTTGACAACTGCATTCTTAAGGTCATCATAATCGGCCTTTGGCATATCACTTGCAAGTTTCTCCTGATACGCTTTTATGTTGTCATCACTTATGACTTCCTCTCCAGATGAGTTCCTGCCCTGAGCCGGAGCGGTGCTCTCCTTAGCAGCCACCTGTATTCCATTCTTTGCAAGTTCTTCCAGCTTATCCTCAAGCACTCTCACGCGCTCTATAAGGCTTGTTGTATCTATCTCCATCTGAGGCCTGCAAAGCTTTATCACAGCCATCTCAAGAACTATCCTCTTCTGGGTCGAATACTTTATCCTTGCCGCAGTGTCTGAGAATACATTGATAAATCTGATGATGGTACTCTCATCCATACGTGTCGATATATCACGGATCTTCTCAAGGTTCTCCTTCGTCATGTCAAGACGTTCACCCTCTGCCTGTGACAGCTTGGTGACAAGTATGTTCCTCAGAAACCATGTGAACTCATTCACAAATCTTCCAAGTTCACGGCCCTGCCATACCACTTCATCAACCACATCTATGGCACCCTCGACATCATTCGCAAGCACACTCTCCAGCAGCTTTGCAAATGTATCAATATCCACAGCTCCTATGGTCTCAAGAACGTTATCATATGTGAGCTTCTGTCCGAGATTGAAAGCAACACACTGATCAAGTATGGAAAGCGCATCTCGCATGGATCCGTCTCCCGACTTGGCAATGTAGTCTATGGCTTTCTTGTCAGCTTCAAGCCCCTCTCTGTCCATAAGCTCCTGCAGTCTGTCAGATATGACCTCAACCGGAATACGTCTGAAATCATACTTCTGGCATCTCGATGATATGGTTATAGGTATCTTGTGAGCCTCTGTCGTCGCAAGTATAAATATTACATATGATGGCGGTTCCTCAAGTGTCTTGAGCAGTGCATTAAATGCTCCCGGTGAAAGCATATGAACCTCATCAATAATATACACTTTATACTTTCCCTCAGTCGGCGGGTATGCCACCTCTTCACGTATCTGTCTTATATTGTCGACACCGTTGTTCGATGCGGCATCAATCTCTATGACGTTGAGTGACGAACCGTCTGCGATCGCCCTGCAGCTTGCACATTCATTACACGGACTTCCATCCACAGGATGCTCACAGTTACAGGCCTTTGCAAATATCTTGGCTATGGAAGTTTTTCCTGTTCCTCTGGTTCCACAAAATAAAAAGGCATGACCAAGTCTATCATTCTTAATCTGATTCCTAAGAGTGGTAACTATATGATCCTGCCCCTTTACCTCATCAAAAGTATCAGGTCTCCATTTTCTATATAAAGCCACATACGACATTGCTGCTACCTACCTTCTGTACATAAATGTAATTTCGTCCAAAGCCACATTCTGCTTTGAGACAAAACTCACACTGACTATTATATCTGAAATTACATTTTATATCAATCAGATAAGCAATATTTGAATGCGGTATTCCTGTTCGCCTATACATATGATATCTCCGTCAGCCAGAAGCCACGCCTCGCCTTTAGGCAGTCTTATGCCGTTTATAATGGTTCCATTTGTGGAACCCATGTCCTCCACATACACCTTACCGGCATCTGGATAGATATATACATGCTGTCTGCTGATGCTTGTATCGTTTATCACCACATCAGATACCCTCTCATCTCTGCCAATGATCTTGCCCTCCGATGTGATATCCATAACAAATTCACCTGAGCATGAGATGAGTTTCACCTGCGGATATGCGGGACTTTTTATAATCTCTGTATTCTCTCCAGGCTCTATATTACAACCGTATCCCTCATTTTTTCCATTCATGTTATTTCCGTGATCTTCGTAATGGCTTCCAGCCACGTTCTTCTGAAAATCTTCAAAGCCACCTGTTATGCCTCGCCTCGAACCATTATCACCATAGTTAGATTTCTTCTTAATCACGCCTGATGGATCCTGTATTTCTTTCTTCCTAAGCTCTATATAGACCAGCAATTCCACGGACAGCAATGCCAATATGACCATCAAAAACCTCACATCCGTTATGCCTCCGCCTATCACGATCTGTGACAGGAGCATACATATCCCGCCTATCGCCGTCACACCAATGCACAGGATAAGCCTGCGCTGCCATACACCGCTTTCTACCGGAACAGCCGCTACACATGCGCCATCACCGCTGTCGCCCCCAAACACTATGTCAAGCATACTGTCTCTTTCTTTTCTGTCGTTTTCCCTGCCGTATTTATCTTTACTTTTAATATCTTTGTTTTTACTGCCGTGATCCTTCCCGGTCTTATCCGCATTTCCGGGTGTCTTCGTCTGTCCTGCAACATTTTCCGGTGCTCTCGTCTGTCCTGCCATATTCCCAAGCGTCTTCGTCTTCCTATTTGCGTTACAGAGTGTCTTCATGTTCCTATTCACATCCCCAGGTGCCATCGTCTGCATATCCACACTTTCAGACATCTCTATCTGTCCAGCAGCACTTCCAGACGTTTTAGTCTGTCCGTCAGCATCACACCGCATTTTAGTCCGCACAGCATCAGTTCCCCGCGTATTCCTGTCCAGCAATTCCATTTTCTGCTCATTTACATAATCATGCATGGCCGGTATGTCACAATTTGGCGACGTGGCCATGCCATACAGCTCATACATAAAATCCACAAGTCTGGGATCACCGTGATCTATCTGGCGTATCACATCCTCGACAAGTTTTTTCATCTGCGCCCTGATATCTATTCCGGTTCCCGGCACATAGATGTAGTGAAAGTCGTCCGTCAATGGCGAATAAAATATCTTGTCCGATGCTATCACCAGATTATCAGGATACAGCATATATTCTCCCGTCTCTATTATCACATTATAGAGAGAGCTCATAAGTCCCATTGTCTTTTCCACGGACAGCACTCCCATGTTCATCATATCTCTAAGGCTCCGCATCCCATTTATCTTACTGTACAAAAGCATCTCACCATTCAGCGCACGAAACTCCGGCTGGATGATTCCCTCGACAAAGTTGTTATATAGCATATCCGTCTCATAGGAATTTGCAGCCGTCATATCCACCTGGATCACAAAAAATGTATTAATTCCCTCTATCTGATAATAGCTCACCATATATCTGCCACCTCCTCAGATTACTTCCAACATTGCGCACTTCCTGCCTCGCCTCCACGTTCTTTGTCATCCTGCCGCTGGCGTCAAATGCAAACATCCCCGGCACAGTCTGTTCATAACTTATCGACGCCATAAACTCACCGGACGCCCCACCAGCCAGAAGTCCCGCGCCGCCTACGGAACCGGATACGAATTCTGACTTTGCGCATACATTCCCTGCATATATCAGCATGCCCTGCATGTCAGCCTCGATATCCCCATCCATTGATTCCGCTTCTTCCGCTGCTCTGTCCTCGCCGCCATCTACCATATACTCTTCCCGGCTGTACAGAACCGTGTATGCCTCGCCTGTGCCTATCGAATAGTTCATGGTCAGGATCAGCATATTTATGACCACAAACACAGTACACACCAGTATCGGAGCTATAAGACACAGCTCCACCACAGTTGAACCTTTATTATCCATGTTATATCCCCCTTATTTACCGCACTCTGAACAGGCTGCAAGGCCTGTGCATTCATCCTTTCTGACTCTCCGGACCGTTCTCTTTAATCCTGAACACTCAAGAGAGTAATGATATCTGTCCCCCTGCGCCGTCACATATATATTGCCTCTGTTTCCATATCTCGCACACAGATGACAGGCCGAAAGATTCTTATAGCGACTGTCCAATTCAGCCTGGGATGTCTGTATTATTGTAAGTTTTATGTGGTAGCAGCTCCTGGAAGAATGATACACACTTCCATTTTCTGCCACATACACATATGTTTCATCACTGTCGTCATCAGAGTCCTTATCATACCCCAGATAGGCTCTCTGTCTGACCTTCTCGTCGCAATCTATGTACATGCGTCCAAACACCGGGACATCCACGCCAATCCTGTAGACAACCCTCAGATAGATATGATCATCATCCTTAAGTTCCGCCTGTATCACATGCAGTCCAGATATACCGTTCTTCACATATTTGTCCACAAGCGTCTCATCATCAATGTATTTCTTAAGTCTGGCGCCCGCCTCCAGTATCGATATACCATTCTTAAGTACACTCTGATTCTTGGGAAAACCCACTCCATCTGCAATCTGCGCTTCCATATAACTATATTCAGCCATACTCACGGCCGTCTCATGCAGTCCTTCATACACAATCCCCTTTGTCCTGACGCATCCTGCAAGGCAAAATACCGCCCAGAATGCGAACAGAAAAAGCGGCAGTATGATAGATGCCTCCACACATGCACTGCCTCTGTTGCAAATCCCCGAAGGCCTGCTCTTTTCATCCGAAGGAACGGTCTTATATATTCTCCCACCACAGGAAGCAGATCTATATAATATTCGGATATGCGCTTGGAGAGGCGATTTTATCTCACTATTTAACTGTTTCGTATGACAGAAGAACATATAACACCTCCCTTCAGATATCATGTTCTGTCAATATCCGGCAGACACCCTGAATCCATGTCTATACCAGCCATCTTCTATCTTCGCGCCACTTCCGCTCTCTACAAATGATGCAAATTTTCTCTTCTGAGCCACCTCAATATCAAAAGAAAACCTGTATATCATATTTGCCATCTCAAATGTCTCCTCTTTCTGTGACAGATTGATCTGTATAAGATCCGCCATTCTGTAATACATATCTCCTGTATTCTCCGCAAGAAGCAAAGCCAGATATCCTTTGTAGTCAACGGAATCTGCGCCCTCATAATCCATAGCGTCCATATCTGCCAGTCTGCCGAGATCTGTGATATCTGTATGCCATGTCTCATTTGTCTTGAAGAACTGAACGCTCTTGCCTGCCAGGAGCACCTTTATATCCACCAGCGTCTCAGCATATGCCCAGCATCCGAGCAGCAGATACTTTGATGCATGATATGTAACGCCCGGAATAAGTGACAGGACCGCAGCTATAGGCGCAACCGCCGCCTGCCTCTTTTTGTCTTTCATGAGATAAGCAAAATTTACCGGCAGCCTGTGCAGTATTATCCTGTTTACGACCCCTTTGAGATTTGCATAGTCACTGTCCTTTCCACAGATGATATACTCAATCTCGCACTTAACCGGCCGGTCCCTGTGGCTGTCAGTGTACATATCAAAATTTTCAAGAGCATAATATATTCCATAAAAGTTGTCTGAAAGCTGGCTTAACGTGTCATCTCCATCATTTTTCAAGCGGTCTTCAAAATCATCTATATCGTCAAACTCTATATCCTCCCACTCGGTATCAATGCCTGTCACACCATGAGAAGGTAGCTTTGATGTGTCAAAGATATCTTTAGACGGAGCTTCTCCTTTTGGAACAACCAGTCCCATAATCCCACCTGCTGTCGTCTTTTTCAGAACCTTTCTTGGATCCGTCCCTGTCCAGCTGTCACTGTCATCACTCTGTTCATCCCTGCCAGCTTCCACAGCCTTCACCGAATCTTCACCAGCCTTTTTCTCACCAATTATCAGATCTTTAAGTTTTGTCAGACCTTCTTTCTGAACATAGAGCTTCATATACTCTGTGATCTGATCCTTCATATTCTCACAATCATCGTCAAGCAGTCCTCTGCACTCCGCCAGGACGACCTGCTCGACCTTCATCTCATCTTCCTGTCCATTCTCAAGTGTATATTCCAGATAATCCTGCGCCATCTGCTCCATCTTTCCTTCCCCCTGTCCGCCAAATTCTTTGTCAACGGCAAGGAGATGATACTCCTCAAAGAGCTCCTTGTGATAAGCTGCTTTTACTTCTGCAGACGCGCCGCCGGCTGCCTCCGCAGCCTTGGCGCGTCCCATACTCACACGGGTCATCTCCACCGCCGTAAGCCCCAGCAGAAGCACGGACGTGAGAATAACACACAGAAAAACAGATATCTGCCCATTATCTCTCATGTGGATTCCTCCTAATATATCTTCTTTGCATTCTTGTTTATGGAGTTCCATATATTGTTCACAAGACTTGTTATCTGTTTCTTGAAAACTATGCACATGGCGATAAGCACCACCATAATTAATATCACCTCTACAACTCCCATTCCTGACTCATCATCCATAAATTCTGTCCATTTCTTCATAATTGTTGTCCTCCTAAAAATTCATTATTGCCGGCGATATGACTATCACCATCACTATCCCGAGCAGCACTATCATTGGGAAAAGCAGCTTTGTTCCGGCTTCCTCCCCCTTCTTCTTCGCCATCTCTTTTCTGGCCTGCAGTGCACTCTGCTCCTCGTCTGCCATCATCACGATTATGTCCTTTGTGCCCTTCCTTATATTCTGGGCCAGCAGGGACATAAGCTTGATGTATACCGGCAGGTTTATCCTATGTCCCATATTGCAGTAGGCATCACTCTCCGATACTCCTGATCTGATCTCATTTAGTGTATATCTGACTTCTTTCACAAGCGGGTCTTCCTGCTTCTTTTCCATCTGTGCTATCCTCACAAATGCGCTCTTCACAGTTACCCCTGCCCCGAGATACAGAGTGAGCTTGTCCACAAGCTCCGGGTACGCCATCATAAGCTGTTCTCTCCTGTGCTTCTCCCTGTTCCTTATCTGCACCCTGCCGCGGACACATATACAGGCCATGGCAAATACCCCAAGCATAAGTATCGTCACCCACGAACCTCCGTCTTTTTTCTCCGTCACAACGTAGCCTTCTATCTCACGTGGCAGTTCTATCTCCTTGTCGGAACTGTTCTCATTCTGCACATTTGCCACATACTCAGAGATCAGCTTCGTGGCTTTCTCAGTGGCTGTGAGACTACACCCGAGAACATGTACCTGATATGTCCTCTCCATGCACCTACCGCCGCACTCCAGCGATGCCGTAAGTTCCACTATAAGATCCAGACTCTCGTCATCATTTATCACAGTTCCATCGGTCTCAACTACCTCGCTGTCACCGCTGTTCCAATCCACATCAAGCCCCAGATCATCAAGCCTTGTCATAAGGTTCAGATTGCTCCTCACCTCGTCTGCGCTGATGTTATCTCCCAGATAACTGCCATCTATCTCCTCAAATGCTCTGTCAAATACACTGTCAAGCTCATCCTCAGGATACTCAACCGGGAGAACATCCACAGTAAATGCTGCGGGATCTCCCCCGATCTCCGTCTCAAGCTCCATAGTCACGCTGTCCATTCCATGGTCAGGTCTGTTCAGGATCACCGTATCACTTGCCATCAGACGGCTTATCAACAGCGCCGCTACAACGATGAACACTGCGCCTGCTGCCAGGATCACTCTCTTTATGATCCCGCAGTAGAACTCCCTGCATTTGTCCTTTGCCATGCCATCAGTACACACCTCAAGCCTTTTGATCCGGCGGCTCACACCTTCTATATCTATGAACCGGCTCACCTTGCCATATATTTTTTCCGCCACTTTGTCAAACATATAAAGGCCACCTCTCACACATTAATATTTATGATCTTTCTGCCCCACAGCACCGTCGCCACTATAATTCCAAGGCACACCGTCATCAGCGCAGCCCCAGGGATATTGCCATAGAGTGCGTCCATGTATCCCGGGTTGCACACTCTAAGGTACAGAATGATGGCAAATGGCATAGCAGACATGATATTCTGTTCAAGTTTCTTCGAGGTGATCATGGTATCTATCTCATCCTCAACCTCAAGCCGATCATCTATATTCTGAACCATCTTCTTCATCATACGTATGAGATTGCCACCGGAACGCTTTGCCACGACTACTATATGGGCAAATTCTTCTATATCTTTCACCTGTGATCTCGCCGCCAGATCTCCCAGCAGCACTTCAATATCCGAGTTGATCTCCAGCCCCTTCAGGATGATCCTCACCTCATCCTCTATATATGAACTGCCCTGATACATACCGGCAAGCTCCTGATACACCGGTGCAAATGCACTCTCTATGGAGTACCCGGCTGCCATGTTTGCCGACAGCGACAGGAGCATCTCCTTAAACTCCCTGTTCAGCTTTCTCTGTATCTGCCTGCATTTCACAGCTTCATATTTCCTCAAGATCAGAACTATTCCGGGAAGCATCACCGCCCCGGGATAAATGCTGTTGTAAAAGAGCAGAGACAACACCGCTATGACAGCCACGTATAGAAATACCAGAGCTGCCGCCTCTTTTTTGCTCACCCTGTATCTGCTATAATCTCTGGAATCCCTCAATGACCATCACTTCCCTCCACGCTGTCTCTGGTCACTTTTATAAGACCTGCTGAGAGCAGCTTAGATATACTGTGAAGATCGTTGATCTTCCTGAGAGTTCCCTCTATTCTTCCATTGTTCACGCCTGTCTCATAGAACTCATACAATTTATTCATCACATATTCACCTCCCTGTAATCCAATAACTTCACTTATCTCTATACATCTTCTCGATTTATCACGAAGCCTTCCAAGCTGTATGATTATATCCACCGCCGAAGCTATCTGCTGACGTATCGCCGGGATTGGCATGTCAGCCCCCATAAGGACCATAGTCTCAAGTCTCGTCAGCATATCCCGGCTGGAATTTGCATGGCCAGTTGATATACTTCCATCATGCCCAGTATTCATAGCAGAAAGCATATCGATCGCGGCCGCATCCCTGACCTCGCCAACTATGATCCTGTTCGGCCTCATTCTCAGACTTGCCTTTATCAGATCCCTTATGGCAACTGCGTTATCGCCCTCGACATTTGCCGCCCTGGCCTCAAGTCTGACCAGATTGGCGATACCTTTTATCTGCAGTTCCGCAGAATCCTCTATGGTCACTATCCTCTCATCCTTTGGGATAAATTCAGACACAGCGTTGAGAAATGTGGTCTTTCCGGCTCCCGTACCTCCGGATATGATGATGTTGTAACCGGCTTTCACAAGCCGGGATAAGAATTCTGCAACCTCTGGAGTTATAGAACCAAGGGTCAATAGTCTCTCCACGGTCATTCCCTCCTTCGGAAATTTTCTTATAGTCATCACACTTCCCGAAAGACTGACCGGCGGCAGCACCACATTTACTCTGGATCCATCGGCGAGTCTGGCATCCACTATAGGTGACGCCTCATTTACCAGCCTGTTGCAGCCCGCAACTATATGCTGGATAACCGACTTCAGCCTGTCTTCGCTTTCAAATGCCTTGTCATATCTGAACAGCCTGCCAGCCCTCTCTATGAAGATATTGTCATAGCCATTTATCATGATCTCAGTGACACTCTCGTCATCCAGAAGCTCCGACAGAACATCAAGCCGCCTGAGACTGTTGAACAGCTCCTGCTTGATCTCAAGTTTTTCTCTGACACTAAGGCTGCCGGCCGCCTCATATTCCAGAATGCATCTGTCGATCATCTCACTGACTTTCTCATCCTTGATATCCCCGGTCATGTCAATGTCCTGCATGACACGGGACCTTATTATCTGTCTGCACTCTCCATCCATATTTATCTATCCATTTCGTTCTCTATAAATCTGATCATCTGGGCACTTCCGGGCGCCGCCATGGGAACTGACACTTTACGCATCCGGCAAAGCAGCTTGCCAAGCTCTGCTCTCCTTAGCATCTCCTCAAACGCCTTCACCTTTGCAAATGACAGCTCATCGTCCAGAAGCGGAACTATCACCTCGTCAAATGCTGTGAGTATCGTCAGATCCTTCAGGACCGCCTGCCCTATGTCAAAAACCACAGTGGTATATCTGCCCCACTCGCGTATCTGCCCGATCATCCACCTGACATCATCCGCGTCAAGTTCCATTGCATCGATATAGGATTTCAGATATCCCGCCACGCTGTATTCACCCAGATTCACAGTAAACTTTCTCATATACTCCGTAAATTCGCAGGATCTCTGCTTCGCCAGGTATATCATATTGGACAGCGCATCAGCATCGTCCTGAAATGAACCATACTCCTCCAGCCCTATATACAGACCACCTCTGACCTCGTCGTTCATACACAGACTCACAGCCAGTGTCGTCTTACCACATCTTCCAAGGGGTGAGATGATGCCATATGTCCGAAACAGTTTCCTGTTACTGTGCACTTCCTTCACATCGATATAGCCAAGAATGGAAGAGATGAGCTCCGACGCCCTGGAATATTTGAATATTATTCCTTTACCATTCTCATTCTGCTTATTTCTGGACAGGATCAGCATCTTCACTGGAATACCAAGTCCATCTACGATCTGGCTTTCCATCGTATCGCAAGCCCCGTTCATCCTTTGCGGCTGTAATCCATCATCCGCTACCTTCTCATCCACAAGGAGAATGTCCAGATGTCTTCCGGACATATACTCATGAAGCTCCTCCAACGTGGAAAATGCCAGTGCAAACATCGGATTTTCCCTGTCGGAATTTATATGATTCATAAGGCTTATCATGTATGATGCATCTTCGTCATATATTCCAACTTTATATTGTTCTATAGTATCACCCCCATATATGTGTCACGTTCATACGCACTATATTTATATACACAGAACCCGCATATATGTATCATCTGCGTATACACAACACACGCATATACGTATCATCTACATATACGCAACACCCGCATATACTCAGCAGCTACATATACGCATGCATATACGCAGCATCCGCATATACGCAGCACCTTCATATACGTATCACCGCATAGCACATCACTCCGCACATGATGGCGACCGAGAAATGCACTCTTGCCTTCATGACACTTCTGTCAAACTTCTTTTCTGGTAAACCTTTACGATTCGTAATTGATAATAAAAATTCTTTTAAAAGAAAAAATAAAGATATAACTCCTCCGGCCAAAAAGGAGTAGATCATCACCCTGACGACATCCGTTCCGACAAATGTGCCGGCAACAGCAAACAGCTTTATATCGCCTGCACCCAGGGCTCTCATAAGAAATAATACATACAGGACCAACACAGGAATAACGCATCCTGAAATACTGACAAGCAATCCCTGACTGACTCCGCGCATCCATGCAGATATGATCATTCCCTGCATCAATCCTACTGCTATAAGCCAGTTGGGAATCCTCCAGTCCCGAAGATCCTGAACGACCGCCACACTTGCTGTAGCGATCAATGGTATCAAATAAATAATTCTCTCTATCCTCCCTTCTCTCTGAGTGGTAAGTCACACGATACACCCAGGCAAAGACTTTGTAAAGGGGCAAAACCATAAACAAATTTTTATAATTTCACCCATTATAATTCCTGTATAGCCGGAATATACAGACACGAAAAAAGGATACACAGGCATATATCCCGTGCATCCCTTTTTATCCCTCATATCTTTTTACATCCCCAATAATCTATGGGTACATCATATCTCGATTCTGTATAGTCAAATTATAATCTGTGTATAATCAGATTTTATAATTTATGACTGCTTTCTGGCCGCCATAGCTGCCTCAAGTGTCTGTATCTCACCTCTGCTGATCTCTATGCTCTCCTGAAGGATCTTGATATCCCCGAACGCCTTCTCAAGTCCCTGCGGCGGATTGTCCTTGTACTGGTCATAGAAATACCTTCCAATCTCCGCCATATTCTTATCGATCATCTGCTGATCATTGTTGATCTTGCTGTTCAGCTTTGCCTTCTGAGCCGCATCCTTTGTCTCGTCCACCGCATTATTAGCGAACTTCTTCGTCTTGCTGAACACATCCTGGAAAAAATCTGACATAAATAAAACCTCCTATTATTGAATATAATCCCATTAGGGCTGCTGATATATTTATATATAAAAAAATCGGGGATTGTGACGCAATGCATTCATCCCCGATCCTTATATACATTTCAAGTTTAGTCTTCTATGTATTTGTTAAGCGTATCAACCACATCGTTGAGGTTGTATGGCTTTGCAATGTAATCATCGAGCTGGTTCTCAAGGATCCTCTCCTTGTCTCCAAACATGGCTCTCGCTGTAACTGCGATGATCGGAAGTCTCTTCCTCTTCTCCTTACGCTCGATCTCTCTGATCTCCTGAGTTGCTGCTATACCATCCATGACAGGCATCTGTACATCGAACAGAGCCGCATCATATACTTTGGACTTGAACAGCTCTACAGCCTTCTGGCCGTTCTCAGCTATATCATATGAAAATCCTGCCATACCGAGGAGTTTTCCAATTACCTGCTGATTTACAGGCTCATCCTCTGCAACAAGGATCCTTGCCTTGCTGTGTGCATTTATAGAGAATACAGCCGGCTCTTCCTTCTCCTGAAGGAATTCATCTGCTGCCTCTGCCCCCTTGATAACCTTAAGTGGTATCTCAACAATGAATGTTGATCCTATATCTTCCTTACTCTGGACTGTTATATTACCGCCCATAAGCTCTACGATCTGCTTTGTGATTACAAGACCAAGTCCTGAACCACCATATTTTCTTGTATCTGATGCATCAACCTGACTGAATCTGATGAACAGCTTGCTCATGTTCGCCTCTGATATACCTATACCGGTATCAGCGACTGCCATTCTGATCTTGATCTTGTTCTCCCCGTCATCCATGGAAGCGATCTTGACTCTGACGCTTCCCTCTGATGTGAACTTGATCGCATTCGACAGAAGGCAATTGAGTACCTGCTGTATTCTCTGTCCATCACCACGCACAAGCTTTGGTATATTGCTTCCAAATGAACAATCGAGCTGGAGTCCCTTGTTTGTTGCGATAGGAACCTGCGCTGCAACTGTATCCTCTATAGCTGTCTTGAGATCAAATGTCTCCTCTTTGATCTTGTACTTACCAGCCTCAAGCTTGCTTATGTCGAGAATATCATTTATAAGTCTGAGCAGTGTATCTGCACAGTTCTTAGCTGTTATAAGGTTATCTCTGTAGTCAGCCTGAAGATCCTCTGCCATAAGAGTGAGCTGAAGCATACCGAGGATACCGTTGATAGGTGTCCTGATCTCATGGCTCATGTTAGCAAGGAACTCAGCCTGAGTCTTGTATGCCGCGTTAGCATCAACGATGGCCTTGCTGAGTTTCTCCTCAGTCTCCTTCTGCTTTGTCACATCGATGACAACCATATTGATGTAATCAGCCTCTGACTTGTACATAACCGTGTTGAAAACCTTCTGAAGTGACTCCATAGTGATCTCAACATCCATCAGGTCTCCCTCTTTTGTACCTGAATTGTTGTATGCGGTGAACCAGGCATTGATATCCTGAAGCACCTCTATCTTGCTCTCCTTCAATATCTTGTCTGTGTAATCAGACACATCAAGCTTGAAGTATTCGCCAAATATCTCATTCGCATCCACTATCTCATAACTTGTTCCATTCACTGGATCGTTGATGATCCTTGCCTGGGCAAATCCGATAGGGAGGTTCATGAACAGCTTCTTATACTTGTCTGACTTGCCAGAAGATCCGGCGCCGCCTCCTCCAAATGCAAGCATAACCAGCACAGCTACTCCCGCTGCAAGAATTCCACAAATGATAGCTCCCACACCTATCTTTGCAATTCCGAGCACACCTGCAAGCAAAGCCAGAACAGCCATGGCTATCGCAAGTGGCTTAATCCCAATTTCCTTAATCTTGTCCATTAATGCACCTCTGTTTCTATAAATATTGCGTCTCCTAGCATAGCCCGGCTATGCAAAACCACATAGATACATTATATTATAAATAATTATCAAGGTCAACGCTCACACAGTTTTTTATGCTGAAATATAGACAATTTTTTTATTATAATTTGTACAAAATGAACTATCTTTTTATTTGGTGTTTTTACCGTTCTTGTTATTCTGCTTATTTTTGCGGACCTTCTCCGCATATGCTATGGCCGCTTCCAGCCTGGAACTGTCGCTTTCAAAGTCATACTCATCGTCTTCCAGATTGTCTTCTACCGATTCGTTCTTCAGACCGACTCGATCATCAACTCTGTTTTTACGGTCGTCAGTATCATCCAAGTCAGCAGTCCTGTCACCATCCTCAGCATTCCAGGTTTTATCGGCCTTGCCATCATCCTCAGCATCCCCGGTTTTGTCAGCCTTGCCATCATACTCACAATCAGATTCACTGTCGTTTTCCCCGGCTTTCACTGCCTTAGCTCCCTTGCCCTTTCTGCTCTGCAGCAAAGCAAATATCAGCCATGCAGCAAATGTCAGTATAAGTCCGGTCTTGAGTCCCGCAGGGAAATACTTGAATTCTATAGTGTGGTCCCCAGCCTTCAGATCAAGTGCTATGAACGCTCCGGCAACCGTCTGGATTTCGGTCTTTTCGCCGTCAACATACGCTGTCCATCCGGCATCGTAAGGTATGGATGTGAACATAAGTCCGTCATCCTGAACTGAGATATGTCCCTTCACGTATCCATCCTCAAACTTGCTCACGTCCATCTGCTCATTTGACCATCTTGCATATGCCTGGGCAAATGCGTCAGGATTGAGAGTCGCTATGGTCAGTCTCGCCGATGTATTTGCAGGTACTCCATCTGAGAAATAATACTCAACGCCGACCTTGGCACCTCTGGACAGATGTCCCACGTGATAAGTCTGATACTGAAGTCTCTCATAATTCTGCTCAACTCCATCCACATATATCCTTATCTTCGTTATGCCGTTGCAGTTTGCGATGATATACAGATCGTCCTGCTCATCCGTTATCTCAAAGTTAAGTTCAAAACTGTGTATGCCCGGAGTTATATCCGACAGGGCGTAATACTCACTGAACGGATTATCCTTAGTGATAGTTATGTCATTCTCCGAACCAGTCACCTCAGGGTAGAGCTGGCTGAATGTTCCAGCCACACCTGTTGATTTCTCTACGAAATTATTTATGCTGTCAAACATGTTGGAGGCATCAGATGTCCACTCCTTAAGGTTTTCATCAACCATGAAGCCAAGCTTCAATGCCTTCTCGTTCTGATATATATCAACTCCGTCAACTGTATCCACATAATTCATGTCATGGGACATATACTCTCCCGGTCTCCTGAATACATAGCGGATACCCAGCACAGCATTTGACACGGTGTTTGCGCCATCATACAGGAACTCATTTGCACCTGTATAAAAGCCCAGTCCGTGCATGGCATTTACCAGATCATTGGATACCGTCGAGCCAAAAAGGCTCACACCGTGCATATTGTAATATGTGGACTCATCCACAACCTCTGTTCCCATCAGCTCTGTCCTGTAGGCAAATGGATCAGTCTTCACAGAATCTATCGCCGCACGCATGCTATTATCCCAGCTATAGTAGTCCGGGATATTCACAGTTCCATTGCTCTCATAGCCCTTTGCACCGCTGTACACTATCTCAGTCATGCAAAGCACAGCAAGGATTACAGATACCACAAACCTGGCCTTCTCCTTTGTGAGTGACATGAGCATCACAGCCACGGAATATACCACAAACAGAACCCATGTATATATGAGAACCGTTTTGTCAAGCTGTATGTTCTTGTCTGCATACACAAGGAAGCCAAATGCTGCAACTATCCCCAGCACAGTTCCGACTATCTGCGATCTGTCCAGTTTCACAAGGGCCTCATATCCCATAGACAGGAGGACAAATATGAACAGGAACGAGAAACGGTTCGGTATACCATACTGGTCATGGAATCCGTGCCATATATAATTGAGCAGTGTGTTGTTGAAGCTGGCCATAAGAAATACAAGTATGATAAGGTTCTTGAGCTTCTCATACCATTTTATCTTCGTATTGAAGATATATATTCCGACCAGGAATATCGCAAATGTACCGCAGTATACATTCAGTCCGCCATCAAAACTCTGGCTCTTTATAGGTTCTGTGAGTATGAACATCTGCTTTATCATATCCCAGATACTTCCGTACCAGTCAGACTGTGGGAAAACCCTTGTTGCAGATGCAGTTGTATTTATTCCAAGATACGCCGGGATAAGGAGAAATGCAGCCATGGCCGCAGCAAGCACGGATGTGCCTGCGAATCTCAGTGTATCCTCCGCCAGCTTGAATATATTCTTGTGATTTGTCAGGACGAACTGGATCACAAGGAACAGACATATCATGAAACATATGTAATAGTTGCACAGCAGGCCATAGAACAGGCTGATCGTATACAGCTTGTAATTGCTGCCATCCTCTGTCATCTGCTCAAATCCCTGCATGATGAGAGGAAGTATCAGTATACAGTCCATCCACATCAGGTTCCAGGAATATCCTATGACATAGTTGCTGAGTGCATATGCAAGTGCAAATGGTATGATGAAAAGGTTGTTCTTATCTTTGCATTTGTATCCGAGATAGCTCGCCATAGTCATTCCGGAGAGTGCGATCTTCAGGCTTATGAGAAGGCACATGGCTATATAGATGTGATCCTTGCTGAAAAGCACTATGATGAAATTGAGCGGGCATGACATATAGTAGGCAATGATAGCCAGCAGATTACTTCCCATTCCTATATTCCATGTATAGAACAGGCTTCCCTCATTTGTCAGTTTATCCTGATAGTCAGAGAAGAACGGAAGGTACTGGTGAAGGCTGTCGACCATGGTCAGGCTGTGGCCGCCAAATGGTCCGATCTCTCCAACAACCCACACTGCCGCCATAAATACAGCAGGGATCAAAAAACATATGATCATGACATAATTGTCCGCCAGGATCTCCTTTATAGGCTTCTTATCCTTCCTGAACACAAAACATTTGCTGAATATGTAGTTGATGACAAGGACAACAACCTGTATGACAATCTTCGACACAAGCTCGTTGTATCTGAATGAATCACAGAGGAGATTTGTTCCTACCACCTCGACGAGCATGGCAAATAATCGCATACCGACAAAAGAAACAAATTCCCTGATGACCTGTGCCACCGTCTTTCTGCTCTCTGATCTGAATACATAGAATCCATTTGCAAAATACGCAAATATGATGGCGAGCATGATAGCTATCACATTCGCCTCACTTCTCGACAAATTTGTCAGCAGCCTGAGAATGAAAAACGACACAAAATTGACAGCGGTTGTAAGACCTCCCGCTATCACGTATCTGACCATCTCTTTTTCCATAAGTTCTTTTATCTTGTTCATATACTTATTCATAATCCCGTCCTGTTTCCTTACATACCCTCGTTCTTAGATACGCATTAAGCCAGAGACACCGCTTTTTCTGGGCGATATCTCTGACTTATGCCATTAATTCCACTATCAATCATATATAACAAATATATATTGTCAATGATAGTTACATATTCTTAAATTTTCTCTATTTGAAGTTTGCTATAAGATATATAAGTGGTGAGTTCCAATATATCGTTACTTCGTTACATGAATAGCTCTGTGCGTTGTCCGCATAACATCTCTCTCCAGGAAGTCCGAACAGAACTGCCTTTGCATAGGAATCCTCAAGATTCGAATCCGCACCGCCTACCAGCATTCCAGGCATAGACTTGTCCAGAACCTCTGATGGTCTGTGGTGTGTATGCAGAGGCGAACGCGAACCATAACCTGTTACATAACAGTAGCTGACTGCATTCCTTCCAAGAATATAGTTGAGCTGGTCTGCAGCATAATCAACATATGACTCGTCACCCAGAACCTTTGATGCCATCAGAAGAAGCATTCCATTATCAGCTACAACCATGTTGCTTCCCCAGACATAAGTGCCGCCAAGCGTAACACCTGTGCTGCTCTTTTTGTAGTTCTCAATAAGCTTTGAAACACCACTCTTAAGTTTATCCTTCTCTGCATCGCAGTCCGTCACATTCATGCAATAGTCATAAACTGCATAATATCCTACATCAGCCCATCCAAGGCCATACTTTATAGTCTTTGATCCATCGATGGCACTCTTCACATAATCGTTGTATTTCTCATCGCCGGTTGCTACATACAGCTCAACGGCAGCCCAGAAATACTCATCGCCATCTGTTCCATCAGGATACTCACCTGTGACAATATCTCCAACGTTCTTGAAACCTGGATCCTCGCTATGCTCCGCAAGATAATCCCAAGCCTTCTGTGCAGCGGCAAGACATGTTGCTGCAAAATCCGGATCAAAATCCTTATATACAACTGACGCCTTAGCCATAACAGCTGCAAAATCACCAGTTGACGCATTTGATATAGGGGATATGAAAAGCTGTGCTGTCTCATCAACCGCCAGAACAGTCTCAGGGAAAACTTCACCAGTTACCTTGTGGTATACACCGCCGGTTAAGCTGTCCTGCATCTTGAGCATCCAGTCAAGCTCATACCTTGCTTCATCCAGAATATCCGGAACACCATTTCCACTTTCCGGTATTCCCATGGCATCATCCTTCGCCACCTCAGGGGCATCCTGATATGTGAGAAGAAGATCCTGTACTGTCTTTGCTCCCGGAACTACATAACGGCCATAATCACCGGCATCATGCCAGCCGCCTGATACATCAAGCGCAGTGTCTGTTCCGTATATGATAGCCGATCCTGTATGGCACGCCTTGTGGGCAAAGTCACCTGATATGCTCTCATCCAGATCTGATCCACATCTCTGGTTATACAGCATCAGAACAACATCCTTGTACAGGTCAGAATATATGTCATCACCTATAACAAATTCAAATGACTCAGCTCCAGTATCAAGTGCGATCTTATATGTACCTGCAGTCTTGACATCACTAAAATCAGCTATCGCATAAAGACCACCTGCGCCGCTGTCATACTCTCTCTTTCCAAGCTCGCCTTCCTTCACAGACTTGCCCGAATTCACATCGATAACCTGGAACTTCGCAGCCTCCTTGTCAGTTATAGTGGCAAGTTTCTTTGCATCTGTCTTGTATCCTATCTGGTTGATGTTCACCGCAAGTGGATCAGGAAGCGGCTCGATCTGCTGTGCATTCGATGCATCAACAGCCTTAAGGGTTATATTGTCAAAATAAACCTTGTGAGGTGTCTTGTCATCTCCAATATCAAAATGTCCAAGGTTCATACACATTCTAGGAGCCGGATCTGAATCCTCATCCATCGTGAACTGCTTGGTAATATGCTGTGTCTCCGTGCCTATGGTGATATCATCTATAGCATATGCATGATAATCTCCACCGTTGATCTGAAGTCTGTACTGAAGGCCTCTCTCAATTGTACTGTGTACGTCAAATGAAAATTCATACACACAGCCCTCATACAATCTGAATCCATCATAGTAGATCTGATTTGCATAATCCAGAGCACCTGTGCTCTTTATGTCAAAACACAATTCTCCATTCTCAACCGACAGGTCAGCCTGTCCACCATTGAAATATGTAAGACAGCCATCCACATCGTCATCATCGAAATTCAGCTCAAACACTGTATCTCCATCGTGTACGCCAAGTGCCTCTGCTTCTGTCTCAGCCTCTGTGCTGCTCTCAGCCTCAGTTTTCCCGGCCTCAGTGCTTTCTGCCGCCTCTGAGCTGGCCGCCTCACTCACCTCAGTTGAACTGGCCGCCTCAGATGCCCCGTCATCCTTCTTGTCACCACAGCCTGCCAGCATGGACATACCCATAGCCGCAGCCATCGTGAGTGCAAGTATCTTCTTCATTCTCGCCATATTAACCCTCCATATACCTTATTATCTCCTGAAATGCCAAATGTCCGCCAAATATATCCAGAGCACTTCCTATCGTCACATCTATCCTGTCCCTTCCAAGACTTTTCAGCTGGTCAAGATCGTCAAATGAAGACACACCACCCGCATACGTCATAGGCAGCTTTCCCCATCTTCCGAGCAGATCTGCTATATGTGTCTCTATACCGGATGCCTTGCCCTCGACATCCACGGCATGGATAAGATACTCATCGCAGTGATCCGCCAGTTCATCCAGAGTGTCCTGGTCAACGATGACATTCGTGAATTTCTGCCATCTGTCAGTGACAATGTAATACTCGCCGTCCTTCTTCCTGCATGACAGGTCCAGAACAAGATGCTCTCTGCCGACAGCGTGTTCAAGATCCCTCAGGTTGTCGTAATTGATCTCGCCATTTTTGAACACAAATGATGTGGCTATGACATGGGACGCCCCCATATCAATGAATGACTCTGCATTCCCGGCATTTATCCCTCCGCCTATCTGCAATCCTCCCGGATACGCCGAAAGAGCCAGTTTCGCCTGTCTGACATCAGCCTCGTAATACTCACTGGATGCAGGATTTAGCAATATGATATGTCCACCGGACAACCCATACTTTTTGTATAGCTCTGCAAAAAAATCTCCGTCCTTCTGTGACACGAAATTCTCCTCGGCCACATCTCCCTCATCACGAAGGCTTCCTCCAACTATCTGCTTTACCTGTCCATTGTGTATATCAATGCATGGTCTGAATCTCATCCGTCCGTCTCCAATCGGCTTTTTTCAATATTATGTGCGTCATTTGCCCATATAATAGCTATTCTACCATACAAACTGCGATTATGACACAATAAATAGATTAACCACGCAAATCTTTATTTGATTACAGTCCCATAAGGCTTTACAATGGATATATATTGCGAAAGGATGGGGACAATAATGAATTATTCACTCAAAGCAGAACTGGACAACTGTTACTCATTTGCCGATTCACTGGACAACGACGGATACGGCGCACGCCAGAAAGCCGGCATAAAGACAAGGGAGATGCTCCAGTTTGACCTGCTTCAGTTTCTTGCATATTTATCAAGCTCCGATGCGTCAGAGCTGTCACTCCAGATAAGATTTGTGAGGGAGTACCTGAACCAGCACTTCACCACGGAACGTTTCAGGAATTTCAAATACGAGAGGACCATGGGAGATTTTGCCGCAAAACCGCCAAGATCGCTGACCTACTTTGTACAGGGCGATCTGCTCCGCGCAAAGTCAAATCCACAGACCGTATACCGCTCAAGGGATTACATACGCATGTTCAAACTCATGGGACAGGAATTCATCGCCTGCAACAACATTACAAGCGACGAAGAGGTAGCACATCTGACAGGCTACTGCATGATGCTTGACAAATACCTCAAGTCCATGAACCTGTACGCCAATGATCCAAGTCCACTGCTGGACAAATACAACGCCCTCCCTAAAACTGCTGCCACGGACAAGACAGTCAGTGGAACATCCACACAGAGCACTGCCCCTGAGCAGATCAAGGATGTGGACGCACTGCTGGAGGAGCTCAACTCCATGACGGGACTTGAAAGCGTGAAAAAGGATATAACAAACCTTGTAAACCTCTTAAAGATCAAGAAGCTCCGTGAGGAGAACGGAATGAAACAGCCTTCAGTCTCACTCCACCTTGTATTTTCCGGCAATCCGGGAACAGGAAAGACAACCGTTGCCAGACTGCTGGCAGACATATACAAAGGTCTCGGAGTCCTGTCAAAGGGACAGCTGGTGGAGGTTGACCGCGGCGGACTTGTGGTCGGATACATCGGCCAGACCGCAGTGAAGACCACAGAGGTCATAGAGTCAGCACTCGGCGGAATACTTTTTATCGACGAGGCATACACCTTGACCGCCGGAAAGGGTGAAAACGATTTTGGCCAGGAGGCCGTGGATACACTGCTCAAAGCCATGGAAGATCACAGGGATGATCTCATAGTGATAGTTGCAGGATACCCTGATCTTATGGAGCAGTTCCTGAGCTCCAACCCGGGACTCAGGTCCAGATTCAACAAATTCATCACATTTGAGGACTACACAGGTGAAGAGCTCATGTCGATATTTGAGAGCATGTGCAGCAAGCAGGAATACAAGCTGGATGAAGACGCCTACGAATATGCAAAGAACTACTGGGCAGACAGGGCGGCCCACCACGATGAGACATTTGCAAATGCAAGAGAGGTGAGAAACTTCATGGAATCGGCCATATCGAAACAGGCGACCAGGATCGTGTCCATGGAAAACATCGACGTTGCCACTCTTGAGACGCTCATAAAAGATGATCTTGTCCAATAGCGCAGACATAACCCTTGATCAATCTGGGATATATCTTTGTTTATACAAATTTAATTGTAATGTTATGACAAGATATATTATAATTGTAAGGCTGATTATGCTAGGATCATCAAAATAAAACAAAGCGAGGTAATAATTTTGAACGGTTTATTTTCTGGAGACAACCCAGTGATCAATTTCCTGACGGTTGTCTGCGATATTGTTATTTTACATTTTTTATGGATAATTACTTCTTTGCCAATAATTACCATAGGAGCTTCCACCACTGCTCTGTACTACACCTGCATGAAGTGTATCAGATACGGTGAGGGATCTATAGCCAAACGCTATTTCAAAAGTTTTAAAGAGAATCTCAAACAGTCAACCGTACTCTGGCTCATCGTGCTTGTTGCCGGAGGGATCTGTGGATTTGACCTGTACTTCTCAATAATAAACCACATAAAGGCACTGACTCTTATCTTTACAGTCATGACCTGTGCATACCTTTTTATAGTGTTCTATGTATTTCCTCTCCAGGCACAGTTTGACAACAAGATCAAAGTCACTATAAGAAACGCCTTTCTGCTGGCAATAAAGTATTTCCCTTGGACTCTGCTTCTTATAGCAGGAACCGGTGCTTTCTTATTCCTTTGCTACGCAAATATATATGTTATGGGTGCTTCAGTGTTCATTGGTATAGGTCTTCACGCATACCTCTGTTCATTTGTATATGTGCATGTATTTAAGAATTATCTTCCAGAAGAGATAGATAAGGATGACTATAGTTTCCATATAGATGTTCCGGATGCCGAAGGAGAGGCAGACGTCGCTGCCAGCTCTGATGACTCAGTGAGCAGCAATGCTGCTGAAGACTC
This sequence comes from Coprococcus sp., assembly GCA_016297325.1. GTDB lineage: Bacteria > Bacillota > Clostridia > Lachnospirales > Lachnospiraceae > Coprococcus. The sequence continues at coordinate 19,925 of JAEDGW010000001.1, read as the reverse complement.
TGATGATCCGACAGGCAGCGACGCATCTGAAAACTCTGATGATCCGGCAAACAGTGACGCTGCTGCAAGCTCTGATAGTTCGACAGGCAGCGATGCACCTGCAAGCTCTGATAGTTCGGCAGGCAGCGATGTGTCTGCAAGCTCCGATAGTTCAGTAAGCGGCAATGCTGCAAGCTCAGCGCCACACAAACTTAGCATTGCTGAAAAAATTGCAAGTGTGTCGAATTACGCAGACAACAATGACGAAACGGAAGACGAATAGATCATCTTCCCTTTCCAACACATACAGTTGAATAATATACGTGCTGTGCGCCGGCTTTCCTCAGGAGGCCGGCGCACACGTCTATAGTGACACCGGTCGTATATATGTCGTCTATGAGCAGGATATTCCTGTGTTCCGGATACAGCCGGACAATCGCCATGGACTCCTTTATATTATTTGCTCTCTGAATATTGTCCAGCGACTTCTGCGGTGATGTGTATTCCTTTCTCACAAGAATGCCATCAAGTACGGGAAGTCCCAGGGACTCTGCCACCCTGTCAGCCAGGATTTTTGCCTGATTGTATCCCCTTTCTCTCAGCTTTTTCCTGTGAACCGGCACATAAGCAACGCCGTCCATACCATATCTTATGACATACGGACGCACTTTCTCCGCCATCTCTCTTCCATAGAAATCACAGTATTCCCTTTTGTTGTGGTATTTTATCGCCAGGACACTGGCTTTGACTGGCTCCTCATAATTGAAAACCGGGAAGCCCCTATCGAAATTTCTGACGTGTCTCTCACAGTCGTAACATAGTTCCTGTTCTTCCGTATCCACCTCTTTGCCGCACTTCATGCACAAAGGGCCGGTCACATAGGGGAGAGCCTTATGCCTGCCGCATATCAGCCCTCCGCCAAATGGAACCACCGCATCACACAGTGCGCACCTTCTCGGATAGAGAAGATCCATACATATATCTTTTATCAAATCATATCTCCCAAAAGTTCTAAGTCTCAGCTATCTCCATCAGTCTGTCCGCAAATGACGTATATCTCTTCTGCTCATCCTCATTATCTATCATATGGTTTATAAGCCCGATATTGCCGACTACCACCACACTCAGCTTCGCCCTTGTGACAGCCGTGTACAGAAGGTTCCTGTTAAGGAGCTTCGGCGGACACCTGAGAAGAGGAATGACAACCACAGGGTACTCACTTCCCTGGGACTTGTGTATGGTTATCGCAAATGCATGCTCAAGCTCATCAAGCTGACTGTACGGATATTCCGTGACTCTGCCGTCGTCAAACTCGACCACAAGCTTCTGATCGAAGTCATCCACACTCGTCACAAATCCTATATCGCCGTTGAACACGCCGACGCCTTCCTCTACAGCATATCTGCCTGCCGGATCCATGATCTTCCATTCCTGCTTGTAGTTATTCTTGACCTGCATGACCTTATCGCCCTGTCTGAATATCACATCGCCCCTGTCGTGCTCAGGCTTTCCCGCATTCTCCGGATTCAGGACTTCCTGGAGCTGCCTGTTCAGATTCTCGACACCCAGATCGTATTTCCTCATAGGCGTAAGCACCTGTATATCCGTCGAATCCACCTTGAAATATTTCGGAAGCTGTCTGGTCAGCAGCACCTTAAGTTCAGCTATGATGTCATTGTAACCATTCCTCGGGACAAAGAAGAAATCATTGCTCTTGTTCTTTATCTCGATATGTACTCCATCGTTTATCTTGTGGGCATTGCCTATTATGTCGCTGTCCTCACCCTGTCTGTATATACGGTCAAGAACCGACACGCTGAATACGTCTGAAGCTATTATGTCCTTGAGCACATTGCCCGGTCCAACAGAGGGGAGCTGGTTTGAATCACCCACCAGCACCAGACGTGTACCCGGCACTACAGCCTTCAGCAGACTATAGAAAATGCCGCTGTCAACCATGGACATCTCATCTATGATGATGACATCCGCCTCCAGCGGATTGCCCTCATTTCTCGCAAATGTATAAGCAGCCGTCTCCTCACCTTCCACACCGCCGGTGAGCTCAAGAAGTCTATGTATCGTCTGGGCGGCATAACCCGTGGCCTCTGTGATTCTCTTTGCAGCTCTTCCGGTCGGCGCTGCCAGAACTATCTTCATCCTGAAGCTCTCATATATCTTGATAAGAACATTGATGATGGTAGTCTTTCCAGTACCCGGGCCTCCGGTGATAACTGCAACGCCGTGATCCACCGCATTCCTTATGGCTGCCTTCTGTGAATCTGCCAGTTCCATCTGCTCGTCCTTCTCAACGGACTGGACTACCTTGTCTATCTTCAGTTTTGCCTTTGAGAAATCTATATTCAGTTCATTCAGCAGTCTTGCGGAATTCAGCTCCGTGTAATAATTGGACGCCGCATATATAGCGTTCACCACGGCATCACTGCTCTCCGCATCGAGATCTTCTTCATACACCTCATCATCAGAGAGCTGATCATCAAAAGACTCATGAGCTGTGTTGCGGATCTCCTTGATGATTATCTTGCCAGCCACACTCAGCTCGAGTATCTGATTGCATATGGACATCTCAAGTTCGGGATCATATGGCATGTATTCATTCATAAGCAGTGAATAGGTCTTATCCACCAACATCTTCTGCGGAAGATACATATGCCCCAGCCTGTTTGCTCCAAGCAGTGCATACATGACAGCCGCCCTTATCCTGAAATCGGAATCACGGCCAATCCCCAGTCTGTCAGCTATCTCATCCGCTGTTCTGAATCCCACACCGGCTATGTCCTCTGCTATCCTATACGGATTTGTTCTGACTATGTCATATACCTCATCACCGTACTCGTTGTATATCCTGACGGCAAGGTTCACAGGTATGCTGAGTCCTGTCAGGAACATGAGTGCATCCTGCATATCCTTTTTCTCGTTGTAGGATATGGCTATCTCCCTCGCCTTCCGCTCAGATATACCTTTGATCTCCGCAAGGCGCTCCGGTTCTTCCTCGATGATCCTGAGGGAATCCATCTTGAACTTCTTGACGATCCTCTTCGCAAGAGCTTCGCCGACGCCCTTTATGATACCTGATCCCAGATACTTCTCCACACTGAGTATATCATCCGGCATCTTTATCTCACATGAGGTAAATTTGAACTGGAGATCATAGGTCGGATGCTCCACATATTCGCCCTCCGCCGACACGTATATTCCCTCGGCGACTCCGTGAAGATTCCCCACAAAAATATCTTCGCCGTCCTCGCCCTCAACAGCGAAGACGGCGTATCCATTGTCTTCATTCTTATATATAACTTTCTCTACGTAGCCTTCTCTAACCAAACTTTGTCTCCTTTGTACGGACAATGTTAATTCTTCTTCTCACTCAAAAGCTCTATATACTTTCCTGTACCTATGGCAACGGCACGAAGCGGATCCTCGGCCGTCATGGTCGTGATTCCGGTCTTCTCCTCAAGGAGCTCCTCAAGTCCGTGGAGCAGAGCACCACCACCTGTCAGGACTATTCCTCGGTCTGCTATATCTGCTGCCAGTTCAGGCGGAGTTCTCTCAAGAACTGAATGAACAGCCTCACATATCTGTGCTGCCGGCTCTCTGAGTGCCTCCTCAGTCTCATCAGATGTGACTGTGACCGTCTTAGGAAGTCCAGTTACAAGGTTTCTTCCCCTTATATCCAGAGTAATATTCTCAGGACGTCTGTAACATGTACCTATCTTGATCTTGATCTCCTCAGCCGTTCTCTCTCCTATGAGAAGGTTGTGCTTCTTTCTCATAAATCTGACAACTGCCTCGTCGAAATCATCACCGGCAACTTTTATAGATGCGCTGACAACAGGGCCACCGAGCGATATAACCGCTATATCACTTGTACCTCCACCTATATCAACGATCATGTTGCCACATGGTCTGTATATATCTATACCAGCTCCTATCGCAGCAGCCACAGGCTCCTCTATAATAGAAACATCCCTTGCACCTGCAGCGTATGTCGCATCCTCAACCGCTTTCTTCTCAACCTCAGTTACCTGGGAAGGAACACATACACTTATTCTAGGACGTCTCCCAAAATAACTTCTTCCGACCGCCTTCTGAATAAAATACTTCAGCATCTTCTCTGTTATCGTGTAATCAGAGATTACGCCCTGTCTGAGAGGTCTGATGGCCACTATATTGCCCGGTGTCCTTCCGAGCATAAGCCGTGCCTCTTCGCCTATTGCTACTATCTTATTCGTATCTCTGTCGTATGCTACTACTGAAGGCTCCTTGAGAACAACGCCCTTGCCTTTCACATACACCAATATACTGGCTGTACCTAAATCTATACCAATATCTGCACTTGCCATCACAAGTCTCCCTTCTATTCTTTCACGTCTCTTAATATTACAAGAGATGCCTTGCTGCCGTCAAGCCATTTCATGCTTACTTCTGTCAGATCCATTATCTTATCCAGACTTCTGATGTAACTTCTCCAATTGACCTCTTTGCGCTCTTTACCGATGTGCTGGTCAGGTCCGCCCATGATCCTGTACTTGTCTCTCAGGTTCTCTATGAGCATCTTACTGTCCTTGTCTGTAAAATCATATCCCAGCATATCGTTCAGCGCTTTGTTGGAGAACAACACTCTTCCAGTGTCAGCCTCCCTAATAAATATACCCTCTTCCATATAGTTATATGTATCGAGGAGCACGCTGTTTATCGTCTTGACGCTGTCGTCACTCTCTATCTTCTCAAGGCAGCATCTGAGAACTTCCGATGTCTGCTTTGAAAACTCTATCTCTTCCCTGGTCCACAGCTTGTCCGCCGCAGTGTTCGCCAGAACAAATATGGCACCATTCCTTCCATTCACATACACCGGCACAGCCAGGAAACTCTTGACTGAACTGCCAGCAAGTATCTTCCTTGCCGCATCGTCTATATGCTTTGCATCTATCAGAAGAAGTCCCTTATCAGCCATCTGGCTTGATCCCTGGGAATTCTGCCATGACTTGAACTTCATATTCGCACGCTGCCATTCTGATACATACTCCTCAGCTGACATACTCTGGTTCTTGGACCAGAGATATTCGCAGTCCAGATCTCCTGATTCATCCCTCACATAAAGTGCCGTGACATCGGCATTGAGGGCTTCACCGACCTGTGATATGACATCATTTATGACCTGTGGCTGACTCTTGTCTGAGTTGTTCAGGACATCAACCAGCATCTTCTGCCACTGAACCTTTGTCTCCATCATTATCTCAAGGGACTTGGCTCTTATGGCCTCCTTTGCAAGCACATTGGAGTTGAATGCATATTCGGAGAATATACGTCCAAGCTGCCACTGCACCTTATACACGCTGTCCATCTTCTTGCCCGCCTCGTCATCATATGAACAGCATATCCATGTTGCAACATGTGTTCCATCTATCATGATCGGAGCGCCGCATATCATACTGCCTGCTATATCATCATCCATCTCCATCATGACAGGCACGTTGTTGCGGAGTATGACTTCGTTGAGCTTCATATATATCTGCTTGTACTGAGGTTTCTCAAACATATCATAGAAATAACCCATGTGCTTCTGAGGGCCTGCAGGCTCCACAAGCTTCTTGCCCACAGGATCGATAACCGTCGTATACAGACCTGTCAGCATGGAAAATGCCTTGGTTATCATAGCCCACTTCTGGACATCTATCTGATCCTTCTCATCTCCGGCCTGTGAATTGGCATTCATGATATAAGAAAGCTTGTCATCAAACTCCTTCTTAGCCTTCTCCACACTGTTCTCAAGTTTCTTTTTCTCAGTTATATCAGATATAAAATATTCCACTGTATATGAGTTCTCAGCAGCCTGGGTTATCGAACTCTGGGACTTAACCCAGATGATCTCACCCCTGTCATTCACAATTCTGAACTCTTCTTCATAATCCTTGTCCTCTCGCTTCACAGCGTTCTTCACATTGGCAAGGACCCTGCTTCTGTCTTTAGGATGTATATAATCCTCCACCAGTCTGTCACCCAGCTTTATGGCATCCACATTCAGACCCATCTGCTTTGCATTCGGGGTGATATACTTGAATTTCGGGCGGTCGTTCTCGTACTGCTGCACCATGACAAAGCTCTTGATCTTGGACATGGCTGACAGTATATATTCAGCCTGATCCTCATCATAGCCCGTCTCCTTATCCTTTATGAACAGAAGCTCTATGCCATCCACATCACCCTCTGAGGTTCTGACTATATGGCACTTCAGACGCATCTTGTTGATATCTCTGTGAGCAGATATTATACGTATCTCCATCTCGAAATCATCCATCTCTGTGTTCTGCGCCTTGTAAAGCTGTCCGATCAGCACATCGTAATCGCTCTTAGGAAGAAGATCACTGAGGCTTACCAGACCACTGTAGAAATTGCCGTCTGTGTAGCCATACTCAGATATATTCTTGGATATATACCTTGTTCTCCACACGCCCTCCGGCCTGTACAGATACAGGGCTATGACGCCTATATGATTGACTATCCTCTCAAGGCTCACGCTTCCTATGTTCACATCCGATCTGAGCTCAAACAGCACCATATACGCCTTCTTGTCACCATATTCAAACTGGTTTACAAATCCGCTGACTATATATCTGTCTTTGTCATTCACGATAAGTCCAAGCCTGTGCCATATGATAGCCTTCTTCTCCTCAAGTGTCGGCCAGAACTCATCACTCACCATGAACTTGTCCGGTTCCATGCTGAGCGATTCAACCGAATCGCCGATGATCTTGATCGCCGCATTATTTATGCTGAGTACCTCTCCATCATCGCAGAAGACAACTGCCGGATACTCCACAATCCCCAAAAAATCTGAATAACCGCTTAGTTTATTTATCTCCATGTACATCTCTCCATATCACTGTTTATATTAAATATTATACCCCTTGTATATAACCCCTTAATACACATAAAACTTTTCTATGCAATCATAGAAAAGTTTCATGCTGCAACGCAGGCACCCCATATCTCATGCTCCGCATTGTCTATATATCTACTGCTGTGAATCCTCAGGATCACTTACCATAGCCGTAGCCTCACTCTTAAGACCTGTAAATGCCTTGTCTGCAACTTCCTTTGTAGAAGCACATGCGGCAACAACGCTGTCAAGTGATGAGAGCAGATCTGACATATACTTGCTTACGCTCTCGCACTCCTTCTTGACATTGTTACGAAGTCTTGTGGCATCGTCTGTAGCTGCGCTTCTTGTGTTTGCAGCATCTCTCTGAGCCTCTTCTCTCATAACCTTGCACTCATACTCTGTCTTGGCAGAAAGTGCCTCTGCATCAGCATGTGACTTGTTTCTTGTCTTCTCTGCCTCAGCATATGCCTCGTCCTTAAGTGTGTTGCACTTGTTCTCTGTCTGATCGTACATCTGCTGGCACTGGATCTCTGTGTCTGTCTGAAGCTTTGTGCATCTGTCTCTCACTTCTGTCTCATAAGCTTCCAGCTCTGCTGTAACTGTATTCTTCTTATCAGTACACTCCTTCTCTGTCTGGGCGATGAGTGCATCTGCGCTCTCACGTGCCTCAAGAAGCGTTCTTGATATAGACTCATATCTTCCTGCGTTCTCAAGTTCTCTCTGCTTGTAAGCATTGATCTGCTCCTTCAGTGACTCAAGCTCGCTCTCCTGCTCTGCATTGGTCTTCTTCAGTGTATCTATAGTCTTGGAAGACTCGGTCATGTTGACCTCTCTCATAGTCTTGAGACTGAGGACAGCCTCGCTGAGCTTGTTGACATTCGCCTTGAGCTCCTCAACCTCTTTGTTGTGCTTCTCTTTTAACTCATCAATATAATAATCAACGGATGCTTTGTCATATCCTCCAAATTTTACAGTCTTCAATGACTCTACTCTATCATCTGTTATTTCCTCTACCTGCTTTGCCATGACTTTACCTCCAAAATCTGATCGTGTGTGTAAATATTCATCTTATAACATCTTCTCCATCTGACCACAGAACTATCCCTTAGTCAGACCTCGCCAAGTGTTCACATTATATCACACATCAATCCCTAAGCAAAGTATTTTTACCCTTAATGTATTTTAATTAGACGAATTCAACGTTTATGATTACAAACAGGCTTTTTTATGCTATATTGTTTATGCTGTCACCAGATCACACAGGAATGTTTTCAGGTACAGCATTTACCTTTAAAAGTTACACCATGGAGGATTACTTATAGATGAAACGACATTTGAAACTCAGCTCAAAATTATTGATCTTTGGACTCGTATCCACACTTATGATGTCTTCCCTGACAGGTTGCCTGCACCGCAAGAAGACGGCATACCAGGGCTACATGCAGAACATTCTGGACGTGAACTACAAGGGAGATTTTGACGGATATGTAAAGGACAACGACGGCACAGAGGAGGACGCCTCCGTCATGTATAGCGATACCATAGATTATCTGGCAAACCAGCTCATCAACCACTATTCACTGAACAACGCCGAGTCAGACGATGTGACTGCGATATTTGATGAGACGGCAAAGGTCATATATGCAAAATCCAAATACGAAGTATCCAAGGCATACAAGAATGGTGAAGACTACTACGTAGATGTCACCGTCTACCCTATGAATATATTGAACCAGGCTTTTGACGATGTGTTCTCATACATCGACGAGTACAACAAGAAGATCTCAGCCGGTGATTTCAACAATACGGCTAAGGAAGATTATGAGAAGGAGTTTGCACAGGGCATCGCTGACATACTCCAGGAAAAATCAGCGAACATGGACTACCTGAATCCTGTAGTTGTATCTGTGAAGATTATTGATGACGGCGACTACTACAGTGCCGATGCCGCAGGCATCTCGCAGATTGACGCATCCATGCTTGCCATAGAGGGATCATCAGGAAGCAGCTCTTCGGATTCAGATTCAGACTCAGATTCCGGAAGCGATGAGGACGGTTCAGACAACAACGGTGAATCCGACATCACCGCAGGCGAAGATGCCTCGGAATAAAACAAAAAATCGGTTGTTCAACAATGCTGAACAACCGATTTTTTTATTTTACCTTGACCTTGAGCGCTTTACTCCATCCCGATACTCTCACCGTTCCAGATTGATTCTTAAACGCCCTCACTCGTACATAATAAACTTTACCGCTCTGAAGCTTACCTGCGCCCTTGATCACAGCATTTGTCTTAGCATTTCCCTTGACAGTCATAACTTTATACTTACCGCTGGCAAAACTATTTGTCCGCGAATACTGTATTTGATAGCCGTCACATATTGCTGTCTTTTTCCACGAAACATTCAGAGTCTTCTTCTGCGTACTGCACACTCTTGCCAGGCTTGGTGACACAAGGTTAGCCCTCACTAAAACACGCACTGAAGCCACCGTATAATTTGGATCATTTGTCTTTATAGTTATATAGGTATATCCTGCATATTTGGCCGGAATAGTAACCTTTCCATTTTTTGCAACAGGCATCTGCGGATTGCTTGAACTATAAACCACATTCCCACAATTGGTTTTTACCATAGGTGCCATCTGGACACCTGCAGCTCTCGATGACACTATTCTGTTACAGCTGTTCGCAGTGGCTTTTATATTTCCTTTAGCCCGGTATATCTTAAAATAAGTATCAACCTCACCCTCATAATCTCCAGTGCCAATAACCATCGCCACTGCCGTCCCTGCATTCATGTTGTTGCCATGCACTAGCACATAGTCTTGATTTCTTACAAGCGTCCTGCCATCAAGTGTCACCATAACTTCAGGTTTCTTAAACTCGCCGTCATATACAAATGCTGTTTTTGAAAGACGAACATCAGCTGTGCTGAGGTCTGTTTTCAGTTTTGACCCATAAGTATAAGTTTCATCACCCTTTTTATTACAGTAACAACATGCATAATAATATTCTGCTGCAGAATTCTGATTTGCCGGAGTTTTTAGATATTCGTCTGTAACGATCTTTTTTGTATATGAATGTTCATATGCCGGTACTTCACGTTCTTCCTTTTCCCCACATCTAAGACACACGAACTTCTTAATTCCTACGTGTTCACAATCTGGTTCCTTTACAAATCCTTCAGGATCCCAGTCGTGCCCAAGCTTGTCGATGGCGCCTGTCACCTTTGTATCAGAATACTCTTTGTCATTTGTAATAAGAAATGCATTTTTTATATAGCTTCCGTCATTCTCGCATGTCGGTTGATTTTCCAAACTGTACACGTACATCTTATGTGTCTCCACATGGCTTTCATCATTTTTGCACACAAGTTTCAGTGTACACGCCGTAAGAGAATCATTCCATACATATTCCGGCTCATATTCATGTCCTTTACTCTCTCCGACTGAAAACCAGCTTTTACTACTTATCTTTCCACAATTCTTGCAGGAATAAAAATAATATGCCGGATAGTAGCACGTGGCCGCTGACTTAAGAGTTTCGTCATTTACTATCTTCGCCGTGTACTCATGTCCTCCCTGCTCTGTGACCTCAATCTCGTACTCTTTTTTTACCCATGGATTATATTTGCCGCATACTGTGACCTTAGTCACTCCTGTACCTGTCATTTTAAGTTCACCGGTTCTCCCGGTAACATCTACAACCTGTATGATATCGGGATCCGCAGAGATGACATCAAACTCATCCAAATATTTATTTGCCGGCTCTGCATATATAGTTATTTTTACCTCCGAACCAATCTCATACTCTACCGGGTTATATGTATAATTTCCTCCTCCTCTCCAGGACACATCTTCGATCTTATTCGGCAGGATCACATCCCTTGTACCGCCGCATTTCCTACATGTCTTTGTCGTTTCATTCACGCCATCTTCAGGAGTTTTAATCACAAAATCATGTCCGCCTGAATCTTCTATATCTAGTGTAAATTCCTTGTATACCGACGGGTCCTGCTCCACTGAAATTCTTATAGTAGTCACTCCTACGCCAACAGCAGTAATCGGTATCCCGATACAATTTGATGTTTTATGAGTAATTTTTCCTGTAACCGCAACAGTCTCATCAGACGATGTGGCTACAAAATCAAGAGCATCAACAAACTGAGGATCGTAATTCAACACTACTTCACAGCGATCCCCTGCCTCCATATAAGGCGGTTCTGAAAATCCGCCGCCATCCTTATACCATACTGGATTATATAACGAAGAAGGAATCCTAACATTTTTAGTCATGCCACATTTACTGCAAGTCTTACTTGTAACACCTGATCCTGGTTCTGCCTGAGCATATACATAATCATGTCCACCCACATCCGTTACATCGATTGTAAATATCGTTTTTAAAGAAGGATCAGCCTTGGGATATATAGACACCGTGGTTTCACCTATATTCTTCATGTTCATATAACCCATTCGGTTTGTGTCCGGATCGTACTCCACGATATCTGTATCACCTATATCAAATACAAATTCATCTCCATAATAATCCTTCGATGCCGTTTCATAATATATGATAACTTCACTGGAATACCCGACCTCAAAACTCATATTCGTAAACCCGGTTGACACAGCTTTATCTCCTGTTCTCCAGGATATTCTTTTGATTTTTTTTGGACCTGTCACTCCACATCTTTGGCACACACCATCCACCATATCGTGTCCCGTAGCAGGGGTCAGTTCCTCATACTTTGTATAGTTACACTTACTGCATACATATCTAATCCCCCCATCACTGGTACATGTCAGCGGTATATGCTCCCCCTCTCCGAACACATGGCTGCACGCATCGCATTTCTGTTTTTCGAGGCTTTTCAGATATTCCTTGGCCTTTTCAAGTGCAGCTTTCAGTTCATCGCATCTAAGAGAATTGCAATATTCATCAAACAGCACCTCAAATTCATCAATTGTATACGCAGCAAACTTCGAACTATCTTCATTATACCTTGCCGCCTCATAGCTCTCTGTTCCCTGTGTGCCGACGTAACCATACGCTGTATATCCTATTCCCATAAGCTGATCTTTTGCCAGGAAAAGATTCGTATAATGTCCTACTTTCGATGCCCCAGCTTCGCTCTCCACTTTCCTGACCTGTTCCTCAGATGTGAGAGTGGTGTAACCAAGCTTCGTTTTCGCCTCATTAAAGATGCCGATCTCGTTATACCACATATTTACAGCGCCTCTTCTTGATGTAAACGCAAGATTCTCACACGTCGCCTTCACATATGAATGATCCTTCAACACAGCACCCCTGTTGGCTCCGGTCTGGGCTATAGCCATAAAATAAAAGCTTGTTTTTGCCGGATTTCTCTTAATCGCCCCAACAAAGTTAGCATCATCATCCCTCCGGGCGTTCACCTCATTTAACATTGGGAACATCTTCTTCGTGTTTTTGAGTGACGTTGCATCATTATCATCGCCAAGACACACCACCTTATCATTTCTGAATTCCGGTATTCCAGTCTTATCAGCGCTTACAAATCTACTAAAATCTTCCTCACATGCACTCTCCAATTCACTCTTTGCCCGGTTAAGATCGTAAATCTGTTTTTCTGTAAGATCATCTTTTGAAAGCATCCACTCAACAAATCCCAGACTTCCTCTGTCATACGTCTCCATTGCTGCATCATATTCATCCTGTCTGATCTTAACTTCTTCCTTCGCATTCTCTATCTGCTCATCCAGTCTATCCTCCGCAAAAGCCTTAACATTTGTCGACGCAAGCGTAGCTGCACATACAAAAATTACAAATACTTTTTTTAATATAGAAATTCCTCTTCCCATTTAACCGTCCCCTCTGGTAACATATTTCTAAGACAAAAGGCTTACATTATCCCGAGTACACGCCCTGCATAATGTAAGCCTTTTATTGTAATGTTATATTATTTCTCTTTGAAAGTAAACTCCTCATTCGCAAGCTTAAATCTGATGCCGTCTATGAGCAGCATATCAGTTCCACTGCTTATGATCTTTCCACCGAGATAGGTGTGGTTAGTGGACTTGTTATCTCTCAGATAGTACACGCCATTGACATTGATAATATATGCATGTCTACGGCTGACTGAGTTGTTGTCAGTAACCTGATAATCAACACCCTGAGTAGACTTTCCTATACAGAATATAGGCTTGTTGATCCTTATTCTCTCACCTGTTCTGGTTCTGATGATGACAGGGCCGCTCTTGCCACGGTTGTTGGCAGTGAGGACTGTTGTTGATCCGTCATCTGTATCATCAAATCCTATATCATTCGAGGAGAAATCCTTAACCTCTTTTGCAAGCTTAAATGATGATGTCGTAGTCTGATGTGGTGTCTCAGGTACTTCTACCTTGGCCATGTTCACCTGACTCACACCTGCTGCCTTCATGAGTTCCTGTTCATCCTCCGGATGTGCGATATTGTCGTTCTTCAGGTCAGTTACAAACTTGTAAAACTCGGATAAGTAAAAGGTCTGATTGTGATCAAAATACTTGATAAGCTCATATCCGGCATCAGACGCCTTCTTGTTGGCGAACTTCATATTGGAGATCAGATCCCTTATGAACTTCTCCATATTGCATCTGTCCATAGGCTTATCTATTGGCAGGAATATCAACTGTACAGCCATATTCTGGAAATCAACATACATATATCCCCTATTGAGGATAACCTTACCGATAGACAGGTCGTTAGCCTTCATATACATAAGCTGATCCGCTATGCTGAATATCAGATCTGTAAGTTCATCCTTATGGATCTTCTTCTCAAGAAACTGATTCATGGTAGTCATAGCCGGGATAGAATAGGTCAGCGCCCTCTGTCCATCTATATATTCTTCATGGCAGAAAGTATTGTTGCCCACAAATGGAACATTATAAAGTTCTACCTCATGATGAAGAACTTCAACATCATCCTCAATCTTAAAGTACAATTTGTACTCATCACACAAATACATCTTATCACTCATAAAAAACCCTCCGAATTTTGTCGCACGATATCCATGTATACCCCCGGAGTCAATTATTCTACAGTAACTGACTTTGCCAGATTACGTGGCTTATCGACATCCAACCCTTTTGCGTCAGACGTGTAATACGCGATGAGCTGCAGGATAACTGCTGTAGAAAATGCTGTGAACAATCCATCTTGCCCAGGGATGGAAATGTGCTTGTCACATACATCCTTGTCGTCGTAGCTTTCATCCATGCTGACAAGGATGACATACGCACCTCTTGCCTTCACCTCGCGTATATTGGAAATCATCTTTCCGTATACTGATTCCTGTGTCGCCAGCGCTATGACCGGAACGTTCTCTGTTATGAGTGCTATCGTTCCATGCTTGAGCTCTCCCGCAGCATATGCCTCAGCGTGAACATAGGAAATCTCCTTAAGCTTCAGTGCACCCTCAAGGGAAAGTGTGTAGTCAAGTCCCCTTCCAATAAAGAACGCATCTGGAGCCATCTTTATATAATTAGCAACTGTCTTTACTTCATCAGCCTGCTTCAGTGTCTCCTCAATGACTGGAATGACACCCAGAAGCTGTCTTATGAATTCTTTTGCCCTGTCCTCTGAATAGATGCCCTTTACATAGCCTATTCTGCATCCTATGAGGTACATAGCCGCCATCTGTACCGAGTATGCCTTGGTACTTGCAACAGCGATCTCAGGACCGGCATGTGTATACAGAACATAATCGCTCTCACGTGCTATGGTCGATCCCTTTACATTCACTATGGACAGAACCTTTGAGCCACATCTCTTGGCCAGTCTCAGAGCCTCGAGAGTGTCTATAGTCTCACCGGACTGTGATGTAACTATAACGAGAGTTTTTTCATTGATAAGCGGTTCCTTGTATCTGAATTCTGATGCTATCTCAACATTTACAGGAATCTTTAACTCCTTCTCTATCATGGTCTTGCCAACCATACCTGCATGCATCGCTGTTCCGCAGGCCACAACTGTGATGTTCTCAAGGTTCCTGAACACCTCATCATCGATTCCATCCTCTGTAAAATCAGGAAGCGAATTCACGATTCTAGGTGTTATGGTGTTCCTGAGAGCCTCCGGCTGCTCATAGATCTCCTTCAACATAAAGTGAGGATATCCACCCTTCTGAGCCGCTGTTATATCCCAGGTTATCTTGAGCATCTCTGGTAAAACCACGTTCCCCTTCATATCTTCTACTTTGATTCCCTCTCTCGAAAGAGTAAGTATATGGTACTCAGGTACTACAAAGTAATCCTGTGAAAATGATATTATCGCTGTAAGATCCGACGCTATGATAGATCCCTCGCTTGTGGCGGAGGCAACCATAGGGCTTACATTTCTTACTGCATATATCTTGCCAGGTCTGTCTGCAAACATAATACACAGTGCAAATGATCCGGCAATCGCCTTTACAGCCTTTCTTATAGCATCGATGGGATTGCCATCGTAAAGCGTATCAAGAAGTGCTGCTACAACTTCTGAATCTGTCTCGGACACAAGCTTATCTGCCAGTCCGTACTCTCTGATAATGTCACCATAGTTCTCTATGATTCCGTTATGTATCAGAGCAACATTGCCACACTTGTGTGGATGTGCGTTCACATCTGTAACGCCGCCGTGAGTAGCCCATCTCGTATGGCCGATTCCACATGTTGACTTATATACAGCGTCATCTCCACTGCACATAGCCCTGAGCTCTTCAACTCTTCCGGCTTTCTTTCTGATCGTGAGTGTATCATCATCTCCTGCCAGTGCGATTCCTGCACTGTCATATCCTCTGTACTCAAGTCTTGCCAGACCATCTATAAGAATATCCCTGGCTGGCTTCGTTCCTACATATCCTATGATTCCACACATATTAAATTATTCTCCTTTCGGCTTATACCACCTGATCCGTTTATATTATATATGAACAATACAGACTAAGTGGTTCATCTGGTCATGAATCTTTGTTTTGAAGTTACCCTCATATTTGGATATCATGTGCGCATCCAGATACTGCGTGAAGGCATCCGCCGAATATTCGATAACCTTCAACCTCGTTATCCCTGAAAGCAAAAGCCCAGGGGTCATGGCGCTAAGATTTCTAAATCTTTCCAAGGGCGCACTCCTCCTATCTGTGCACCTATCAAAATTTTATCATGAATCACTTAATAAATCAATGCACAAAGGACTTTGCACCTAATATTTGTATAAAGTGAGGGAACCACCCAAAAGGCCTAAGCTGATACAGCCAGCCACAGTGATCCCCTCATTTATTATTCTTTCAAACCCGCATGTACACATGCGTTTTCATATATCTGATGTCATTTACAATTAGCTGATGAAGCATCCGCCTGGGAAATCTTTCTCAGTTGTGAGCAGTGACAGATTGCCATCAGGATCCTCTGCACACAGAAGCATTCCCTCTGAAACAACTCCTGCAAGCTTGCAAGGCTTGAGATTGACAATGGCAACTACCTTCTTGCCAACCATCTCATCTGCAGAATATATACCCTTGATACCTGATACTATCTGCTTCACGTTGTTCTTGCCAAAGCTTACCTGTGAACAGAGAAGCTTTCTTGAGTTAGGAACTTCCTCACATGAAACGATCTCACCGATCATGAGCTGCATCTTCTGGAACTCCTCAATGGAGATCTCTTCCTTGTCGATCACGTCAGGATTTGCCTTGAGTGCCTGAACCTTTGCCTCAGCGATCTTGATCTTCTTGGTCTCAGCAGAGTTGGCGTTCTCCTCTTTCTGCTTCTTTGCCTGCTCGTACATTGACTCTTCCTGTGCAGGAGCAAATTCTGCAACCTTTGCCATAACCTCTTTCACATCGAGACGTGCGAACAGTATCTCAGGCTGCTCTGTAACCTTTGTTCCTGACTTGTAAAGACCAAAACGTCCAAGCTCTGTAACCTTTCTCTTCTCAGTGTTAAGCTGTGCCATGATCTTATCTGTAGTCTCAGGCATATATGGCTCAAGAAGAGTTGCACCTATAACGATGCTCTCAACAAGATTGTACAGAACTGTGTTCAGTCTGTCCTTCTTGTCCTCCTCCTTTGCAAGTGCCCAAGGCATGGTCTCATCTATATACTTGTTGCATCTCTTGAACAGTGCAAATATCTCTGTGATCGCATCTGCAACCTTCAGCTTGTCCATGCACTCTGCAACTTTGTATCTGCAATCCATTACGACCTTCTTCAGATCCTCATCAACAGGCTCTGTGACATTTGTGTTGGTCACGATTCCGCCGAAATACTTGTTGGACATCGATATAGTTCTGTTGACCAGGTTTCCAAGTGTATTTGCAAGCTCTGAGTTGAGTCTCTCTACCATGAGCTCCCATGAGATAACACCATCATTCTCAAATGGCATCTCATGAAGTACGAAGAATCTGACAGCGTCAACACCAAACAGGTTGACCATATCGTCTGCATACATTACGTTACCCTTTGACTTACTCATCTTGCCGTCACTCTGGATCAGCCAAGGATGGCCAAATACCTGCTTTGGAAGTGGAAGTCCCAGTGCCATCAGTATAATAGGCCAATAAATGGTATGGAATCTAAGGATATCTTTGCCGATCAGATGAAGATCCGCAGGCCAGTACTTATAGAATTTCTCATCGCTCTGACCATCTACATCGTAGCCGAGACCTGTGATATAGTTCGTCAAGGCATCAACCCATACATATACGACATGCTTTGGATCGAAGTCTACTGGGATTCCCCACTTAAATGATGTTCTTGATACACACAGATCCTGGAGTCCCGGCTTTAAAAAGTTATTCACCATCTCGTTACGTCTTGACTCAGGCTGTATAAACTCAGGATGCTGCTCGATATGCTTCATGAGCTTGTCCTGATATTTGCTCATCTTGAAGAAGTAAGCCTCCTCCTTTGCCTCCTGAACAGGTCTTCCACAATCAGGGCATTTGCCATCTATGAGCTGTCCGTCTGTAAAGAATGACTCACAAGGTGTACAATACTTTCCTACATAATGTCCCTTATATATATCTCCCTGATCGTACAGCTTCTTGAATATCTTCTGCACTTGCTTCTCATGATAATCATCTGTTGTACGGATAAACTTGTCGTATGAAGTGTTCATGAGATCCCATATTCTCTTGATCTCTCCGGATGTCTCATCAACAAATTCCTTAGGTGTCTGCATGTTCTCAAAAGCCTTGTTCTCGATCTTCTGTCCATGCTCGTCTGTTCCGGTCATGAATCTTACATCATAACCTGCGAATCTCTTGTACCTTGCAATGCTGTCAGCCAACACGATCTCGTAGGTGTTGCCTATATGAGGTTTACCTGATGCATATGCAATGGCGGTTGTAATATAATACGGTTTTTTTGCCATTTCAAAAACCCTCCTTGATAAAACTACAAACACAAATGAAATGTCTGCGCTATTCACCGGCATCCTATGTGCCAGATAACAAAAATTATATGCCTTTTTTGTGCATATTGTCAATATGAGGCTTGAGTTTTTCAACTTCACTTCAAAATAAAACACCTTGGAGTTTACATTCCAAGGTGCAAAAAACATTTTAATATTGATCAAATTAGATCAGACCGTGAGCTCTATTATATGCGTTACAAATCTTATTAGAATTCTTAATTAAGATGTGCATGGCAACAAATGGTCCAATACCACATATCAACATACCAAATATCAGCCACATGAGAACTGTTGTACCATTCTCAGTTATTACAAGGCCATACCTAGGTGCATTAGCCGCAAGTCTGTTTCCAATTTTGTAGTACCATACCCAAGCATAAATTCCGCATGTTATAAAAGAAAGAATTATAAATGCCGCAACACCAGATGTCTTTTCTCCATCTCCATCACATGCTATGTTTACATCATGAGCCATTTTATACAGGAAATAATAGCCATAAATTCCAAAAGTGATAATAGAGAGCAAGATATATGAAAGAAGTCCTCTGTCATCTTTGAGTCGCTCTCCAGCATAAGCCGGGATGTTTCCAGGATTGTTAGAATAATTCATGCCATTCTGATAATTCATGCCATTCTGATAATTCTGGTTTCCTTGATAATTCATATTGTTCTGGTAATTTGGATCTCCCTGATAGTTCATGTTCTGGTAGTTTGGATCTCCCTGATAGTTCATGTTCTGATAATTTGGATCCCCCTGATAATTCATGTTGTTCTGGTAATTTGGATCTCCCTGATAATTCATATTGTTCTGGTAGTTGTTATTGTTATTACTATTCAAACTCTGTTTTACCTCCCCTATAGCACTTCCTAATTCCTGTTCTGCCTTATCAAAAACCTGAGACGCCTGATTATTAATATAACTTCCTGTTGAACAATCCGCTCCGCAATAAGGACACAGCTTTGCTGAATCCGGAATTTGATATCCACATTTTGGACAAATCATCTTCTGTACTCCTCCTCTAGTTTTTCATTTTTTGAATGATCCGGCATATAATGTTATTATGCGGTTCAAAAACCACTATATCTCCATAACCCACAACCATCCTGTATACATAGACTATAACAAAAGCACACACAGCTGTAAATATAAAAATTTTATAAATTTTTATATTTATTTTATTTTTCATAAAAAAAACTATTAAAGCCGGTACGGGCAGCCAAAACAACGGATGATAATAAAACGCATCTTTTATATTCAAATGCAATAAAGATATCCAGGCTCTCGACATACCACAACCTGCACACGATATCCCGGTAATATATTTAATAGGACATGTTATACCGCACAACTCCATAGCACAATAAAGCATAACAACTGTAATTATTGTAATAATTGTATCTTTTGTTAATCTGATCACAACTCTCTCCTGGTAATGTTTTCACACTAAATCTTCCCGTAATATTTTTCTTTACAGCAGCTGCATCCAATCTGCTTTCTGTAAATTATTTATCATTATATCACTACCTGCATCAACTCAACAATCTAATAATAACCTGATAAATTATCACCACAATCACCATTTGATATTTTACTTTTAAATATATGTGCTATATAATAAACCTTTA
>JAEDGW010000025.1 GCA_016297325.1 Coprococcus sp. | reverse complement strand
TGCTGTCTGAGCTAATGCTGTCTGAGCTGAAGCTGCCTGTGCTGTTGCAGCGGGAGCTGCCATGGAACTCTCATCCACCATGTAATCCATGCTGAGAAGGGAGAGACCATCCATGGAATCGCTTTCCTGGTGGCTTTTATCCTGGAGTGGGAGAAGAGTGATCCCCACTGGCTCCTTCTTGTCGTTGTAATTGAGACGCATAACATCCTGGCTTATCCAGTATTTTATGGCCCTGCAAATGTCTTTCTCAGTAAGGTTGAAATGATCAGCAATTTCGGCTACAGATATCGGTTCTCTGGATGACAACTGTCTTACCAGATACAGATATACTTTAACAAATTCTCCGCTTGCGGAGGTCATGTAATAGTCAATGAAAAAGTTTGATATGGAGGAATATGTCTCGTTTTTTTCTGTTGTGATAGTTATATAGCTCATGTGTAAAACTCCTTGTCATATTCCTAAAATAATGTAGTTGTTATCAGGCTCTGCCTGATGACCGCCTCATTATAGCATGAACTTTTTCGATTGCAAATAGAACATACAGTCGGTTCCGAAAAAGAGGGTGGATGTTGATAGTGTTGATAATGTGGATGGTTAATCGACATAATTTTGCCAAAAATGAAAAAGCTTTATTTTAGTGGGTTTTTGTAAAAGAAAAGTAAAAATTATGTCAACGCAAAAAAATAAACAAGGTGGGACAACTTTCCCACCTTGTTTTGTGGATAATGTGGATAACTATTTTTTTATGAGGTCATTTCCAATGGAATAGACGTTTCCGGCGCCCATAGTTATCAACAAATCATTTTTTTTGCAATTTTTTAAAAGATAGTTCTCAATATCGTCGAAAGAAGGGAGATAGAAGGCATCTGTGCCGAGTTCTGCGATCCTGTCTGCAAGCTGGCTTGCAGATACGAGACCGGTATCCTTCTCACGGGCTGCGTATATATCTGCAACAATGACATGGTCACACACCTTGAGTGCCTGTGCGAAATCCTCGAACAGGGCATATGTTCTTGTGTATGTGTGAGGCTGGAATACGCACCACAACTCATGGTAATCAGTGTTCTTTGCAGCCTTAAGTGTTGCGGATATCTCGGTTGGATGGTGGGCGTAGTCGTCCATGATCCTTACGTTGTCGAGGATCGTGCCCTTGTATTCAAATCGTCTCTCTGCTCCGACACATTCTGAAAGTCCCTGCTTGATCACGTCTATGGAGATTCCAAACTCAAGGGCTGCAGCTATGGCTGACAGTGAGTTGTATACGTTGTGCTCACCGAATACCTTGAGGGTGATGTCAGTTACTTCTTTGCCGTCCACCACAAGTGTGTATGTAGGGTGTCCGAATTCGTCAAATCTGATATTGTGTGCAGAGTATTTGTTCTGTGCACCCTTTCCGAATGTCACTACACGGCACTCCAGATCTCTGACCACGGTATCGTAGTATTTCATATCGCCATTTACAATGACCAGACCCTCCTTAGGTGTCTTTGTCGCAAATGTGTGGAATGATTCAGCTATCTCATCGATATCCTTGAAGAAATCGAGGTGATCTGCATCCACATTGAGTATGATGCTGATAAATGGCTTGAAAGCGTGGTAGCTGTTCGTATATTCGCATGCCTCTGTCACGAAATATTCTGACTTGCCGACTCTTATATTGCCGCCGATGCTGTCCAGGATACCTCCAACTGAGATTGTTGGATCGGTGTCTGCATCTATCAGAATGTATGACAGCATGGATGTTGTTGTTGTCTTTCCGTGGGTGCCGCTCACGGCGATGGAATACTTGTAGTTCTCCATGATCTGTCCAAGGAGCTGTGCTCTGGTCAGCATCGGGATTCCTTTTTCTACGGCTGCCTTGAATTCCTCGTTGTCAGGATGGATTGCCGCTGTGTAAACTACAAGATCTATATTGTCTGAAATGTTGGAGGCACACTGACCTATATTGATGAGAGCTCCCATATCAGCAAGCTGATCGGTAATCTCTGATGCCTTCATATCAGAACCGGTTACTTTGAATCCTGCTTTTAGGAGAATCTCTGCCAGACCGCTCATACTTATGCCGCCTATTCCCATGAAGTGGACATTAATTGGCTTTGAAAAGTTGATTTTGTACATTTGCATATCGCCTTCCTTATATAAAGATTTCATTCTCTATCATTTGTTCCGTAGTAGTATAACATAATACGGTTTAAATTAAAATATTTCATGTGAAAAGCAAAAAGGATTAATGTTTCATTTTATAATAAGATCATGAGGTGTGGAGAACAATAGAATTATGGATGATAGATCCGTGCAGAACAGGTGATGGAAATGTTTGATAATTATTTTACTTATTGGAGTGATTTGCCGGAAAAAGATGCTTTTTCAGTGTTCGGTCCGGTTCATATGATATGGCTGATGGCGGAAGCCGCATTTGTATGTGTGGGTGTGTATATATATAGGAAAAAAGAACCGTATAAAAGGCGGCAAATGAGACGGGGCATCGCCGCATTGATGCTGGTTATGGAGGTGTACAAAGATCTGGTTCTGGCTGCCATGGGCCATATGGAGGTGCAGCACCTTCCACTGCAGCTATGCGGTCTGGCTATCCTGGTGGAGGCGCTGTATGCGTTCGTGCCATGCGCTTTTTTCGGTGAGGTGATGTGTATTCTGTGCATGCCGGGGGCTGTGGCGGCTCTGATATTTCCAGACTGGACCAGATATCCGGTGGTGAATTTCATGAGCCTTCACAGCTTCATAGTGCACGGCCTTCTGGTGCTTATGCCGTGCATGGTGCTGGCATCCGGTGAGTATGTGCCGAGGATCCGCCGGGCATATATGGTGTTTGCATTTCTGATCGGGGCGGCACTTATAGACTGGTGGATAAACGCACTGGCAGACTGCAATTTCATGTTCCTCAGGTGGCCGTCTGCAAATTCTCCTTTTATGGGGATATATCAGGCTTATGGATATGGAGTTTATATGGCGGTATATGCAGCGGTGGTGTGCCTGGCAATATTTGCCGTATATGGAGTAATTTATATAGTCAGTAAAATAGACATGGGAACAAGACAAGTGAAACATGATTAAACAATACATTTATTTATAGTGGTAAGATATCGGTAGATCATACTATATGCAGCATCAGCTATCGCCGGAAGCGGCTGAAAATGAGCTGATGTTCAAGAAAGGGGAAATGTTATGAAAAAGACAGGTAAGGTAAGAATTTACAGAGCAGTCAGGTATCTTATGGTTGTCATATGTATTATGATTTGTGGAATTATGGTACAGAAACCGGAAAAGGCAGAGGCTGCAAGCTCGGGCAGTGGATTTGAATTCCAGAAGGTATTTGAGCAGACCACACGTGAGGGTGAGGTTGTACGGTGCGGAGATTATTATTTCAAGTATTATAGCAGAACGTGGCCTGCATGTGATGTGTATATCTCCACAAGATCCAACAGTGGATTTAGAAAAATTCCTGATTGCAGGACGAAAGAGATAGGATTCAATGGAGTTGCTGTATATTTTGCAAATAATACATATGTCAGTGGATATACAAATGGATATCGGAATATGGCACATGCTTTATACAAGTATATTCCGAACACAAACAAAACCTACAGGATGAAGGTCTTGCCAAGTAAGGTAGATGCATGTACAGGAGATTTCAGATATAATGTTAGTTATGTGTATGGATGCAGGGTGTTCCTGACGATCAGTGATGAGTGGCCGGATGCGACATATGTATATAATGCAGCTACTAAAAAATAGCAAAAATGATAAGTAAAAGCGGAACAAGTGGTACCATAGAATTGACACATGGAAAGTATTTTGTCACCAAGGACAATTATCATTCTGATGTGACACCTTCGTCATTTTCAATCTGGATCATTACGTCTAAGGGAGCTGTAAGAATCACAACTTTGACAAAATATGGATATTCAAGTGGATTTTTCTTCCATGGAAATGTATTGTATTATGCGAGAAGCACAAACTCAAGTGGAAAGGATCTGGTACTTTGTAAGTATGATCTCAATACGCGCACATTGAAAACGCTTTCCACATTTAAGATAAATGAGTCTTATACGATTACTGTTGATGATGTCACATCTACGTATTTTAAATATCGTAAATATAATTATAGTGATGGCATGTTTTATCATTATAAATACGTATATTCAACAAAGAGATCAATATTGTATTTACGTGGTGAATGATTATAAAAGACAATGAAGATAGAGTTAAATAAAAACCGGGAGGAAACTTCCGGTTTTTATTTAGCTGTAAATACACATCATTACATTGTTATTGAGTGAAAATTATGTTATAAATGGAAATAGCGTGGCTGCTTCTGATGAATATTTATCATTGCGACGGCATGCGGTGAATATACGGGTGTGTAAAGGCCCGGTAAGGAGACATAGATATTATGTATTATGTACCAGATAACACGGAAAAATGTGGATACTATGAGTGCACAAAGTGCGGCACAAGGTTCTTAAGCCTTTCTATGGAAGAGCTGGAGGAGTGTCCTGACTGTGCGGCTGAGTGGGATCCTGAGATAGGTCCTGATGAGGTGATGGAGGCGGAGGAGAAGACCGCGAAGCTCATGAGGATAGTTGAGGGCGCTGAGGAAGTTGAGAAGATGGATGCATTGCTCAGTCTTGCGATAACCGGCGGAGACTACAATTGGATTTAGAGATTTAGAGAGAAAATTAATACAAAACAGTAACGGAGTTGAGGTAAACACATGATTACAAATGACGCTACATTATTAAAAGTAAAACATGAGGTGCTGTATGAGGTGGCAAAGCTTGCTTATGACGGCAAGCTGAATGATGAGAGGGATAATCTTCCATATAAGATGGTTCCAGGACCTCAGCCATTCTTCAGATGTTGTATATATAGAGAGAGGGAGGTCATCAGACAGAGGATCAGGCTTGCTGAGGGCAAAGCACCTGGTACGGAGGATGATGGCAATGTGGTGCAGATCATCAATTCTGCCTGTGAAGGATGTCCGATCTCACGTTATGTAGTAACTGACAACTGTCAGAAGTGTATGGGAAGAGCCTGTCAGCAGGCGTGTCGTTTCGGTGCGATCAGCATGGGTCGTGACAAGTCATACATAGATCCATCGAAATGTAAGGAGTGTGGACAGTGTGCAAAAGCATGTCCGTACAATGCCATCGCTGATCTGATGAGACCATGTATCAAGAGCTGCCCTGTGGGAGCGATATCCGTTGCTGAGAACGGAACAGGTATAGCGGTCATAGACAAGGACAAATGTATAGACTGTGGTTCATGTATCCACAAGTGCCCATTTGGCGCAATAGGATCAAAGTCTTATATAGTAGATATTATAAACGACATGAGAGCCGGCAAGAAGGTATTTGCCATGTTCGCACCTGCCACATACGGACAGTTCGGTGCGGATATCACCATGGCGAGCTGGAGAACAGCCATGAAGAAGATAGGCTTCTATGACGCCGTTGACGTGGGACTTGGAGCTGATATGACAGCCATGGCAGAGGCAAAGGAGTGGCTGGAGGCCAAGGCTGAGGGCAAGAAGAAGACTACATCCTGCTGTCCGGCATTCAAGCTTCTGGTGGAGAAGCATTTCCCTGAGCTTGCAGACAGGGTTTCTGAGACGGTATCTCCTATGTGTGCCGTGTCAAGATATATCAAGGAGAAGTATGAGGATGCGGTGACAGTATTCATCGGACCTTGTATCGGTAAGAAGGCTGAGAGCGCAGCAAAGGAGAAGGAGTCTGCTGATTATGCACTGACATACGGCGAGATCAGAGCCATGCTCCGGGCTAAGGATGTCAAGCTCGAGCCGGAGGCAGAGGACAATGACCAGTCAACTCTGTTTGGCAAGAAGTTTGCAAATGCAGGAGGAGTAACGGCTGCGGTTGTGGAGAGTATGAAGGAGCTCGGCTGCGAGGACGAAGTGTCAGTATGCAAGTGCGATGGAATAGATGCATGTAAGAAGGCTCTCACGCTGATGAAATTCAACCGTTTTCAGGAAGATTTCATGGAAGGTATGGCCTGCGAGGGCGGCTGTGTGGGCGGACCATCAAGACACAGAGATCCGAATATGGCTATGAGAGATAGAAAGACAGCCCTTGACAAATCGACGGATATCAACATCACAGAAAATCTGGAGAAACAGGGCGCAGATAAGATTGATATGGTGAGAGACTAAAACATGGCACATAAGTCTCGGTTGAAGACTGAAGACAATTTAATAATTGGCTGATGTTTAGTCACAGGAGGACAAAAACATGACGACAGGCATGATATTTGTGATATGCGTGCTGATATTCGTGGGTGTGTCGGTACTCACAGCGATATTTGTATACAAATCACAGATGCGCAAGAAGAAAATACAGCAGCAGGCGAAAGATCAGGAAGATGGCAGGATGCAATGATGATGCATGATGCGGTGCCGGGCCGTGATGTATGATATTATTGCCAGAAACATATAAACAGATATATTGAATCATAAGGCGTATGCCAGATGGTGCGTACCGGAATTCCGGATGCACTCTCCGGCATACGCCTTTTTTACGTCATGGATGTAAGCTGGTGCGAAGGGGCCTGACCCCTTTGGAGGGTAGGCAAAATGACAGATCAATATGTGAAAATAAATTAAAACTATTATTTTCTTGTTGACATGGCAATGAGATATGATAATATATGGATGTAGTAATCGAAACTACGTGTAAAGTTAATCAAAGACGTAAATTAAAGTAACGTTTATTTTGATTGCTAGATAAAAATACGAACTTAGAAGACTTTTTATACTAAGTTGCGGCAGAAGACGGCATGTATCGCCGGCGCAAGGCGCGGTGGAAAAGTCGTTTTACCATATATTTTAGAACACATAGTTTATGGAGGAAAATAAGAATGTCAACAGAAATGAGACCAGAGCAGGGAATAGCAGGAAAATTTGTGAGATCAGCCCTTGATGAGAATGGAGTTCTCAGCAAGATCGAGTTCACCAACAGTGAGAAGTTCAACTTCGCATACGATGTAATGGACGCTCTGGCAGAGAAGGAGCCTGATCAGACAGCACTCATCTATGTATCAAAGGATAGAACTATCGAGAAGAAATTCACTTTCCAGGATATCAAGGATTATTCAAACAGAGCAGCAAATTACTTCAAGAGCCTCGGCATCAAGAAGGGTGACAAGGTAATGCTCGTATTAAAGAGACATTATCAGTACTGGTTCACCATGATGGCACTCCACAAGATGGGAGCTATCGCAATACCTGCGACAAACATATTAAAGGCTACAGATTATCAGTACAGAATCGAGGCAGCAGATGTCTCAGCAGTTGTATGTACATCAGATGACGGAATCACAGCATCTATAGATACATTTGCTGATGACAAGCTGACAAAGATAGTTGTAAATCATCCTGTAGAGGGCTGGAACTTCTTTGATGAGGGAATCATGGAGTGCAGCACTGAGTTCCCAAGACCTACAGGTGAGGATGCCGTAGGAGGAAAGGACGACATACTGTTCGTCATGTTCACATCAGGAACAACAGAGCATCCAAAGATGGTTGCACACAATCATCTGTATCCACTTGGACATTACATCACAGCAAAGTATTGGCACTGCAACAAGCCGGGTGAGGTTCATCTCACAGTATCCGACACAGGCTGGGGCAAGGCTCTCTGGGGCAAGCTCTACGGACAGTGGCTGTGCGAGGCATGTGTATTCGTATTTGACTTTGATACATTCAGTGCAGATACGATCTTCAAGCTTATTGAGAAGTACAATATCTCAACATTCTGTGCACCTCCAACACTGTACAGAATCCTTATCCGTATGGATATGAGCAAGTACAACCTCTCATCCTTAAGATACTGCACAACAGCAGGTGAGGCACTTAACCCTGAGGTATTTGACGTATTCAAGGAGAAGACAGGATTTACTATATATGAAGGATTTGGTCAGACAGAGACCACACTTACAATCGGAAACCTTGAGAATACAACTCCAAGACCGGGTTCAATGGGTAAGGCAAGCCCTATGTATGATGTGAGGATCATGAAGGCAGACGGAACATTTGCTGCACCTGGCGAGACAGGCGAGATCGTCATCAACATCGCAGATGGTGCACCGGACGGACTGTTCATGGAATACTACAAGGATCCACAGAGAACAGCAGAGGTTATGCATGACGGCTTCTATCACACAGGTGATACAGCTTACCAGGATGAGGATGGATATTTCTGGTTCGTTGGCCGTGTGGATGATATCATCAAGGTTGCAGGCTACAGAGTAGGACCTTTCGAGATAGAGAATGAGATCATGAGAATACCTTATGTCCTTGAGTGTGCAGTTACATCTGTACCTGACAGCACAAGAGGTCAGGCTATCAAGGCTACTATCGTTCTCACAGAGGGTACGGTTGGCGATGAGAACCTCAAGAAGGAGCTCAAGAGATACTTCAAGGAGAACATCGCAAGCTACAAGAGACCTAGAGTTATCGAGTTCGTTGATGAGATGCCAAAGACCATCAGCGGTAAGGTAAGACGTGTTGAGATCAAAGAGAAGGACTGGAAGTAAATCAGAAATCAGGTGAAGAAAAATGATAGATATAGATATGAGTAAGATCAAGCCATACGAGAGACCGGTTTATTACTATGAGACAGACAGAATGCAGATAGTTCATCACTC
Organism: Coprococcus sp.; assembly: GCA_016297325.1. Lineage (GTDB taxonomy): Bacteria > Bacillota > Clostridia > Lachnospirales > Lachnospiraceae > Coprococcus. The sequence continues at coordinate 18,068 of JAEDGW010000025.1, read as the reverse complement.
CAACTACATCAGATGGATAGAGGAGGCAAGGATGGACTGGATGACACAGATCGGATGGGATTACAAGTCCATCGAGGATGACGGATACATCATCCCGGTTCTCGGCGTGACTGCTGAGTACAAGACCATGAGCCACTTCGGCGATGATGTGCTGATACATGTCAGCCTGTCAGAGTATACAGGGGTGCGTGTGGGCTTCTCATATGAGATAGTTGACAAGAAGACCGGTGAGCTCAGATGTCTCTGCACAAGCTCACATTGTCTGCTGGATGGCAACAATAAGCTGGTGTTCATCAGAAAGGCATATCCAGAGTATGATCAGCTGTTCAAGAAGCTTCTTGCAGATTACAAAGAGACTCACAAGTAGTATCTGGATGTATCTGGGAGCTATACTAATTAAATATTAAAAAGAGCTTACAAAGGCCGGTAAAAATGGATTTCCCAAATGCATTTTACCAGCCTTTTTAGACGCATATCTGGCTAAATTTCCTTAAAACTACCTTTTTATATTGTGGCTTAAATGCTATAATGGAAACGGTTGCGTGGGGAATATGCAAAGGGTTAAAAACTGCAAGGAGGGATTCTTTGGAGACATCATTTGACAACAAAGATTACAAAAAACAGGTACAGGATATACTGTATGACAATTATATAAAGCTTGCGCTTGTCAATATAGATACAGGCGAGTATATCAGTATAATCAGTGTTGATGGCAATGCAGACAGATTTGACCGTATAGATGGTGTGTCTGCGTATTTCCGTGAGAACAGAGGTATGGAGTGCTGCCATCCGGATGAGGTCAGGGAATTTGCACTTATGTGCGATATGAAGCATATCAGAAAGCTTATAGATGCGGGGGCCAGATCTATAGTCCGAAACTTCAGATTCCGTCTGAGGCTTGGCAGTGACTATGAATGGGTGGCCATGGATATAGAGGTTGAGAAAGAGCCCCGGGAGGACGGACAGTGGGTTCTGTTCGGAATGAAGAGGGTAAGTCCTGAGTCCCTTGTCCTTGAGGACAGTATAAGAGTGCTCACAAAGGCATACAGAAGGATATTCCGAATAGATGTGACGCACAACGTGTGTGAGACGCTCAGAGGAGGCTATATACGCAATAAGGATGAGGTGAAGCAAGACTGCCTGACGGATTATATGGAGGAGATGGCATCGTGTGGTGACATTTATCCAGAGGATGTGGCGAGGGTGAAGAAGTGTCTGTCACCACGCTTTTTGACAAGCTTCTTTGCAAATGGACATGACAGATTCACCATAAGATACAAACGTAAGATGGACATGGTCTACAGATGGGTCATGACCGAGATCATACCAACTGCGGATTACAGGGAAGACAACAAGGTGTTTTATCTGTATACCCGAGATATACATGAGGAGTATTCGGCGAATATAGAAAAGCAGGAACTGTTGGAATTCTATAGCTATAAGGATGCACTTACCCATTTGTCAAACCGCAATTCCTTCAATATATTGTGTGACGTATATGCAGGAAGAGACGAAAAGCCGCCGGTGGGATTCATATTCAATGATGTGAATAAGCTCAAATATGTGAACGATCACTATGGGCACAAGGAAGGCGATCTGTATCTCCAGCGTGTATCGCAGATGCTTGTACAGCAGTTTGGAGAGAATGTCTGCTACAGGATAAGCGGTGATGAGTTTGTCGTGGTCATAATTGACGTGACAGAACAGGCATTTGGCTCTATGGTCGCCAGGTACAGGGAAGTGCTGGAAGGTCAGGAGGAAGCTCCGGTGTCATACGGCGCTGTGTGGAAGGCATCCACCGATACCATAGATCAGATCATGAATGAAGCAGAACGGCTGATGTATGAGGATAAGATGAGATTCTATGCCAAGCACCCAGAAGTGAAGCGCAGGGAATCCGTTGAGAAAGAGACCGGACTTGCTGTGGGAGCAGACGGTGGTGATATACATCATTACAGAAATCTTGGCAAGACAGACAGGATATTTGATGCACTTGCCGCAACGACACTCAGGAATTTCATATTTATGAATGACCTGGATACGAATGTGACAAAGTGGTCGGCCAGTGCAGTCGACTATTTCGGACTTCCCGGCCAGTACATATATGATACACAAAAAGTGTGGGAAGATCTCATACACCCTGAGGACAGAGCAGTATTTGAGAAGGATATAGAGGATGTATTTGCAGGGCGGAAGAAGTACCATGATGTGGAATACAGGATGCGTAACAAGAAGGGTGAATACGTGGTATGCACCTGCCGTGGTCTGATAACGAAGAAGGAGAACGGTGATCCGGAATTCTTCGTAGGAACAGTCATCAACCATGGTGTCATCGACGGAGTTGATCCTGTGACAAATCTTCACAACCAGCAGGAATACACCAAATATATATTGCATCATCTGAGCAACAAACAGACCATGAGCATAATCACCATCGGTATATCCATGTTCAACAGCATCAACATGATGTATGGATACGCATATGGCAATTCAGTGCTCAAGGATTTTGCGACAAAGCTCAAGAATATAGTGGGCGGCAGAGGCCTGGTATTCCGCCTGGACGGAGCAAAATTTGCCATCTGCTCAAATGTATATACGAGACAGGAGATGCAGGAGGTCTACAGACATATTCAGAACCTTGCTTTGGAGAATGTAGGACCGAGCGGCACATCGATACCGCTCAAACTGTACGCTGGTGGTCTGGTGTACGATCATGTCGGTGCAGATGCAGATGTGATAAAGAGCAGCGTGGAATATGCGATGGAGAGATCCAAGGAGGACAACCACGGTGAGCTTGTATTCTTCAACGAGCAGATCAAGGATAATGACAGACTGAGGCTCAAGCTGTACAGCACCATACACAAATGTGTGACGAACAACATGGAGGGCTTCTTCATGTGTTACCAGCCTATAGCGAACTCAGAGACCGGCCATATAGTCGGCATGGAAGCTCTTCTCAGATGGCAGCACAAGGATTTCGGAGTGGTACCTCCGGGAATGTTCATACCGTGGCTTGAGATGGAGCCGTGCTTCTTTGAACTTGGCAACTGGATCATAGAGAGATCGCTGACAGACGCCATGGAGATCCGCAGGACGAGACCAGATTTTGTGGTGAATGTGAATATATCGGCGACACAGCTTGAAAACCATGGATTCAGGCAGGCTGTGGTGGATATATTGAACAGGACAAAGTATCCTCCTCAGTATCTGTGCATGGAGCTCACGGAGAGATGTAAGAATATGGATATAGCATTTCTGAAAAATGAGCTTGAATTTTTCAGAAAACTTGGAGTGAAGATAGCCATAGATGATTTTGGCACGGGAAATGCTACACTCAATCTGCTCACCGAACTTCCTATAGATGAGCTTAAGGTTGATATGTCATTTGTCAGGGGAATACAGGAGAGCAAGCCAAACCAGGTGCTTGTGCAGGCCATTGTGTCCTGCGCCCATGAGCTCGGATACAAGAGCTGTATAGAGGGTGTCGAGGACAAGGCACTCTTTGATTATCTTCACAGATATGGATCGACCTATTATCAGGGATATCATTTCTCCAGACCGGTCACGCTGGATGAGTTTAAAAAATTGTTGTGTTGACATGTGAAGCCTTGGTTGTTAAGATTGCTTTGGTGTGGCCTGAAAACCACATCAGATATATAGTCCCGGAGATGTTCCGGCGAATGAATTTGGACGCAGCTAGGAAGACGCTGTGTCTGTATTCAATAAGAAGGGAAGTGCGGTGAGAATCCGCCACAACAGCCATTACTGTATGCAGAGCTGCTTGCTCTGTCAAGTCAGATCGCTTGCTATATATCTAATTCTTCGAGAGAAGGGCATTTTAAAACCAATATGCCTTTCAGGGAAAAATTGAAAGGAGATACGTTTATGAGAAGAAGAATTCTTGCGGCATGTATGGCGATGTGCATGGCGGCAGCAACGGTTGTCACAAGCCCATGGGGCGGTGGCATGACAGCGTATGCAGCAGAAGCAGAAGACACCAGGACGATCACGGTTTCTGCATACGATTACACGGCAGTGGATGCCGGACTAGAGGGCGCTTCAGAGACAGGTGTCATCATGGAGCAGAAGGTTACAGTGGACAAAGATGCCACAACACAGCAGATCGTACAGAAGGCATTTGACGAGGCTGGAATATCAGTGACAATGCAGAATGGATATAGTCTGTATGTAGACAGTATCAATGGTCTTGGCGCAGGACAGGGTTATTCAGGATGGAACCTTGCCTACAACAATGATGATTATTCTAACTATGGTCTTGGCAGCCTTACACTCTCAGATGGCGACAGTCTGAGATTCGATTATACAAACAATGTCGATACAGTGACAGATGATATAGGAAATGGAATGTATGGCAATCCATATGTCAAGAGCCTGACAGTTGCCGGCCAGACTATGACCATGTCAAAGAAGACAGAGGTCGATGCAAACTGGAACATGACAAATACATTCTATATAAATGGTGAGGAGACAAAGGCAGCAGGTACAGAGGAGGATCCTTATGTATTTGAGGTTACTCTTCCAGCAAATGATGCACAGGCTGCATATATCACCATGGAGACAAGTCTCAACAGCCACTACGCAGTTATAGATGGCTGGTCAGTTGACAAAGATACATATAATATCACAACAGGGCTTGAGTTCTCAGTTTCATCTCTTGGTGGAAAGTATAAGTCATATTTCGAGATCAAGCCAAATCTCACAGCAAATACCACATCTGATAATTACAAGGAGATGCTTGACAGTTCGGTCAAGTACATCAAAAATACAGTAACAGAGGCCCAGGTAGGCTCTGTAGGTGGAGAGTGGGCAGTCCTTGCTCTCGCAAGATATGGATATGAGGATCCTGAGTGGTACACAGCATACTACAACAATGTTGTAAAGTACGTTCAGAATATAGGAAGCAACAAGCTTCACTCACGTAAGCTCACAGACAATTCAAGAGTTATCATTGGTCTTACAGCAATCGGTGCAGATCCTACAAATGTGGGCGGCTACAACCTGCTTGAGCCACTTGCAAATCTTGAGGATGTCGTATGGCAGGGAATAAACGGTCCTATATATGCGCTCATTGCCCTGGATACAGGAGATTATGATATTCCTGAGCTTCCAGACGACAGCACAGCTACCCAGACAACAAGAGAGGGACTTATCCAGTACATACTTGACAGCGAGATCGCAGGCAATGGCGGATGGGCTCTGTGGGGTTCAACGGCTGATCCTGACATCACAACAATGGCAGTTCAGGCTCTTGCACCATATTACAATACAAATGCCGATGTAAAGGCTGCAGTTGACCGTGGTATGAAGGCTATATCTAACCAGCAGTTAGCAAACGGCGGTATGGGCTCATGGGGAACAGTAAACTCAGAGAGCTGTGCACAGACAGTATGTGCACTTTCTGATCTTGGAAGAGATGCGGACACAGATCCACAGTATGTAAAGAACATGAATTCTATTCTTGATGCTATGCTTTCCTTCTATATTGATGGAGGCGGATTTGCACATGCAGCACAGAATGGAAAACTTTCAGTAAATATGATGGCTACAGAGCAGGCAACATATGCTCTTGTATCATATGACAGATATAAGACAGGAAAGACAACTCTCTACAACATGAGCGACAGAAAGAAGCTTTACACAGAGAGCGCAGAGAAGAAGTCAGTTGAGAAGGCAAATGTAACAGTTGCTGATTTTGGTCTTGTATATGACGGAACAGCAAAGGAGCCTGAGGTTACAGTTAAGTATGGTGACATTCTCCTCACAGAGGGCGTTGACTATACAAAGGAATACAGCAACAATGTAGAGGCTGGAAATACAGCAAAGGTAACTATCACCGGTATGGGTGATTATGAGGGACAGACAGAGAAGACATTCTCGATCTACTCAGCAGAGATAGAGGCGGCAGATGTTGCCATCGATCAGACAGTATTTGTCGCAGATGGTACAGTTAAGAAACCAAATGTGACAGTTACACACGCAGGTGAGACACTTAAGGCAAATACAGATTACACAGTTGCATTTGCAAGCAATGTACTTCCTGGCAAGGCAACAGTTACAGTCACAGGTAAGGGTAAATATACAGGCAAGGTTGTAAAGTATTACACATTAAATGCAACACATATTTCAAAGACAGATATCACAGTTTCAGCAGAGGAATATGTGACAGACGGAACAGAGAAGACACCGGCAGTCAGTGTAGCATACAATGGCAAGACACTTAGAGCTGGTACAGATTACTCAGTAAGCTATATCGACAATGTAAACGCAGGAACAGCAAGCGTAAGGATCACAGGACTCAAGTATTACTCAGGTTCAGTTGAGTATACATTTGAGATCAAGGCAATCGAGCTGACTGATGCGGTTGTGACAGTTGACACAGACGATATCGTTGCAGATGGCAGCAAGAAGACACCTACAGTAAATGTCACACTTGGAGACACAGTTCTCGAGGCTGGCAAGGATTTCACAGTTTCATACTTCAACAATGTGAAGGTTGGAACAGCGAAGGCTACAGTAACAGGAATCGGAAATTATACAGGAAAGATCAAGCAGGCATTTGAGATCAAGGATGGTAAGACAGAGATAACAGCAGCAACACTTGAAGATGGTGTTGTATCACTTGAGTGGAATGCTGCAAGTGCAGCTGATTCATATGCTGTATATAGAAAGGCTGAGAATGAGAGTGAATTTGCAAAGATCGCAGAGACAACTGAGATCAGCTACAGCGATAATACAGCAAAGGCAGGCGTATCATATGAGTATGAGGTAAGACCTGTTGTAGGAAAGTCATTTGGAAGCTCAGAGGCAGTCCAGGTAGCAGTGCCTGCAGTACCTGCAGTAAAGCTTACAAACACAAAGGCCGGTATCGAGGTAACATGGAATGCATCAGCAAATGCTGACAGTTATGTGGTACTTAGAAAGGCCGGAACATCAGGCACATGGGAGAAGATAGCAGATACTGCTAAGACAGCTTATGTGGACAAGAATGTAACAGAAAAGACAGTTTACACATACGCAGTACAGGCTGTATCAGAGGCTGGAACATCAGCATATACAGGCAAGACTGTGACAAGAAAGACTCCGATCACAACACTTCAGGCGCCGGTAGTTACACTCAGCAACGCAAATTCAGGACTGACACTGAGATGGAACAAGGTAACAGGTGCTAAACAGTATGTGGTTTACAAAAAGGCCGGAAATGCTAAGGCATGGACAAAGGTTGCTACAGTGAAGACACTTTCATACGTTGACCGTCAGGTAAAGACTGGAGTTAAGTACACATATGCGGTTAAGGCAACTGGAGATTATGCATTATCTTCATACAAGGCAAAGTCTCTTTACAGAGTAGACGGACAGGATATCAACTACTACTGCTCACCTGAAAGGGCCAAGATAGAGGTAATAGTAAATAAGGATACAGCCGCAACAGGATACCAGGTACAGTACGCAAGAAGCAGTGCTTTCAAGGGAGCAAAGACTGTCACATTTGTGGGAGCAAAGAAGACTACTCTCACAGTCAAGGCAGCCGGAGCCGGAACAAAGTATTATGTTCGTGTGAGAAGTTACAAGAAGATCGGCAATACTGTATATTATGGAGCTTGGAGCAGCAGCGAAAGCGTTGTAACTGGGAAGTATTAATTTATATAGTTTATGGATAAGATAAAAAAGTTTATCGCAAAATATAAAAAGCAGATTATTGGATCCTGCGTTATGCTCCTGATCCTTGTATGGGCTTTCTGGTACGGGGGTAACGCTCCCGGTGCCAGAGGGTTCCATATAGACAGGGCAGACCAGGGTGCAACCACTGAAAGCCAGGCCGGTGATGTTATAGACACCGGCTACGGCTCCAGCGGAGATAAACAGGTGGCTGTGAGTACACAGGACGGCAGCACTGAGACGGTTACGGTGACGGATACCCGGGGCAGCGATATATCGGAGTCAGATACCTCTGGCAAGACAGAGCAGAGCAGTTCTGAGACTACAGGCGGCACTTCTGATGGAGAAAATGGCAGTACCTCTGATCCGGGAAACGGTGGAGGAAATGGGGATGGTAAAAAGCCATCTGACAAACCTTCTGACGGAAAGCCGGGCAATGCAACTACAGAGCGTAGGAACACTACTGAGAGCACCAGGACTACAGAGAGTACCCGTACAACTGAGAGTACCCGTACAACGGAAAGCACTCGTACAACCGAGAGTACCCAGACGACGGAAAACACCCAGACGACGGAGAGTACCCGTACAACTGAGGGCACTCAGACGACTGAGAGCACTCGCACAACTGAGAGTACCCGTACAACTGAGTCTACAAAGACCACAGAGAAGGCCACCGATAAAACAACTGCAACAACGACCGAGAGTTCAAATGGAGAGACTTACCACTGTACAATATATATAAGCTGCTATACGATTCTCGATAACTGGGATTGGCTCAAGGAAGAAAAACAGGATTTTGTACCTGCCGGCGGCGAGATACTTAGTACGGTCAGCGTGGCATTTACGGATGGAGATACGGTGTTTGATGTGCTCAGATCCGTGTGCAGAGATTATGGAATACAGCTTGAATACAGCTGGACCCCGGCATTTGGAAGTTATTATATAGAGGGAATCCACAATCTTTATGAATTTGACTGTGGCAGTCTGTCAGGATGGATGTATTCGGTAAACGGATGGTTCCCAAATTATGGATGTTCAAAGTACAGACTTAAGGATGGGGATTCGATAAAATGGTTATATACATGCAAAGGCCTTGGCAGCGATGTCGGAGGCGGCATGTAAAATGATTTTGGTTTAATTGATTGGAGAATATACAGAAAATGAACAGGAATGATTCATTTTCCGGCTATCATCCGATAGTAAACCTGATGTACTTTATATGTGCTATAGGATATGCCCTGGCATTTACCAATCCGGTGTGCCTGGGCATATCGTTTATAGCAGCATTTGTGTACTCGGTTATACTTCGGGGACGGCGTGGATTTATAACAAATTTGAAATATATGATTCCGCTTATCGTGCTTACGGCACTTTTCAACCCGGCATTCAGTCATCAGGGCGTGACGATACTGGCATATCTGCCATCGGGGAATCCGCTTACCCTAGAGTCTATAGCCTATGGCGTTATGGCGGCATTTCTGCTGGTGTGTGTACTGTGCTGGTTCTCATGTTTTAATGTGGTGATAAGTTCTGATAAGATGGTTTATCTGTTTGGAAAGCTGGCACCGGTATTATCTCTGGTGTTATCAATGACGTTGAAGTTCATACCGGAGCTTACAGCGCAGTTTGGAAAGGTGTACAGGGCGCAGAAGGCTTCAGGATATAATATAGATGGCAGATATTTTAAGAGAGTGAGGATGGGATGTCATGTCCTGTCATCGGTAGTTACATGGTCACTTGAGCGGGCGCTTATCACGGCGGACAGCATGAAGGCCCGCGGTTATGGTTTGCCGGGAAGAACGGCATACTCGCTGTTCCGGTTCCGCAAGAGGGATGCAAGGGCGCTTGTGTATATACTTGTATGCGGCGGTTACGTTCTCTGGGGAAGTATGCAGGGCGGTTTTAAGTTCTGGTATTATCCGGCGATAAGAGGCGATCTCACAAGTCCTTTGACGGTGAGTATGTATATAGTGTATGCGTGCCTGATCGGGCTTCCGATGTTTGTGCATGTGAGGGATGGAATAAAGCAGAGCCGTATGAAGGCAGTGGATACTGCTTCAGCTTGTGCTGATGGACAGGGTTTGAGATAGAATCTCAATATAATAGTCATGGAGCATGAGATAAGATATGAATGCAGGCAGGTTGATATTAGATAGAAGAGGATATAACGTTGGATATTTATAAGAATGTTTTTGATATAGATAAATTAAGTTTTGCGTATCCGGATGGAAATGATGAGAGCGGCAGGTCGTATCTTCCGGATGCATTAAAGGATGCGGAACTGCACGTCAGACAGGGAGAGTTTGTCGTCATACTTGGCAGGTCCGGATGTGGCAAGACGACCCTTTTAAGACAGCTAAAGCCCTCTGTGGCTCCGGTTGGAAAGAAGAAGGGACAGATACTTTTTGATGGTAATGACATATGCAGTCTTGATGATAAGGCGGCTGCATCGCAGATCGGTTTTGTGTGGCAGGATGTTAATGCACAGCTTGTGACGGACAAGGTGTGGCATGAACTGGCATTTGGCCTTGAAAGCCTTGGATATGACAATGGATATGTCAGGAGACGGGTTGCGGAGATGGGTTCATTCTTCGGCCTTGGGGATATATTTCACAGAAAAGTGATGGAGCTGTCCGGTGGCCAGAAACAGCTTGTGAACCTGGCGTCTGTCATGGCGATGTCGCCTAAGGTGCTGATACTGGACGAGCCTACGAGCCAGCTTGACCCTATAGCTGCAAATGATTTTATAAACAGTCTTGTGAGGATAAACAGAGAGCTGGGAACGACTATCATCATGACAGAACACCGTCTGGAGGATGTCCTTCCGGTGTGCAGCAGGTCGGTGGTCATGGAAGATGGCAGGATCATCTATGACGGCGATGTGAGAGGATTTGCCGAGAGTATCAGGACGCAGAAGATAGACAGGGGACTTTATCTGTCCATGCCTGCTTCGGTTCAGATCTATATGGGGCTTGAGAAAAATACAGAGAATATGATACTCCCGCTTACGGTGCCGGATGCCCGGGAGTGGCTTTCGGATTATGACCGGAAATTCCGGGAAAATGGAGGGAAGCCTGTAGTACCGGAAAAACGGAACAGGGATGAACATCCTGTGGTGTGCAGTCTGGATGAGATCAGCTTCAGATACGAGAGGAATGCCGGGGATGTACTCAGGCAGGTGAGCCTTGACATATATGAGAACGAGATACTTATGATAAATGGAAGCAACGGCTGTGGTAAGTCAACGATGCTGTCACTTATCGCAAATGTGTACAGACCGTATAGCGGAAAACTCCGCATAGCCAAAGGACTCAGGACCGGTATGCTTCCACAGAATCCGGAACTTTTGTTTACAAGGCGTTCGGTGAGGGATGAGCTTATAGATGCGAAGGACAGGCAGCAGCTTGCGGATATAGTCAGATTCTGCAGACTGGAGGATCTTCTGGACAGACATCCTTATGATCTGTCAGGCGGAGAAAAACAGAGACTTGCCCTGGCGAAGGTACTCATAGCAGATCCGGATATCCTGCTCATGGACGAGCCGACAAAGGGCCTGGACAATGGGTTCAAGATGCAGCTTGCCGGTATGCTCCGTAAACTGCAGAGCAGAGGCAAGACAATAGTTGTTGTCAGCCATGACATAGAGTTCTGCGCGGTGGCAGGCGACAGGGTGGCGCTGTTGTTTGACGGTGAGGTTGCAACGGTCAGCGATGTGAGAAGTTACATGGCGGATAACAATTTCTTCACCACGGCGGCATCCAGAATATCAAGGAATGTTCTGGACGGTGCGGTGACAGTTCAGGATGTTCTGGCGGCATATGGCGTGGACATGGATATGAATGGAACTACTGGTAGTGGATATGGCAGTGGGGATGATGGCAGTGGTGAGCAGGATCTTTCAGCACGGCGTGATGATGCTGATGTATCTGGAACTGGAAAAGGGACGGGGAATGAGAGCATGCCGGAAACAGAGGATAATTCGAGAACTGAAAGTGAATCTGGTGATGTTGGTAAGCCGGAAACTGCAAAAATGTCAGAGACTGCCGGTATATCAGATGATAAGCTTGCGGATATAATTCTGAATAAGGACAGAAAGGTTGAAAATCTCAGTATCTGGCAGATAGTGACCATTGCGGTCACAACGGTTATAATAATATTTGGATTCTGGAACACCATGTCGGTGTCAGATCTGTCGGGGCTTGTTCAGCAGATGACAGTGACGGCTGAAGGGCGAAAATATCTGGTACTATATGGAGTCATGATCGCCGCCATATTTGGACTTCTCGTTGCTATAAGGCCTATAACAAAGAAGAAAAATGAAGAGATAGTTATGGATTCGGCCGGGCGTGGATTCGGAAAGCGGACAGTGGTCAGTATTGTGGCTGTGCTTGTTCTTATACCTGCAACGATATGGTTTGGAATTGCACGACTTGGCGATAAGAAGTATTTTTTCATATCACTGCTTGTACTTCTTGAGGCAATGATTCCGTTCTTCGTGTCATTTGAGGACAGGAAACCTAAGGTGAGAGATATAGTGACGCTGGCGGTCATGTGTGCTCTGGCGGTGACAGGAAGAACTGCATTCTTTATGTTGCCGAATTTTACGCCTGTCATGGCGATCGTCATCATTGCCGGGGTGGCATTTGGATGCGAGGGCGGATTTATCACAGGTGCCATGACTATGTTCGTGTCAAATTTCATCATGGGACAGGGGCCGTGGACTCCGTGGCAGATGTTTGCCATGGGACTCGTCGGATTCCTTGCCGGGCTGTTCTTTGCGGGCAGCAGCGTGCGGACAAGAAATATGACAAAGCTGGGACTGTGTATATTTGGCGCATTGATATGTATAGTGGTGTACGGAGGAATCATGAATCCGGCATCTGTCATCATGTGGCAGCCAAATGTGAATTTCAGCATGATAATGGCGTCCTATGTGACAGGATTCCCATTTGACCTTGCCCAGGCGACTGCGACAGTCATTGCGTTATGGCTGGTGGCGAGACCATTTCTGGAGAAGCTGGACAGGGTTAGGATTAAGTTTGGCGTGTTGTAGAGATAAAAAATATGATTTTAAATAGTTAGAGATGCTCAGATCTTGTGGAGCAAACCTATTATGATGAAAATAAAATGATAAAGGAATACGGCTATGATAAGAAGTGAGAAATTGGAAGATATCTCAGATGGAAGATTGTACGATGCAAATGATATGGTGAAGGCGTATTGTAATGAGTGCAAGGGGTGTCACGCCTGCTGCACTGGGATGGGAAGTTCCATCATTCTTGATCCACTGGATGTGATGAGGCTTTGCAGGGAGACCGGAAAGAACTTCACACAGCTTCTTGAGAAGGAACTTGAGGTAAATGTGGTGGACGGTCTGGTACTCCCCAATATAAGGATGACGGCGAATAAATGTCCGTTCTTAAACGATGAGGGCAGGTGTAGCATCCACAGTGCGAGACCTGGATTTTGCAGACTCTTCCCACTTGGCAGATATTACACCGATGACGGATTCAAATATATCCTGCAGATACATGAGTGTGAGCGTGCGGGCAGGACTAAGGTCAAGGTGTCGAAATGGATAGACACTGAGGAGCTTCCGAGGTATACGAGGTACATAAATGACTGGCACAAGTTCCAGAAGGATATGCAGAGAAATCTTATCGAGTATATGCGTGCCGGTGAGGATGAGACAGCGAGAAATCAGACTATGCTGGTACTGCAGGTCATGTATGTGGGGATGTATGATGTGGAGAAGGATTTCTATGAGCAGTTTGATGCGAGGCTTGCGCACATTAGGAGTCTGCTTTGTATGACGGAGTAGGATGAGAGTATTTGGATGGAACTTGGTTTACCATATTTGGTGCGCTCCCGTTCGTCTCGTGTTGTAGCGGTACTAAGACTTACTGCGTATCGCCAGATTGGACGTTCGACATTATTTATTTAGTAGGCAGGTTTATGGATCATATGGGAACAGTTAGAGAGATCATAGATAAGACATTTGAATATGGACAGGGCAGAGATGAGCTGCCGGGAGTCGATGAGCTGGCTGAAGTTATAAAAGTTTTGTCGGATTCGAAGAATGTCACAGGAGAAGACCAGAATGTGAGTAAGTCCGGGGAATCTCAGGGTTCTCATGATGATCTTACTGACTTTGAGTATCTCAGAAGGAAGGCTTACGATCTGGCTCACCAGAGGTTTGGAAACAGGATATACATAAGAGGACTTATCGAGTTTACAAACATTTGCAGGAATGACTGCTACTACTGTGGTATCAGAAAAAGCAACAGTCACGTGGACAGATACCGTCTTAGCAAAGAGCAGATACTTTCCTGCGCCGATGAGGGATATGTGCTTGGTTTCAGGACATTTGTGCTTCAGGGTGGCGAGGATGGAGGATTTTCAGACGAGGATATAGCCGATATAGTGAGGTGCATCAAGGAGAGACATCCGGATTGTGCCGTTACCCTGTCATTTGGCGAGCATCCGTATGAGACATACAGGCTGTGGCGGATGGCCGGGGCGGACAGATATCTTCTGAGACATGAGACCGCGGACAGGGCACACTATGAAAGACTCCACCCTGAGGAGATGAGTTATGACAACAGAGTCAGATGTCTGTATGATCTTAAAAGTCTTGGATATCAGGTGGGAAGTGGATTCATGGTTGGATCGCCGTATCAGACGCCGGTGAATCTGGCCGAGGATCTGCATTTTCTTGCGAAGCTGCAGCCACAGATGATAGGGATAGGACCGTATGTTCCACATAAGGAGACGCCATTTGCGAAGATGGAGCAGGGAACGGTAAGGCAGACGCTGGTGATGATAAGCCTGCTGAGACTGATGTTCCCAAAGGCACTCATACCATCCACCACATCACTCGGTACGATAGCGGCGGATGGCAGGGAGCGTGGGTTTATGCACGGCGCAAATGTGGTCATGCCGAATCTGTCTCCTGTGTCAGTCCGAAAGAAATACGAGCTCTACGACAACAAGATATGCACGGGGGAGGAATCTGCCCAGTGCCGCAGCTGCCTGGACAGGCGCGCAGAGGCATTCGGATTCCAGGTTGTTGTAGATAGAGGAGACTACTGATTATCATAAGCGGGGGATTCCTTTATTAGAAAGCAGGTGAAAAACATGACACTTCAGCAGCTTAGATATGTGGTGATGGTTGCGGACACGGGCACGATCACTGAGGCGGCGAACAGATTGTATATATCCCAGCCCAGCCTGACAAATGCCATTCATGAGCTGGAAAAAGAGATGGGGATAAATATATTTAACAGATCAAATAAAGGAATAAGTCCGTCCATAGAGGGGGAGGTTTTCCTCGGCTATGCCAGACAGGTGCTTGAACAGGCGAAGGTCCTTGAGGACAAATACAAGGGGGACGATGGCGGCAAGAAGAGTTTCTGTGTGTCCACCCAGCACTATTCATTTGCGGTAAATGCATTTGTCGACCTGATAAAGAGGTATGGGCAGGACGAGTATGATTTCAGCATAAGGGAGACACAGACCTATGAGATCATAGAGGATGTCGCCAGGATGAGAAGTGAGATCGGAATATTGTTCATGAATGATTTCAATGAGAAGGTGCTGAACAAGATCCTCAGAGCAAATGACCTGGAATTCCATAAGCTGTTCGTGGCAAAGCCTCACGTGTTCATAAGCAGAAAGCATCCACTGGCGAAGAACGATATCATAACAAATGAAGAGCTGGAGGTGTATCCATATCTGTCATTTGAGCAGGGAGAGCACAATTCTTTTTACTTCTCGGAGGAAATATTCTCGACAACGGAGAGAAAGAAGAATATAAGAGTCAGGGACAGAGCGACACTGTTCAATCTGCTGATAGGTCTTAACGGATATACGGTGTGCAGCGGTGTCATAGATGAAAAGCTGAACGGCAAGGATATAATCTCGGTGCCGCTGGCGGATGAGAGCGATATGAGGATAGGGTATATTGTCCACAGGAAAGCGATCCTCAGCAGACTTGGAAATACCTACCTCGGTGCGCTGGCGAATTATCTCACGGCGGGGGATACAAAGGGTAGAGATTACATTGTACCGACGGCGGAAGAGGATGGTACGGTGGGGCGCTACGAGCCGGAAGATTCAGTTAAAGCACAGAGGAAGCTTCAGCACAGGGGGCGTTTCAATGAAATGAGGGATGACGGAGAGCCTGCCTGCGGAGATGTGAGGGAGAAGGCGGCGGAACATATGAGAGAGATCAAAAAGAATAAGTGAACGTCTGCGGGATGATGGAAATCCGTCTGTTGGTATAGAGTTGACATAGAAAACAAGATGTAGAAATGGCGTGGGTATAGTTTTACACTATAACCACGCCATATTTTTATGTATTATACAAGTAAACGGTGTCTATATATAATGGACAACATCAAGGAAAGAGATGTTGGCATATAGGAAGTGCCATTTATTGATAAGGAGGATATGATGAAGACATCGGTTATAGGATTTCCAAGGGTGGGAACATTAAGAGAGTTAAAATTTGCATCTGAAAAATATTTCAGACATGAGATAACGGCGCAGGAGCTTACAGACACTGCCGCAGCTCTCAGACATAGACACTGGATGACACAGGTGACAGCAGGGATAGATTTTATTCCATGCAATGACTTTTCATTTTACGATATCGTGCTTGACACAGCGGTTCTTCTTGGTATTGTACCAAAACGTTATAGAGAGCTTAATATATCAAAGCTCGACATATATTTCGCCATGGCAAGGGGATACCAGGGCGAGTCGGGAGATGTGAAGGCGCTTGCGATGAAGAAGTGGTTTAACACGAACTATCACTATATAGTTCCGGAGATAGAGGATGACACAGTGATAAGCCTTGACTGCGAGAAACTTACAGGTGAATACGAGGAGGCCAGGGAGCTGGGGATCAAGACAAAGCCTGTGGTTATAGGACCGTACACAATGCTTAAGCTCTGCAGATATGTGGGATCAAAGAATGCAGAAGACTTTGCTGATGATGTGGCAGAGGCTTACAGACAGCTCACCGCCGAGTGCGCCTATAAGAATGTAGAGTGGCTGCAGTTTGATGAGCCGTCACTGGTGAGGGATATGGATGACGATGATAAGGCACTTTTCCATAGAGTGTATGACAGGATATTTGCAGATCGTGCAGACTGTAAGATACTCCTCCAGACATACTTTGGTGATGTGAGGGATTTGTATGAGGATATTATAAATATGCCATTTGCCGGAATCGGTCTTGATTTTATAGAGGGCAAACAGACCGGTCAGCTTATAGACAGATACGGCTTCCCTGGGGATAAGGTACTTTTTGCCGGCCTGGTAAATGGCAAAAATATATGGAGAAATCATTACGACAAGACTCTCAAGGTAGCAGGGCAGCTCCGTGATAAGAAGATAGATGTGGTTCTGTCTACATCATGCTCACTGCTCCATGTGCCATACACACTTAAGCATGAGACGAAGCTGTCACAGGACTATCTGAAGTTCTTTGCATTTGCGGAGGAGAAACTTACTGAACTCTCGGAGCTTGCGACACTTGCTGAGAGCTATAACTATACAGAACTTGAGGCATATCACAAGAATCGGGAGTTATTTGCGGGAACAAGAGACTGTAACAGCAATGAGGTGAGACAGAGACTTGCGGCAGTGACTGAGGCGGATTACGTAAGACTTCCAAAGAGAAGTGAGAGACAGGCTCTCCAGAAGAAGGAGTTTGGACTTCCAGAACTTCCGACCACCACTATAGGTTCATTCCCACAGACCAAGGATGTAAAGTTGCAGAGAGCACAGCTTAGAAAGGGAGAGATAACTGAGCAGGAGTATGTGGACTTTGTGAAGGGCAAAATAAAGGAATGTGTAAAGTGGCAGGAGGATATCGGGCTTGACGTACTTGTACATGGTGAGTATGAGAGAAATGACATGGTAGAGTATTTCGGCGAGTCTCTTGGAGGTTTCCTGTTCACTGAGAAAGCGTGGGTGCAGTCATACGGAACAAGGTGTGTGAAACCACCAGTGATATGGGGTGACGTATACCGTAAAAAAACGATCACGGTGGACTGGTCTGTATATGCGCAGTCGCTCACAGACAAGATCATGAAGGGAATGTTGACCGGTCCGGTGACGATACTCAACTGGTCATTCCCAAGAGAGGATATATCGATCAAGGAATCTATATCACAGATAGCGCTTGCGATCAGAGATGAGGTGCTGGATCTGGAGGCGCATGGAATCAGGATGATACAGATAGATGAGGCGGCACTTAGAGAGAAACTTCCGCTCAGAAAATCTGACTGGTATACAGAATACCTTGATTTTGCAATACCTGCATTCCGTCTGACACACAGCGGTGTGAAGGCTGAGACACAGATACACACACATATGTGCTA
>JAEDGW010000024.1 GCA_016297325.1 Coprococcus sp. | reverse complement strand
AGTAATATGGGATCTTAGCTCAGCTGGGAGAGCATCTGCCTTACAAGCAGAGGGTCATAGGTTCGAGCCCTATAGGTCCCATTTACAAACATGGCGAGATAGCTCAGTTGGCTAGAGCATGCGGTTCATACCCGCAGTGTCGAGGGTTCGAATCCCCCTCTCGCTACTCTAGTGCGAGACGAAAGGATATTGTTCCTTTCGTCTTTTTTTCTTGAATTGAATGGATTTGTAAAGGAGAAATATATGAGAGTTGGAATGGGATATGATGTCCACAGACTGGTTGAGGATCGTAAACTTATACTTGGAGGCGTGGAGATACCTTATGAGAAAGGTCTGCTTGGTCACAGTGACGCTGATGTGCTTGTTCACGCCGTCATGGACGCTCTGCTGGGTGCTGCTGCACTTGGCGATATAGGAAGACATTTTCCGGACACCGATGATAGATACAAAGACGCAGACAGCATGGTTCTCCTGTCTGAGGTGAAGAGGCTTCTGGAAGAGAAGCTGTATGTTATTGAGAATATAGATGCGACTGTCATAGCACAGAGACCGAAGCTTGCCCCGTATATCGAACAGATGAGAGAGAATATAGCTAACTGCCTGTGCATAGAGAAGGATCGTGTGAATATCAAGGCGACAACGGAGGAGAAGCTGGGATTTACCGGAGAGGGACTTGGTATCAGCTCACAGGCTATATGTCTGATAGAGTCTGCGTACAATTATTCAAATGATGTCGCAGATGTGGGCGCTCCTGGCTGCGCAGGATGCAAGGGTTGTCCGGCCAGATAGTTTATATAAGAGATATTTCGATAATAATCACACATTTGGCTATGGCAAATAGAGGATAATGTGTTAGAATTATATTATTACTTATAAGATTAAGGAGAGTACGCTATGTTAAATGATGGATATGCAGAGCATATAGTAAAATCAAAGACACCGGCGAGCGTTATGGCTGGTATTGCTTTGGGAGTTATATTGATACTTGCAGGATTTGTTGCAGCAGGCTTTATACAGGGACTTGGAAGCATTGGTCTCGGTGTTGTCATAATAGGTGCAGTTGTGTTTGGCATGTTTGTGTCCAGAAAAGACACAGAGTATGAGTATATTATGGTCAATGAAGACATTGATGTTGCAAGGATCATAGCTAAGAAGAGCAGAAAAAAAGTTATGAGCTTCAGCAATTCTGATGTGAAGTTTATAGCCAAGGATGGTTCTATCTATCTTGATAATGAACTTCAGCAGGATGCGTCTATAAAGACAAGAGATTTTACATCAAAGGATAAAACACATACGGATGCGATGTATGTATTTGCTTTGAACAGAAGTGGTAAAACCGAGTTTGTTAAGCTTGAGTTGTCAGACAGAACCGTAGAACATGTAAAAAACTTTTTTAAGGGAAAATATAAAGAGTAATATTATTGACCTTTGCAGATAATACTAACATAATCAGGAGGTATTGCTGTGAAGGTCTTTGCTTTTAAATGGTTTACGATATTCATGACCGGTGGGATGATATATTATTTTTTGGAGATCACCGTCAGGGGATATTCACATTATTCGATGATAATATGTGGCGGTATGGCTACATTGCTATGTGGCGGATTAAACCAGGTGTTTAGAAGAATGGGGGTTCTGGCACAGATGCTGCTTTCCGCAGTCATAATTTCTGAGTTGGAATTTCTTACAGGATATGTTGTGAATGTCATTCTCGGATATGATGTGTGGGATTATTCATATCTGCCTTACAATCTTATGGGACAGATATGTGTTGGATATTCGCTGTTATGGATGTTTTTGTCACTTGCTATAATCTTTGTAGATGATTATATAAGATCTTATTTTTTTGGAGAGAAGAGACCTGA
This sequence comes from Coprococcus sp., assembly GCA_016297325.1. GTDB lineage: Bacteria > Bacillota > Clostridia > Lachnospirales > Lachnospiraceae > Coprococcus. The sequence continues at coordinate 25,146 of JAEDGW010000024.1, read as the reverse complement.
ATATCATTTGCTTAGCATGAAATCCTGAGCCTGACATAAAATATGGGAAAAACCTGTCACGACTCAGGGGAAGAGTACAAACAGGTTTTTCCCATATTTTATGTGTGTGGTAAAATCTTATTATAAATCAGGACTCCAAAGGAGTGATCTTAAGACCTTTATAAAGTTTTGTATATAAATTACGCTCATCAGAGTATAACATAGTTCCGCGTGAATCACGTACAATATATGCATATTTGTTCTTCTGGACATTCATGTACAGAACTTCATCAACGTTGAGTTCTTTGGCTTTTACTTTGGCTACACTGACACTTAGCGGTTCAAGTTTATACTTTTTGATTGCTTGCTGAACTGTCATAATCTACACCTCCATTAATAAATGATTATTGCCGTGCTTTAGTAACTGTCTATAGTATATTGTAAAGAAATCACAAAGTCAACTAGCAATATTGCACAAATACACATAAATCGACAAAAAATCATCAAAAACAATGTGTAATACTACCAAAAAAGGAGATAACAATGATGCAGAATGCAAATTATTATAAAAAAATGGAAGAACAAATAAGAATTTTTGATACAAAATATGAGCAAAATGCCAAACCACGGTTGCTGCTGCATTGCTGTTGTGCACCATGCTCGAGTCATTGTCTGTCTGTTCTGGCCGAACATTTTTATATTACAGCTTATTTTTATAATCCAAACATAACCGATTACGAGGAATACATAAAAAGATTTGAGGAACTTAAGCGTTTTGTTAATGAGGTATATGTGGATGGCGTGGAGGTAAAACTTGCAGAGCATGATCCCCAGGTGTTCCTTGATATGGCAAGGGGAAGAGAGGATCTTCCTGAGCGTGGGGCCAGGTGCTATGACTGCTATAAGCTCAGACTTGAAAAGAGTGCTTCCTATGCCAAAGAGAATGGATATGATGTATTTACCACAACCTTGTCCATAAGCCCTCATAAGAATGCTGACTGGCTGAATGAGATAGGTGACGAGATGGGCAGGAAATATGGTATAGACTATCTTTTCAGCGATTTCAAGAAAAAGGACGGATACAGGCATTCTATCCAGTTGTCAAAGGAATACGGCCTTTATAGACAGAATTTCTGTGGATGCGAGTTCAGCAGGAAAGCCGCCGAGGTCAGAGATGGCCAAGTACAGTGATGACAATTTGAATAAAAAAGCCGGATAAAAATAAAGATTTTTGTCATGAACACAAAAATAAAAAATATATCGAAAAAAATATTGTACCGCCTTGTCAAATGTGGTAGTATTTATTAAATTAAGAAAAAAGAGGCCAATAATGTGGGTTATCTCAAGTATTTCCCCGTTTTCACTCTTTTTTTTTGAGCAAAAATAGAAAAAACGAAAGGAATACGATTATGAAAGCTTTTTTGATACTTGAAGACGGACACGTATTTGAAGGTAAAAGTATTGGATCAACTGACGAGATAATCAGTGAGATAGTGTTCAATACTTCGATGACTGGCTATCTGGAAATTCTTACAGATCCATCATATGCAGGGCAGTCAGTTTGTATGACATATCCGCTTATAGGCAACTATGGTATATGCAGAGAGGATATGGAGGCTGGCAGACCTTGGCAGTCAGGATTCATTGTTAGAGAGCTCTGCAAGACTCCTAGTAATTTCAGAAGCGAGATGACCATAAACGAATTTCTTGTTGAGAATAATATAACTGGTATAGAAGGAATAGATACCAGAACACTTACCAAGATCCTCAGAAAAGATGGTACCATGAGAGGTATGATCACAACTGATGAGAATTATGATCTTGATGAGTGCCTTAAGCGTATAAAGGCATGGAAGATGGGACATGTTGTTCTTGATGTAACATGTAAAGAGAAAATGTTCTATCCTGGTGACGGCTATAAGGTTGCAGTCATTGATCTTGGTGTTAAAAAGAACATTGTCAAGTCACTCCTTGCAAGAGGCTGTCAGGTTACTGTATATCCTGCAGAGACACCTGCTGAGGAGATCATCGCAGACGCTCCAGACGGAATCATGCTCACCAATGGTCCTGGAGATCCAAAAGAGTGTAAGGTCACAATAGCTCAGGTAAAGAAGCTTTTCGATACAGATATTCCAATTTTTGCAATATGTCTTGGACATCAGCTCATGGCGCTGGCCAACGGCGGAGATACAGAGAAGATGAAGTATGGTCACAGAGGCGCAAACCATCCTGTAAGAGATATGAAGACCGGAAAGGTATATATTTCTACACAGAACCATGGATATATGGTTAAGGAGGACAGCCTCGACAGAAAGATCGCAGAGGTCAGCTTTGTAAATGTAAATGATGGAACAGTAGAGGGAGTTCATTATCTCGGAAAGAATGCCCAGACAGTCCAGTTCCATCCGGAGGCATGTGCAGGTCCGCTGGATACAGATTCACTGTTTGATACATTTATGAATATGATGGAGGTGTCAAAGTAATGCCAAAGAATCCTAATATAAAAAAGGTTGTAGTTATCGGTTCAGGTCCTATAGTTATCGGTCAGGCTGCTGAGTTTGATTATGCTGGTACACAGGCGTGTCGTTCCCTGAAGGAAGAGGGACTGTGCGTTGTCCTCATCAACTCAAACCCTGCAACTATCATGACAGATAAGGATATAGCAGATAAGGTATATATTGAGCCTCTTACAGTTGATGTTGTAAAGGCTATCATTGAGAAGGAGAAGCCGGACAGCCTTCTGCCAACACTCGGCGGCCAGGCAGCCCTCAACATTGCTATGGAGCTTGATGAGTCAGGATTCCTCAGAGAACATGATGTGCTTCTTATAGGAACATCTTCAACGACTATCAAGAAGGCAGAGGACAGACTTGAGTTCAAGAAGACCATGGAGAAGATACATGAGCCTGTAGCACCTTCAGAGGTCGTTACAACTGTTCAGGGAGGTCTCAATTTCGTAAAGAAGATCGGATATCCTGTAGTTCTCCGCCCTGCATATACTCTTGGAGGTTCAGGCGGTGGTATCGCCAACAACGAGGAAGAGTTCAAGGAGATCCTCATGAACGGTCTGAGACTTTCGCGTGTTGGACAGGTTCTTGTTGAGAGATGTATCGCAGGCTGGAAGGAGATTGAGTACGAGGTTATGCGTGACGGAAACGGTACATGTATAACTGTATGTAACATGGAGAACCTCGATCCTGTCGGAGTCCATACAGGTGATTCTATAGTTGTTGCTCCATCACAGACACTTGGAGACAAGGAGTATCAGATGCTGAGAAGTTCAGCGCTGAACATTATCTCAGAGCTCAACATCAAAGGTGGATGTAACGTCCAGTTCGCTCTGAATCCTAATTCATTTGAGTACTGTGTTATCGAGGTAAACCCAAGAGTTTCAAGATCATCAGCCCTTGCGTCCAAGGCAACCGGATATCCTATCGCAAAGGTTTCAGCCAAGATTGCCCTTGGATATAATCTGGATGAGATCAAGAACGCTATTACAAAGAAGACATATGCCAGCTTTGAGCCGGCACTTGACTATGTGGTTGTCAAGATTCCTAGACTTCCATTTGATAAATTCATCGCCGCTGACCATGATCTGACAACACAGATGAAGGCAACCGGTGAGGTTATGAGTATCTGTACAAACTTTGAGGGTGCACTGATGAAGGCTCTCCGTTCACTGGAGCAGCACGTAGACAGTCTCTGGTCAAGCAGATACAAGGATATGACAGATGAAGAGGTTATAAAGCTTCTTGGTCATGTAGATGACAGACGTATCTACGTCATAGCTGAGGCTATCAGACGTGGAATCTCATACGATCAGATCTATGATATCACAAAGATCGACAGATGGTTCATAGACAAGATCCACAACCTTGTAAAGACTGAGAGGAAGATAATCGAGTCTAAGGGAGATATCTCCAAGGAACTCATGAAGGAGATCAAGAGAGTTGAGTTCCCTGACAAGGTTATCGCAAGACTCACAGGCAAGACAGAGAAAGAGATCAGACAGATGCGTTACGACTATGGTGTAACGGCGCACTTCAAGATGGTTGATACATGTGCAGCAGAGTTTGATGCTATGACTCCATATTACTATTCATGTTTTGACTCTCTGGAGAACGAGGTTGCTGAGGACAATTCAAGAAAGAAAGTCATGGTTCTCGGATCTGGTCCTATCAGAATCGGTCAGGGTATCGAGTTCGATTACTGCTCAGTTCACAGCACATGGGCATTTGAGAGAAAGGGTTATGAGACTATCATCGTCAACAACAACCCTGAGACAGTCAGCACAGACTTTGATATAGCAAATAAGCTTTACTTTGAGCCGCTTACAGCAGAGGATGTTGAGGCGATCGTTAATCTGGAGCATCCAGACGGCGCTGTTGTACAGTTTGGTGGACAGACAGCCATCAAGCTCACAGAGGCACTTATGGAGATGGGAGTACCTATCCTTGGAACAAGCGCAGAGAATGTAGATGCAGCAGAGGATAGAGAGCTCTTCGACGAGATCCTTGAGAAGTGCTGCATACCAAGACCTGCCGGCAAGACTGTATTTACAAGAGAAGAGGCACTTGAGGCAGCAAATGAGCTGGGTTATCCGGTCCTTGTAAGACCTTCATACGTTCTCGGTGGACAGGGAATGCAGATAGCTATCTCTGACAAGGATATAATAGAGTTCATGGATATAATCAACAGACATACCCAGGAGCACCCAATACTTGTAGATAAGTACATCATGGGTAAAGAGGTTGAGGTCGATGCTGTATGTGATGGCGAGGATATCCTTATCCCTGGTATCATGGAGCATGTTGAGAGAGCTGGTATACATTCAGGAGACAGTATCTCAGTATATCCTGCCCAGACGCTCTCACCAAAGACAAAGAGAGTCATTGCTGATTACACCAAGAAACTTGCAAACAGCCTGCACGTAATCGGACTTATAAATATACAGTTTATCGCATACAATGAAGAAGTGTATGTAATAGAGGTAAATCCTCGTTCAAGCCGTACAGTTCCATATATAAGCAAGGTAACAGGTATTCCTATCGTAGATCTTGCAACACGTGTTATCACAGGTGAGAAGATCAAGGATATGGGTTACACACCTGGACTTCAGCCGGAGTCAGAGTATTTTGCAATCAAGAAGCCTGTATTCTCATTTGAGAAGATCAGAGGCGCTGAGATAAGTCTTGGACCTGAGATGAAGTCAACAGGAGAGTGTCTTGGTATATCCAAGAACTACAACGAGGCTCTTTATAAGGCGTTCCTTGGAGCTGGAATCAGCCTTCCAAAGACAAAGAAGATGATCCTCACAGTAAAGGATTCTGACAAGATGGATGCAATCAGCATAGGAAAGAGATTTGCTGCACTTGGATATGAGATATATTCAACAAGAAGCACATGCAGAGTTCTCAATGAGAACGGTGTTCCTGCAAAGCTTATCAACAAGGTTGAGGAGCCATCACCAAATCTGCTTGACCTGATACTGAGCCATGAGATTGATCTGATCATCGACACTCCATCACAGGGGGTTGAGCGAAGCAAGGATGGATTCATCATCAGACGCCATGCGGTTGAGACAGGTGTTACATGTCTTACAAGCCTTGATACAGCCGATGCGCTGCTTACAAGTCTTGAGACAGCAGATACCACAAAGCTTTCACTTGTGGACATAAGCGAGATATAAGAATCTGTGAAAAAACATGGTAAGATCGGAAATGTTACAGAAGACCGATATTGTGTAGTGCATGAAATACCATGTGGTTAAATAGATAAAAAATGGGGCAAAATGATATACAACGTTAAAAGGGGTTGTCATTTTGCCTCATTCAATTTATTCTTATGGACAAGTGAGATTTATAAGAGATGTTCTTATTGATATTTCATATATTGAGCAGAAAAGACAGATAATAATATTTAAATGAAATTAGAGGTGAAATATGCATAATATTCCTACAGATGAGGTGTTTGTCATAGGACACAAGAATCCTGACACGGATTCCATATGTTCAGCGATAGCATACGCCAATCTGAAAAATCAGCATGAGAAGAAATATATACCAAAGAGAGCTGGCAATATAAATAAGGAGACTCAGTTTGTCCTTGATTATTTCGGAGTGAAGGCACCTGAACTTGTGAGCAACGTAAATGTGCAGGTGAAAGACATAGCTTACAGAATGGTTGATGGCGTGTCGGGCGACATCACTATGAAGAGAGCATTTGAGATCATGCAGGACAATGATGCGACAACACTCCCTGTTGTGAACAATGGCAAGATAAAGGGTATTATAACAGTCGGAGATATCGCTGAGGCTTATATGCTTGAAAAGGATGATAATTCACTGTTCATAGCCGGTACAAAGTTCTCACATATAATAGATACCATAAATGGTGAGCTTGTGTATGGTGATGCTGACGAATATGTGAAGGATGGAAGAGTTATTGTAGGTGCGGCCCAGGTTGACATTCTTGAAAGACATGTCAAGGAAAATGACATAGTGATAGTGAGTGACAGGGTTGAGGCACAGCTTGCAGCCATAAACTGCGGGGCAAGTATGCTTATTGTCTGCCTTGTAAACAGCATATCAGATGTGGTTCTGGAATTTGCAAAGAATAAGGGGTGCGCGGTAGTCATAACACCGACGGATACCTATGCCGTTGCCAGACTTATAGGACAGAGTATGCCGATAGGATTTTTTATGATAAGAGACCGCATCATGACTTTCTATGAGGATGATGACATAGAGACGCTTAAGACCACCATGGCAAAGACGAGAGTGAGATACTTCCCGGTTACGGATGGTTACGGCAACTATAAGGGCCTTGTGTCGAGACGTAACTACATCAATGCGAGAAAGAAACAGCTCATCCTTGTGGATCACAACGAGAGAACGCAGTCTGTTGATGGCGTGGAGAATGCGGAGATCCTTGAGATCATTGATCATCACAGGATTGCGAATATCGAGACTATGAACCCTGTGTATTTTAGAAATCAACCGCTTGGATGTACTGCGACTATCATTTTCCAGATGTACAGAGAACAGAATGTAAAGATAGACAAACCGATAGCGGGACTCCTCTGCGCAGCCATTCTTTCAGACACCCTGGCATTCAAATCGCCTACGTGTACTTTTATAGATGAAGCTGCTGCCAAGGAGCTTGCAAGGCTTGCGGAGATAGACATATATGAATTCGCGATGGAGATGTTCGATGCCGGAAGCAACTTAAAGGACAAGACTATGGATGAGATACTCCATCAGGATTTCAAGAAGTTTGATATAGGCGATATGGTCATCGCTGTTGGACAGATCAATTCTGTAAACGAGAAGGAGATAGCCCGTATCAAGAATGATATGAGAAAATATCTCAGCTCATACACTGAACCTGGATGTGATGTGGTACTGTTTGCAATGACAAATATACTGCAGGAAGGATCAGGAATGATTTGTTCAGGCGACGGAGCTGAGGAGCTGTGCCACAAGGCGTTTGAAGTTGACTTTGAGGATGGCTACGGTTATCTCCCGGGTGTTGTTTCCAGAAAGAAGCAGATAGTCCCTGCTCTCGTAAAGGCTACCCATCAGATATAGAAGGTGTGACTATGAAGCTATATACCACGAATGCATATATCCGTGATACATTCGGAGAAAAATTATATAAAATATCGTTAAATGCAGGAACCACCTGTCCAAACCGTGATGGCACGGCTGGAACAGGTGGCTGTATTTTCTGCAGCGCAAGCGGCTCAGGTGATTTCTCTGAAGATGCGTCGCTTGGCATAGATGAGCAGATAGAAGTGGCAAAGAAGAGAATATCAGACAAATGCAGATGTGATAGATATATTGCCTATTTCCAGTCATTTACAAATACATATGGCGATGCACTGCTGCTCAAAAGCAAATTTATGGCTGCTGCATGCCGGGAGGATATTGCTGCCGTGTCTATTGCATCCAGACCGGATTGCTTTGGCGATGATGTTATCGATATGATAGAAGATATCGCCAGGATAAAGCCTGTGTGGATAGAACTTGGACTTCAGACTTCAAAAGAGAGTACCGCAAGACTCATAAACAGAGGCTATGAACTGAAAGTGTATGATGAAGCAATGGCCAGACTGAAAAAACTGGATGTGCACATCATAGTACATATGATAATCGGACTGCCCGGTGAGACTGTGGACGATATGGTTGACACGGTGCGATATATAGTTAAAAGCGGGGCTGACGGAATAAAGCTGCAGCTTCTGCATATCCTAAAGGGTACGGTTCTTGAACAGATGTATCTGGACGGGGATGTCACTCCATTATCATTTGAAGAGTATGCGGACATATTGTGCGCATGCCTGAAAGAGATACCTGAGGACATGGTAGTCCACCGATTTACTGGAGATGGGCCAAAGAATATTTTGACTGCACCCATGTGGAGTGCGGACAAGAAGAATGTCCTGAACCGTCTTAATAAGATCATTGCTGAGTTGTAGCTTTGGCATATCTGATATCAGAATACTGACTCTGCTTCTATAGCTGAGGTGAGAAATATCTTTAGATTTTTTCTCCCGGCAGGGGACAGGCGTTTGCATACTGAAAGAATGCTTGCCTCCTCCTTTTCAAGAGTTTTGCTGTAGCTGAAAGCTTTGAATATATCATTTATATCTATATCGCTTTTCTTCGCTATATCGATTGAAGTTAGCAGAACCAGATAATTCACATTGATGGTGTACAGGTTTGATATCCGGATGAGACTTATAAGGTCAGGTATGCGCTCGCCGCATTCATAGTGTGAATATGCGGATACTGATATCTCAAGGATTGCGGCAAGATCCTGCTGTCTGAGATCCTTGCTGGTTCTCAGTGCTTTGAGAGCGGCACCTATTACTGAGTTGTTTTCGGTCTGCCTTCCGCGCTGCTTTTTTTCTTTGGGTTCGTTTGATTCCTGTTTTTTGTTATTTTCGAGATTTTTCATATCAGACTTCCTTTTTTAGATTTTGTAGAATTAGTTTTGATCTGTACGTTATGGCCTGCCATGCAGGCTGCCCTGTCATAGAAATGTCTCTTTATCGCGTAGATTTTTTACAAATGTGTCGACAAGACGCCTGTCATCTTTGTTAAGTGAAGCATAATTGGTGATGAGATTTGCTGCGTTGTCATTTGACTCGATCGTTGACAGATAATTGTTTGACTCCATGACCATCTGGTGTGCCATCTCTGCATGCTCCTGCATATATCTTGAGGATATGGTGTATGCATATAATAGATCGTGGTTTAGAAGCTCAGATAGTTTTATTGTCTGTTCTATGTTGGGGATATTGCGTCCCTCCTCGTAATTTGCATATCCTGAGCGGGATATGGACAGCGATTCGGCTACTTCAGCCTGTGTAAGACCTGCCTTTCTCCTGAAATATTTAATGAGAGCCGGCAATGGATTTGTTGTGCTGTAATGCATGTTATACCTCCTTTGTGAGGTTATAGTACAACGTATGATGTCTCCTGTGTGTATGATGTAATAAAATTGCTCCTGGATGTAATAATTTTTACATAAGGGAAAATTATTATGTTATAATAAACAGAAAATTATACATGCGGAGGAACAGTAATGAGTTATGCAGATGATCTGTTTATAAATATGTGCAAAGATATTCTTGAGAATGGATACAGCACGGAGGGTGAGAAAGTGCGTCCAAAGTGGGCGGATGGAACTTATGCCTATACGATAAAGAAATTTGGAGTTGTCAACCGTTATGATCTGTCAAAGGAGTTTCCGGCTATGACACTCAGAAAGACATATGTGAAATCTGCTGTAGACGAGCTGCTCTGGATCTGGCAGAAGAAATCAAACAATGTGCATGATCTGAAGAGCCATATATGGGACAGCTGGGCTGATGAGGATGGATCCATAGGTAAGGCGTATGGATATCAGCTTGGAGTAAAGCATCAGTACAAAGAGGGGATGATGGATCAGGTTGACCGTCTGATATACGATCTTAAAAATAATCCATACAGCAGACGAATGATGACAAATATATATGTTCATCAGGATCTGCATGAGATGAATCTGTATCCGTGTGCATACAGCATGACTTTCAATGTGACAGGGGACAGATTAAATGCGATACTCAATCAGAGATCTCAGGATGTCCTGACAGCCAACAACTGGAATGTTGTCCAGTATGCGGTCCTTGTCCATATGCTTGCGCAGGTGACTGGATTTAAGCCGGGTGAGCTTGTGCATGTCATTGCAGATGCACATATATATGACAGGCATATTCCGCTTGTAAATGAGCTTATCTCGAGACCTACATATCCGGCACCTAAGTTTTCACTGAATCCGGATATCAAGGATTTTTATGATTTTACAGTTGATGATATTACTATAGAAGATTATGTGACCGGTCCGCAGATAAAGGACATACCGGTGGCGATATAAGAGAATTTGGAGGATGTATGAAGTTTATTGCAGCGGTAGATAAGAATTGGGCTATAGGCAACAAAGGAAAATTGCTTGTGAGAATATCTGAGGATCAGAAGAACTTCAGAAACGAGACCATGGGACATGTAGTTGTTCTTGGAAGAAAGACACTGGAGGAGTTTCCTGGAGGAAGACCTTTAAAGGGAAGGACGAATATAATACTCAGCAGCAATCCTGAGTATGCCGTGGAAGGTGCGGTTATCGTTCATTCGCTTGATGAGCTTTTCACAGAACTTGAAAAATATGATACTGATGATGTGTATATCATAGGTGGTCAGACAGTGTATGATGCACTCATACCATATTGTGACACGGGGATCATCACAAAGATAGAAAAAGAATTTGAGGCTGATGCATTTATTCCAAATTTGGATGAGATATCTGACTGGGGCGTGACAGACAGCAGACCTGGAGAGGATCAGTCACAGTATAATTTTGCATTTGTCACATATAAAAAATCGGTCTGACAGAGTGTAAATAGTATAATTTTGCTATAATCAACAAAAAAACACCTCTTTTTGATGAAAAACTAACAAAAAACATTTGTTTATTGTAAATGATTGTGATACAATTTTTTTATAATTTTGGGAGGTGTACAATATGAGTGAAGTTTTAATTACATCGGGCACAAGTTTTGAAGGGTATGATATCGTTGAGTATGGAGCATACAAGTTTACACAGACTATACTCAATTCCAATTTCCTTAAGGATATCGGAACATCTATAGCTGATATAGCTACAGATAGAAGAGACGTATATCAGGAGAAGATCGATGAGATCCTTAATGAGACGATTAAGAATTTTACCGGACTTGTCAGTGAGAGTGGTTATAACGCCGTTGTAGGTTTCAGAACGGGGGTTGAAGTCTACACGAACAATGTTACTGCGGTTGTTGCAAGCGGTACTCTTGTAAAGATAGAACAGCAGTACAAGTCGGAATTTGACAAGAGCAGTTTTGTCAGAAAAGATATCTATGTGCGCAACTATTATGATCTTCTTGTTCCAAGAGCATCCAAGATCATTCTTGCATCGGAGGGCAATGGAACAAAGGTGTGCGGATGGTTCAACAATTATAACAATGATGATATAAGAGCTATCAAGGCAGAAATCCAGTTTACCAACATTTATGGTGATAACATTACTTTGCCGGATGTTGATTTTACATTTGAGAAGACCAATCTCAATCTCCTCAAATCAGATTATGTGGAGTGCAAGCTTCCAGACAAATACATAAAGATGATCACATCTGCAAAAGTGTATATAAAGAAATATGTGAAGGCAAATGGTGTATATGAGATAGATGCTGATTCTATAGGAATCGAGATGTCTGACACCAAGTTCAGGGCATTGAAGCTCAAGAAGGGTATAGACGCTGTTGTAAATTACAAGTCTGACGGACTTGTGTGGACATGTAACTGTGGACATATCAATGAGGGCGGCGCTGAGGAATGTGTCATCTGTGGAAGAAAGCAGGATGAGATGAAGAATTCTATCACATTCAATTATGAGCCAATGCTTGAAGAGATGAAGACAAAGGAGTACGTAATCGAGATAAAGGATGTCCTGATGAAGTATATCAAGGATATTGATTCAAGTCTCAGAATGCAGCTTCTTCAGATCATGGAGTCTGGTTTACACTATGAGAAGACCAGAGGTTCCATGAAGGATTCAGTAATTGAGAAAGTTGAGAATTTATTCTTAGGTTTATAGGATTTTGTTATGCAGCAATATATGTTTCAGATAATGAATGGCCTTGCAAGGAAAGGTTATAGAAAACTTAATCCTGAAAGTAATAACGTATACGGCAGAGTTGATGATGATGCCGTATACGTTGTTGTTATAGGCAGCAATCATGATCTGAGCGCTGAAGATCTCAGGGATTTTAATAATAAGATCCTTCTTGATTTGTCTTTTAACTCTCATAAAAAGGTGAAAATACTCAACATCCTTATAACGCCGAATGGCATGTTTGATGACGAGACGCTTGATATAGTTAAAAATCTGGATGGCGTCTGGTTGTTCACGGAGGATTATGGGAAGTTATATATTTTCGAAAATCAGCCTTCAGATTTTGATGGTTTATATGATGTTATAGACAAGCAGCTGGTTTTGGAAAATGAGAGATCAAACAGAACACTCAAAAGTATGTTTGGAGTGATCACGCCTATACTTGTTCTGCTTAATGTGGTAGTTTATATTGCGTGTGTATACAGCTCAGGTGGGGTAGGCGGTATTCCACTTGAATACAGACTTGCTGTCAATGTGCAGGCAATTTCAGAAGGCGGAGAATTTTACAGATTCTTTACCGCTATGTTTACTCATTTTGGACTGGCGCATCTTTTTGGAAATATGGTCATATTGATCGCACTTGGAGCAAGGGTTGAGAATCTACTCGGCAAATTTGAATATCTTGCAGCCTATATAGTCACGGGGCTTACCTCATCGGTGGTTTCATACTTTGAGTGCCTTGCACATGGTACATATGATTATGCCGCCGGGGCGTCCGGTGCGATATTTGGACTGCTTGGCATTCTGGTTGCTATAGCGATCAAAAATAAAGGTCGGGTTAAGGATCTTTCACTTATGAATATGATCATTCTTCTGGTGCTCACCATTGTCAACGGACAATTGTCCGAGGGGATTGACAACGTGGCGCATATAGCCGGTTTTGTGGCTGGAATTGTGGTGGGAGTGATCCTGTTGCTGGCTAATCAAAAGGTTGTAAACAATAGTCATTTATGATAAAATAATACGACGATAAAAATGTGGGAGGCTGGGTAATGAGTACAGGAATTAGCATGTCAAGTGTCAACAAAATAAAAGAACTTGCAGACAATGGTGATTACAGCCTCGCTCTCGATATACTTGAACATCAGGATTTGTCAAAATCCCTCAGTCCGCAGTTTATCAGGATATGCGGTGAAGTGTATTATGAGAACCAGAGGTACGCAGATGCCAGAGCTGCGCTGGTCAGAGCCCATTCCATGGCGCCGATTGGCAATAAGATAATTTATTCCATTATCAAATTATATCTTTCCATGGGATTTACAAGTCTGGCAGAGCACTATTATGAGATATACCAGTTTAATCAGAGGGAGAAAGATGCTGGTACATACAGAATAGAATATATGATAGCAAAGGCTCATAAGAAGCCTGTCAATGAATTATACAGTATTCTTGTAACTGCGAATGATATGGAAACGTCTGAAGAGTGGGATTATGAGATGCTTCTCCTTCAGGCGTACATACGAAATAAGGACAAGTTTAATGCGGGATGTACCGAATTCAGGGCGAATTACAGGAATTCTACACATCTGGCTGAGCTTGATGATCTGATGTCAGATACGACAGATCTGGAGACGATGATATATTGTTTCCCAACAGATGAAGCTGTGGATGATGACCCTGAGCAGAATGCTGTCAGAGAATTTGAAAGCAAGATCCTTGCTGAGGATGATCAGAGAATACATCCGGATGATGCAAAGATCATGATCATGGTGGAAGATGACGCACCAGTCACAAGCACTATGAAATTCAAACAGATGTGGATCAGATCCAAGGACAAGAAGGAACAAAAAAAGGAAGCTCGAAGGGAAGAGCAGGAGGATCCACACCAGAAGAAAAAAGGATTTGGTCTGTTTGGCAGAATGTCGAAGAAGGAAGAGGAACTTGTCGAGAAGGAGATCGAAGAACTCTCTGAGAACAATCTTGACAAAGAACAGCTCCTAGAGGAGGTTATCTCAAAGAATCCTGACGAGGACGGAACGGCTGCAGATAATGAGCAGTCAGAGGAGGCTGCTACCGAGAGCAGAGATGATGTACAGCAGGCTGCGGATATGGTAGAGATAAGCGGTGAGCTTTCTCCCGAGGATGCAGCTGTATACAATAAAGATGATGATAACGTTGCTGATGATTTTGAAAGTCAGCAGGATAATTTTGTTATAGAGGAGGAACCTGAGGAAGTAGTCATGGTTGATATTTCTGAGGAGATTCCAGATGAAGGCCAGGAGTCAGATCAGACCGATGAGGGTCGGGAAGAGGAGACATTTGATGATGTGTTCTCGGATGACGATTCAGATCAGGGCGAGTTTGATCTGGATGTTGAAGATCAGGATGTAGAGGTTGTCGAGATGGCTGAACCAGAGCCTGTTGATGATATTGAAGCTGTGCAGGCGAATGTTACCCCCGAGTCACATGATGATGTGGAAGAGGTGTTTGTAGAACCTGAGGCTTCGCTTGATGATGAACCTGAGGTTGAGACAGCGGAGGTTTTATCGGATGTATCAGATAAAGATGATACTGAGCAGAAGACGGATTCTGATGAAGAAACTCAGGTGATTGAAGCAGAAGCCGAGCAATCACATGAGGAAGACGATATAGTCGAAGAAGCCGAACAACCACAAGAGGGAGCCGAGACATTTGAAGTTGATAGGGAACAGCCGGGAGGCTTTGATTTTGATAAAGCGTTCGAGTCTCTAGAGGAGTTTGATATCGATGAATTTGAACAGGAAGAGTCTGAAACTGCTGAGTCCGATGAGGATGTAGTTCTGGTTGATGAGACACTGTTTGAAGATAGTGTAGAAGATGCTGTAGAAGCTGATCCGAACAAGGAACAGACAGAAGAAACCGATAATGTGTTTGATTCTGAATTGACAGTAGATTCTGAGTTGATAGCGGATTCAGATACGGATAATGCATTCGATTCGGAACAGGCATCGGATCCAGATATGGATAATGTATTTGATCCAGAGCTGGCATCGGATTCAGATACGGATAATGTATTTGATCCAGAACTGGCATCGGATCCTGACACAGTGGTTGAAGTATCAACAGAATCTGAGGACCAGAATTCTATGTTAGATGATAGTATAGAACAGGCGGAAGAGATTCAGGAAGAAACAGTACATGTTTCTGAATCACAGATAGAAGATGATACATTGTCTTCTGAAGAAGCACATTCGTATCGCCGTTATATTTCAGAGAAGACGAAGAATGCAGATTTTCCTGTATTTAAGAGTAGTCTGTTCCCTGATTACAATACAGACGGGGCTGCTCTTTATGACATTCAGCCAGACAAAGATGTAAATGCCATAATAAATGAAGATGAGGCAAAGATACATGAGAACCTCAAAAAAGAAGAAGATCTTATCGGTGAAACCGACAGACTTCTTGCAAGACTTGGCATAAAATTCAATACTGAGTTTAAATCAATACTTGATTTTGATGATGATGACACGCATCTGGAGGATGTTTCGATAGAAAAGAATGATAATGATAAAGATGAATCATTTGCAAAACAGGATGACGGGTCGGATAAAAAAGAAAAGAAGTCTTTTAAATTAAAAGGCTGACAACGAAGGAATAAAGTAGCATAGATATGTATAGTATGCTTTTTATTTGTGAATACGCGGAAGGAGGCGAGGGAATTGGCTGTAGATCAGACAGAAGCAATGATTGCTGCGATCAAAGCCCAGCTTGAAAAAGAGAGAGCTGCTCAGGCTGCCCAGAAGAAAAGGGAAGAGGAAGAAGCTCTTCTCAAGAATGGCGGCAAGAAAAAAGAGGCAGAGACTGCAAAAAGCCAACACAAAACTTTGTCCAAGGAGGAGTTGGAACGTATAGAGGCGAAGAAACGCCGAAAGAGAGAGGAAGCTCTCGGCATCGTCAGGGAAGACGAGCCGGAAACTTTATCTGAGGATGATAAGAATGAGGATGTTCAGAATGAGGGAACTGAGCAGCCAAAAGAAGAGAAAGATAAAAAAGAGGAGAAAACAGAAGCTGCACCAAAGCTTAGTCTTAATCTTGGCGGTATTGCCGATGACGTTCAGGGTGGTGCCCTTGGAGGACTCGGCGGCGGTCTTGGATCAGGCAAGTTAGGTGGCGGACTTGGCGGTGCTTCAGAGGGCGGCCTTGGTGGCGGACTCGGCGGTGCTGCAAAGACAGAAGGTGGTCTTGGTGGCGGCCTTGGCGGTGCCATGAAGTCTGAAGGCGGCCTTGGAAGTATACCTAAGCCTGGAAGTGGCCTTGGTGGCGGTCTTGGATTTGGTGCAGAGGCTGGTAAGGGCACAGTTAAGTCCAAAGGCGGAAGCAACATCGTACTCGGAGACGAAGATGCAGAGACCGGCGCAGAAGAGGATTCACTTGAGTGGGTTGCAGATAAGAATGCAAAGGTCAACAAGGTCAAGGCTCCTACAGAGGGCAGTGATTCAAATGGTGATCTGTTCAGCATCCTGCCAGATAGAAATAAACAGAGCGGCGATGGCGGATCTCTGTATGATTTCGATGATGACGAGGATGAGGATGACGATTTCCTCGGCGCCGGAATAAAGAATCTCTCCAATATTGACGAAGAGAGCCCAGAGGAGATAGAGAAGCGCAAAGCTGCAGAAGAAGCAAAGAAGAAAGCTGAAGAGGAAGCGAAGAAGAAGGCTGAGGAAGAGGCGAAGAAGAAGGCTGAAGAGGCAGCTAAGCGTAAGGCTGAGGAAGAAAAGAAGCGCAAAGAGGCTGAGGAGGCCAGAAAGAAAGCTGCTGCAGAAAAGGCCAAGGCGGAAGCAGAGGCAAAGAAGCAGCAGGCTATAGATGATGCCAGAAAGAATGCTGAGGAAGCAAAGAAGCATGCAGAGACATCAAAGAAAACTATAGCGGAATGCGAAAAGACAGAAAAGGATCTCGAGAAGCAGCTTGAGGAATTTGCAGCAAAGAAGCAGAGCTATGATGCAAAGATGGCTCAGGAAGCTGATGCCAAGAAGAAGGGTGATGCAGAACTTCTTGAGCGTGAGGAGAAGGAGCTTGATGCTGCAGTTTCCAAGCTTAAGAAAGAGATTGAAGATTCAAATGATGCTGCAAAGAAGCAGTCAGACAAGATCCTTGCAGAGAGTGATCCTGAGACATTCAAGACGAATATGATCAATGAGGCTCAGGCTGCGGCTGACAAGGCTATAAAGGCTCTTGCAGATACAAAGAAGGCAAACATTGACAAGGGTACTGCAGATTTCAATAAGGCAGTTCTTGAAGATGAGAAGAAGCAGTCTGATATTGAAGCTGCTAAGGATAAGGCTATCGAAGCTGCAAAGAAGAAGAGAGCTGACGAAGAGGCAAAGGCTGCAAAGCTTGCAGAATCTGCTGAGTCTGATAAGAACAAGGCTGGAACAATATTCAGCGAATCTAAGAAGGCTGAGTCAGAGGCTGAAGAGAATCTTAAGAACACAACAGAGCTTGAAGCTAAGTCGTCCAAGACTCTCGAGGAACTGAAGAAGAAACTCTCAGATTCTGATAATAAAATAAAGAATACAAAGAACAGTAAGAACGATGCCAATACAAAGCTTGCGATCCAGAAGGAGGAGCTGAAGAAGGCTGAGGGTGTTGAGGCTGAAGCGATCAAGGCTCTTGAGAACGCAAAGAAGGCAAAGGCTGAGGTTCAGAAGAAGATCGCTGACAGCGAGGCGTTCATCAAGAAGGCTGCCGATGACATCACAAAGGCAGAGGATGAG
This sequence comes from Coprococcus sp., assembly GCA_016297325.1. GTDB lineage: Bacteria > Bacillota > Clostridia > Lachnospirales > Lachnospiraceae > Coprococcus. The sequence goes on along the minus strand of JAEDGW010000024.1, from coordinate 7,216 downwards.
AACAAGAAGATCAAGAATGATGTAAATGCAGCACAGAAGGAGAACGATTCATTCAAGGCTGCAAAGGCTGAGGCACAGGATGCGCTCAATTCAGCAAAGAAGTCACTTGTTGAAGCTGAGGATCTCCTTGCAAAGGCTGAGGCTGCATCAGAGGAAGCTGAGCAGATCGTAGAAGAGGCAAAGATCTCAGAAGAGGTTGAGATCCAGAATGCCGAGAGTCAGGCTAAGGAAAAGTCTGATAAGCTTGCTGCTGATGGCAAGATACGTGCAGCAAAGCATGAGGAATTCGTCGCTTCCGAAGAGGAGAAGTATGCAAAGGCTGAGGCAAGTGAGCTTGAGAAGGTTCAGACTGCCGCACTTAAGGCTGAGCAGGAAGCTGCAAATATGAAGTCTAAGGCGGAGGCAGATGCAAAGAAGATCCTCGACGATGCAAAGAAGAAAGAAAGTGAATTAAAGACTAAGATCTCTGAGCTCAAGACAGAGCAGGCAGAACGTGTTGTAGCAAGAAAGGAAGCTGCAAAGAAGGCTAAGGAAGAAGCTGAAGCAAAGAAGAAGAAAGATCTTGAGGCTTTGGAGAAGGCAGAGGCAGAGACAAAGAAGCAGCTTGAAGATATCAGAAGTAAGTCAGGTGCCGCTGCAAAGGTACTTGAGAAGGCTATAAAGAGAGAAGAGGAATACAGAAAGCAGGAGGAACTCCTCAAGGCAGGAAAGATTGAGGAAGCTGCAAAGGTTATCACTCAGGATGAGGAAGCAACTATGGCTGCAACTATCAGCGAGAATGTTGCTGCAAGACGTAAGTCACTTCCTAAGGAAGCTAAGTATCTGTACAAGTATCTCGGTGTTGAGCCTGCTGGAGCACAGATTGTGAATGTCCTTCAGACACTTAAGGTTGATCCTAAGAGATCAAAGAACATAGTTATTCTTGGTCAGCACGGATTTGGTCTTGCTATGGTTGGTGAGGATTTTGCCAAGTTCTATTATGACATGGGAATCTGCAAGTCTGAGGCAAAGGCAAAGGTAAAGGCGAAAGTAATCAATAGTGGCAAACTTGCCGGAGCTGTTGCAAAGCTTAAGGGTGGATGCCTGATAGTTGAGAGTGCGGGACTTATCACAGCGGATAGATTTAAGGAGATGGTTGATCTCTGTTCACCTGAGAAGAATGACATTAAGATCATTCTCACAGGAGAGAAGACAGCGCTCAGCAATATGCTTGCATCCAATATGACTCAGGCAAGAGCGTTCAACAACAGAGTTTACTTTGATCAGATCAATGAAAGCGGTATGGTTGATGTCGCTGAGTGTTATGTAGAAGAGAAGGGATTCAAACTTGAAAGTGGCGCAGATGCATCTATCAAGAATATCCTCATGGGTATGGAATCAGGCAATATAGACCGACTTCTCACAGCTATGGACAGCGCTATGGCTGCAGCAGAGACAAGAGATCCTATTGACAAGAAGGTCCTGAAAAAAGACATAAAATAATATCAAAGACGATTTTGAGCCAGCTATTGATGCTGTAGAAATTTGTTGAAAAATAAGATACCAGTGCTTATAATATTTGTGTTATAGCACTGGTATTTTTATACTTAAATTTGTGATAAGGAGATTTTTATATGCTTTCAACTGATATAGGAGTGGATTTAGGAACATCAAATGTATTGATCAGCGTAAGAGGTAAAGGGGTAGTTGTCAATCAGCCATCCGTTGTTGCATATGAAGTGTCCACCAAGAAAGTAATAGCGATAGGTACAAAAGCAAAGAAGATGATTGGTAAGACTCCTGAGAATATAGAGGTGGTACGTCCGCTTAACAAGGGAGTTATATCTGATTACACGATCACAGAGATAATGCTCAAAGCTTTTATCAGAAGTGCGATGGAGAAGAGATCGGGAGTTGGCAGACCACGTATATGTGTCTGCGTTCCAAGTGGTGTAACAGAGGTTCAGCGTCGTGCTGTTGAGGAAGCTGTATATAAAACAGGGGCAAAGACTGTGTATGTCATGGAGGAGCCGTTAGCTGCCGCTGTAGGTGCGAATGTTGATGTGTACGAGGCCAAAGGTAATATGGTGGTAGATATAGGCGGAGGAACTACGGACATAGCTGTGGTTTCACTTGGCGGAGCTGTTGAGAGCAGTTCGATCAAGTATGCAGGTGACGATTACAACAATGCCCTGATCAAATATGCAAGAAGGAAGTATAACCTGCTCATAGGAGATCAGACTGCTGAGAAAGCCAAGCTTGCCATAGGTTCTGTTATAGAGAGAGACGAAGATGCTGAGTATGTGATAAAAGGCCGTGATCTTATAAAGGGCCTTCCAAAGGCTGTGACGATAACAGCTAACGAGACTGTCGGCGCATTTGAGGAGACAACAAATCATATTCTGGGAGCGATCCATAATGTGCTTGAGACTGCACCTCCAGAGCTGGTTTCTGATATAGCTGTCTCGGGAATCGTGCTTACAGGCGGAGGAAGCCTCATATATGGCCTTGACAAGCTTATAAAAGAACGCACAGGTATAGAGGCTTATATATCTGAAAAAGCACTTGAGGCGGTTGCACTTGGGGCAGGAATGTCGGTGAACCTCAGTGAGAAGAAAGAAGATTAAGGATATAGAATGGATAAGGATTTTTTGCCGGTTTCTAAAGCCGATATGAAAAAGAGGGGATGGTCAGAAGCAGATTTTGTGTTCGTCACAGGAGACGCTTACGTGGATCATCCGTCATTTGGGCCTGCAATAATCAGCAGGCTGCTTGAAAGATATGGATATAAAGTGTGCATGATTGCCCAGCCTGATTGGAAAGATGACAAGAGCATTGATGTTTTTGGCAGACCAAGACTGGGCTTTTTGGTGTGCGCAGGTAACATGGATTCCATGGTGAACCATTATTCGGTATCCAAGAAGAGGAGACAGAAGGATGCGTATTCTCCGGGAGGGCAGATGGGTCTGCGGCCTGATTATGCCACTACAGTATATTGCAATCTCATCAGGAGAACTTACAAGGATGTTCCGATCATTATAGGCGGGATAGAGGCGAGTCTTAGACGCCTAGCTCACTATGATTACTGGTCAGACAAATTAAAACATTCTATTCTTGTTGATTCTTCTGCGGATATACTGTCATATGGCATGGGTGAACACAGTATGGTGGAGATCGCAGAGGCTCTGGATAGTGGAATAGATGTAAAAGATATAACATTTGTGCGGGGAACGTGTTACAGGACAAAGGATATATCAGGTCTGCCTGATGACAGGATCATACTGCAGGATTATGAAACATTATCCGGTGACAGACTTGAATATGCGAAGAGTTTTTATACGCAATATATAAACACAGATCCATATTCTGCAAAAACACTTGTGGAGGGGTATGGCAATAGAGGATATATAGTCCAGAATCCACCTTCATATCCTCTCACTCAGATGGAGATGGACGACGTGTATGATCTGCCGTATATGAATACTTATCATCCGATGTACGAGGCGGCTGGAGGTATACCGGCTATATCAGAGATCAAGTTCAGTCTTACCAGCAACAGAGGGTGCTTCGGCGGCTGTAGTTTCTGCGCACTGACATTTCATCAGGGACGTATCATCCAGACTAGAAGCCATGAGTCACTCGTCAGGGAGGCGGAGCGTATGACTCATGAGCCTGACTTTAAAGGCTATATTCATGATGTAGGCGGTCCGACGGCCAATTTCAGACATAAGTCCTGTGCAAAGCAGGACAAATATGGCGCTTGTACGAACAAGCAATGCCTGTTTCCGAAGCCATGCCAGAATTTAAAAGTTGACCACAAGGATTATGTGGAGCTTTTGCGCAAACTTGAGGCGGTGCCAGGGGTAAAAAAGGTATTTATAAGATCGGGTATAAGATTTGATTACGTGATGGCTGATAGCAGTGACGAATTTCTTCGGGAACTTTGCGAGAAGCATATAAGCGGTCAGCTCAGAGTTGCGCCGGAACATGTGTCAGACAACGTCCTTAAGATGATGGGAAAACCGGAAAACAGTGTATACGAAAGCTTTATAGAGAGATATCAGAGAGTAAATGCCAAGACCGGGAAAAAGCAGTATGTTGTCCCGTACCTCATGTCGTCGCATCCGGGTTCAACACTCCGGGAGGCGGTAGAACTTGCGGAGTACGTCAGGGATATAGGGTATATGCCTGAGCAGGTGCAGGATTTTTATCCAACGCCTTCGACTATATCAACCTGCATGTATTATACCGGCGTTGATCCGAGAACTATGAAGCCTGTATATGTTCCTCACAATCCGCATGAGAAAGCCATGCAGAAGGCGCTCATGATGTACAGAAAGCCTGAGAATTATGATCTTGTCAAAGAGGCACTCATAAAGGCTGGAAGACAGGATCTGATAGGTTTTGATAAAAAATGTCTGATAACTCCGAGAAGAATGGACAAAAACAGTGGAGCATCAGACAAACATTCATATGGTAAAAACAATAAAGGCAAAAATAATACGGCTTTAAATGCGAGAAACAGCAAAAATAATAAAGCAAAACCGTCAAATAACAAAAAAGTATCTGTTCAGGGAAATCACAAAAATGGAAAAGACAGGAACAGAAGGAAATAGCTTCCCCGGATGGCAGTTCATTTTTTGTTGCGTGGCACATGCTTTTGTGCTAGAATTATGGCAGATTGTGTGAACCTTTAGTTTGTCGTGTATTGTTTAAATTGTAGTAGAATATACAATATATGGCATTCAAGAAGATTTATTATATATGTAGTCTTATGTCACACTAAAATTTTTAAAATATTTAAAATGGAGGATTTGAAAATGGCAAAGAAGATTGTTTTAGCAGGCGCATGTCGTACAGCTATCGGAACAATGGGTGGATCACTCAGCACAACACCTGCTGCAGAGCTTGGTTCAATCGTTATCAAGGAGGCTATCAACAGAGCAGGAGTTCCTGCAGATCAGGTAGACCACGTATACATGGGATGTGTTATCCAGGCTGGTCAGGGACAGAACGTAGCACGTCAGGCATCAATCAAGGCTGGACTTCCAATCGAGACAACTGCTGTTACAGTTAACGTTGTCTGTGGTTCAGGTCTTAACTGTGTCAACATGGCTGCACAGATGATCGAGGCAGGAGACGCTGATATCGTAGTTGCAGGTGGTATGGAGAACATGTCTATGGCTCCTTACGCTATGATGAAGGGTCGTTTCGGTTACAGAATGAACAATGGCGTACTTGTAGATACAATGGTAAACGATGCTCTGTGGGATGCATTCAATGACTATCACATGATCAAGACTGCTGATAACATCTGTGAGCAGTGGGGTCTTACACGTGAGGAGCTTGATGAGTTCGCAGCAAAGAGCCAGCAGAAGGCTGTTGCAGCTCAGGAGTCAGGCGCATTTGACGCTGAGATCGTTCCAGTTATGGTAAAGAAGAAGAAAGAGATCGTTGAGTTCAAGAAGGATGAGGGACCAAGACCTGGTACAACAGTTGAGACACTTTCAAGACTCAGAACAATCAATCCTAACGGATTTGTTACAGCTGGTAACGCTTCAGGTATCAATGATGGTGCTGCTGCTATCGTTGTTATGAGCGAGGAGAAGGCTAAGGAGCTTGGTGTTAAGCCTATGGCTACATGGGTAGCTGGAGCACTTGGCGGAGTTGATCCTTCAATCATGGGTATCGGACCTGTAGCTTCAACAAAGAAGGTTATGGCTAAGACTGGTCTCAAGATCGAGGACTTCGACGTTATCGAGGCAAACGAGGCATTTGCTGCACAGTCAGTAGCAGTTGCTAAGGATCTCGGATTTGACGTTGACAAGCAGGTAAACCCTAACGGTGGTGCAATCGCTCTCGGACATCCAGTAGGAGCTTCAGGATGCCGTATCCTTGTTACACTTCTTCATGAGATGCAGGCAAAGGGTGCTAAGACAGGTCTTGCTACTCTTTGTATCGGTGGTGGAATGGGTTGCTCAACAGTCGTTAAGATTGAGGACTAATTCAAAGCGATATATAATTCAAAGCGGAGCTGACTACATTTCATGCAGCCAGCTGCCGTAAATCAGTATAATAAAGGAGATACATCATGGAGTTTGTTACATACGAACAGGATGGATATGTAGGAATTATCACAATCAACCGTCCAAAGGCTCTGAACGCACTCAACAGTGCAGTTCTTGAGGAGCTTGATGCTACATTCAAGGCAGTTGATCTTGATACAACAAGATGTCTTATTCTTACAGGTGCCGGAGAGAAGTCATTTGTTGCCGGAGCTGATATAGGTGAGATGTCAACACTCACAAAGGCAGAGGGAGAGGCCTTCGGTAAGAAGGGTAACGATGTGTTCAGAGCAATCGAGACTTTCCCAATTCCTGTTATTGCAGCAGTGAACGGATTCGCTCTTGGCGGCGGATGTGAGATCTCAATGAGCTGTGACATCAGAATCTGCTCAGAGAACGCTGTATTTGGTCAGCCAGAGGTTGGTCTTGGAATCACACCTGGTTTTGGCGGAACACAGAGACTTGCACGTCTTGTAGGTGCAGGCATGGCTAAGCAGCTCATCTACACAGCAAGAAACATCAAGGCAGACGAGGCTTACAGAATCGGTCTTGTGAATGCTGTTTATCCACTTGAGGAGCTCCTTCCAGCAGCTAAGAAGATGGCAGCCGGAATCGCAGCAAATGCTCCTATTGCAGTAAGAAACTGCAAGAAGGCTATCAACGATGGCTTACAGGTAGATATGGATCAGGCAATTGTTATTGAGGAGAAGCTTTTTGGTGACTGTTTCGAGACAGAGGATCAGAAGGCAGGAATGGGCAACTTCCTTGAGAAAGACAAGGAGAAGAAGCTTAAGGTTGTTCCTTTCCAGAATAAGTAATAATTAACAGTTCTGATATTAACATTTAGAATATGTGTCAGTTTTTCTGTGAAAAACTGACATGTAGCACCAGCCATTTGCCGTAGGCAAATTTTGTATGGCTGGTGTTCAACAGGGTGGGGAATCTGATAAAGGTAAACCATCCTAAATGTGTGATATAAGATGAGTGAGCATGTTAAACGAAACGTACATGAATTTCTCATGTTCGCTCAAATAAAGATTTAGGAGGATATAATAATGAAGGTTGGCGTAATTGGTGCAGGAACCATGGGTCAGGGCATTGCTAAGGCATTTGCTATGGTTGACGGATACGAGGTTGCACTCTGCGACATCAAGCAGGAGTGGGCTGAAGGC